>NZ_CP122537.1:2694087-3007381 GCF_029853695.1 Jannaschia sp. GRR-S6-38
GCCGCGGAAGCGCAGGGTGACCTTCACCTTGTCGCCGTTTTCCAGGAATCTCATCACGTTGCGCATCTTGACGTCGTAGTCATGCGTGTCGGTGTTGGGGCGGAACTTCACCTCCTTCACCTCGATCGTCTTCTGCTTCTTGCGGGCCTCGGCCTCTTTTTTCTGGGTCTCGTACTTATACTTGCCGAAATCCATGATCTTGCAGACCGGCGGGTTCGCGTTCGGGCTGATCTCGACGAGGTCGAGACCTGCCTCCTCGGCCATCTCGCGGGCGCGGGACGGGCTGACGACGCCGACATTTTCGCCGTCGGCGCCGATCAGGCGGATCTCGACGGCGCGGATGCGGTCATTGATGCGGGGGCCGGTGTCGCGCGTGGGCGGCGCGTTGTGGGGTCTGCGGGCGATGGTCGTAATCCTTTCGGGACGTTTCGAATGAGGGCTGAAAGGTAGCCTGTGCGTCTGGCCGCTTCAAGACGAAGCGACGGCGCGATCCTGCAAGGGGAACCCGGTCGGTCGATCGCGCATTGAGGTTGTGTCCGCGTTGCGCCTAAGGGGCGAGCGCCACACGCACATCCGATAGGAGATTCGCAATGTCCCGCAACCTGATCGTAGGCCTCGCCGTCCTGGTCGTCGCCGTGTTGGGCTGGATCGCGATCGACCGCATGGTCGATGGCACCCAGACCGCCGACGCGCCCGTCGATGCGCCGCTGACCACCGAAGAGGTGACCGCCGAGGGCGAGCTCGAGGTCGACGTCGATGCCGACGCCGAGCCGATCGCCAATGCCGAAGAGGTCGTCGAGGGCGCGGTCGACGAAAGCGCCGCCGTGACCGAGGAGCTGGCCGAGGACGTCTCCGAAGGCTCCGCCGCGCTGGTCGAGGAGGCCGAAGACGCCGCCGCCGCGACCGAGGAGGCCGTCGAGGGCGCCGCCGCCGCGACAGCCGAGGAAGCCGCCGAGGCCGCTGAGGCGACCGAAGAGGCCGTCGAAGGCGCTGCCGCCGCTACCGCGGAGACCGCCGCTGACGCCGCCGAGGCGACCGAGGAAGCCGTCGAGGGCGCCGCCGCTGCCACCGCGGAGACCGCCGCCGAGGCTGCGGAGGCCACCGAGGAGGCGGCCGAGGGCGCCGTCGCCGCGACCGCGGAAGCCGCCGGCGAAGCGGCCGAGGCCGTGGAAGGCGCCGCCGGCGAAGCCGCCGCCGCGCTGCAATCCATCGAGCCGGGCCTGACCACGACCACCGAGGCCGACGGCACGGTCACCATCGAGACCGCCGATGGCGAGACGACGACGCTGGACACGCTGCTGACCCCGGAAGGCTTCGATGCCGAGACCGTGCTCGCCTATATCGAGACGACGGATCTGGGCATGGTCGTCAAGACGACGCTCAGCAGCGTGGTCGAGCAGGCCGCCGACAATCCGGAAATGGTCGAAGGCGTGCTGGACCAGCTCCGCACCCGCCTGCTGCCGCAGCAATAAGGTCGCGCCGATCGCGACGACGGGGCCGCGCGGTGACGCGCGGCCCTTTTTCGTTTGCGCCCGAAAACCGCGTCATCGAAGCTCCCCCGCGGGAGGATTTGCCATGATCGAGGAACCCGCGCCGCTGCGCATCGCACGGGACCTGCGCCGACCCGCGGCCGATCAGGTCGCCGCCATCGCCGCGCATCCGACGGGCTTCGTCGTCGACGCGATGGGCGGGGCGGGCGCGATGGCGGCAGGGATCGCGCCGCTGCCCGGTCTGCCCGACCGCGCCTGCGGTCCCGCCCTGGTCGCGGGCAACCGGCCGGGCGACCTGCTCGGGACGCTGGCGGCGGTCGCTTTCGCCGAAGCGGGCGATATCGTCGTGGCCGAGACGCAGGGCTTCCAGGGCTGCGCCGCCGCGGGTGACCGGGTGCTGGGCATGCTGAAGAACCGCGGCGCGGCCGGCTTCGTGACCGACGGCCCGATGCGCGATCTGGAGGGGGTGCAGGCGGTCGGCCTGCCGGTCTGGGCCACGGGGCTGACGCCGAATTCCCCCGTCTCGCACGGCCCCGCGACGCTGGGCCTGCCGGCGCAGGTGGGTGGTGTGCGGGTCGCGCAGGGCGATGTGGTGCTGGCCGATTGCGACGGCGTGGTCGTCGTACCCTTCGACATGCTGGACCGCGTCATCGCCGCGCTCGACGTCGTGGCGCAGGCCGAGCACGCCATGGATGCCGAGGTGGCCGCGGGGCGTCACGAGCCCGGCCTGATCCGGGCGATGCTCGATTCGGGCGACGGGGTGCAGTGGGTCTAGGCCGCGGCCCGACCCGTCCTCTCAATTCGCGCCTTCGCCGACGAAGGCCTTTTCGACCACGTAGTGCTTGGGCTCCGAATTGGCGCCTTCCTCAAGCCCGAAGCCTTCGAGGATCTCCTTGATCTCGAGGTTGAAATCCAGCGAGCCGCAGACCATCGCGCGGTCGGTCTCGGGCCCGATGGTGTCGACGCCCAGGTCGCGAAGGGCCGAGCCGTCGCGCAGCTTGTCGGTGATCCGGCCCATGACCGGGCTCTCCTCCCGCGTCGTGGTGGGATAATATTTCAGCTTGTCGCCGATCAGCTCACCGATCAGCTCGTCCTCGCGCAGCGCGTCGATCAGCTGGCGGCCGTATTCCAGCTCGGCCACCTGGCGGCAGGTATGGGTCAGGATGACCTCGTCGTAATTCTCCCAGGTCTCCGGCTCGCGCAGCAGCGAAGCGAAGGGCGCGATGCCGGTGCCGGTGGCGAAGAACCAAAGCCGCTTGCCGGGCAAGAGCGCGTCATGGACCAGCGTGCCCACGGGCTTGGGGCGCAGGATGATCTGGTCGCCCGGCTCGATATGCTGAAGCCGCGAGGTCAGCGGGCCGTCCTGGACCTTGATCGAGTAGAATTCCAACTCGTCGTCCCAGGCGGGCGAGGCGATGGAATAGGCCCGCAGGATCGGCTTCTGGCGGCCCGTCTTCGGGTCCGGATCGCCCATCAGGCCGATCATCACGAATTCGCCCGAGCGGAAGCGCAGGCTCGCCGGGCGCGTCACGCGGAACGAGAACAGCTTGTTGGTCCAATGGGTGACCTGCGTGACCGTCTGGGCATCGGGCAGCACGGGCTGCGCGGTGGCGTTCTGGGGGGCGTTCATATGCGTCATGTCTTCGATTGCGGGCGTCGCCCGCACCTCTAGGCGTTCGGGGTTCGGATTTCTAGGCGGCGGCGTCGGGGCGGCGGCCGAGGCGCGCCTGGTAGTCATGCGCGCGCCAGTCGGCGCGGGCGCGCCACTGGTCCTCGGGCTGGCGGGCGGCGAGCGCGTCGTCGATCTCGACCTCGTCGAAGCCCGCGCGCCGCGCCATGGCGTATTGGTCGGCCAGCACGTGGCCCGCGGCGCGCAGGCGCCCGGTGAAGCCCGCGCGGCGTAATTGCCGCGCGATGGTAAAGCCGCGGCCATCGGCGAAGCTGGGAAAGGCCACGCGGATCGCGGTCGCGTCGCCCAGCCGCGCCAGCACGGGGGCGAGATCGGCATCGGGGCCGAGGTCGATGGCGATCGGCCCGTTCGCGGGCAGCGCGTCGGGGGCGGTGAAGCCGTGGTCGAGATCGTCGGCCCGGAAGCCGGTATCGGTGACGATGGGCATGTCGGTCGTCCTTATCCTGCCACCACCGCGCCGGGCAGCGCGCGGCCGCCGGCGAAATGGATGCCGCATTCCGTCTTCTCGCGGCCCCGCCAGCGGCCTGCGCGCGGGTCCTCGCCCGGCGCGACCTTGGAGGTGCAGGGCGCGCAGCCGAGGCTGGGGAAGCCCTGCGCGACCAGCGGATGGCGGGGCAGACGGTTGTTTTCGATGTAGTCGGCCACGTCCGCGGGTCGCCAATGCGCCAGCGGGTTGATCTTGAGCTTGCCGGCCTCGGCCTCGAAGAAGGGCAGCGCGGCGCGCGATCCGCCCTGGAAGCGCTTGCGCCCGGTGATCCAGGCGTCAAACGTCTGCAGCGCCAGCTCCAGCGGCTTGGTCTTGCGGATCGTGCAGCAGGCGTCGGGATCGCGGCCATGCAGGTCGCCCTCGGCGTCGGCGTCGAAGAGATCGGTGCTGTCGGGCCGGACCACCCGCACGTCGGAGAGGCCCAACCGCTCGGCCACCTGCCGCTGATAGGCCAGCGTCTCGGGAAACAGCATTCCCGTCTCGAGGAACAAGACCGGGCGCGCCCGGTCCATGACCGACAGCATATGCAGCAGCACGACCGATTCCGCCCCGAAGGACGAGACCAGGGCCACCGGGCCCACCGCCGCATCGTCCAGCGCGCGGGACATGACGGCGAAGGCGGAATGGTTGGCATAGGCCGCGTTCAGCGCCTCGGCGCGCGCGGTCAGAACGGCATGGGTATCAAGCGGCATCCCGGGCCTCCTGCGGGTAAAGGGCGGCCTTGAAGGGCGCGGGGCCCAGCCGGCGATAGGCGTCGAGGAAGGTCTCGGACGCGTTCTCGCGCCGGTCGAGATAGGCGAGGATCAGGCGCTCGATGGCGGGCACGATCTCGTCATAGGCGAAGCCGGGGCCGGCCCGCTCGCCGATGGCCGCCGCCTCGGTGCCGTCGCCGCCCAGCGTGATCTGGTAGTTCTCCACCCCCGCGCGGTCGAGCCCGAGGATGCCGATATGCCCGACATGGTGGTGCCCGCAGGCATTGATGCAGCCCGAGATCTTGATCTTCAGGTGGCCCACCTCGTGCTCGATCTTCAGCGCGTCGATGCGGGTCGCGATGGCCTGCGCGACGGGGATTGAGCGGGCGGTGGCCAGCGCGCAGTAATCCATGCCCGGGCAGGCGATGATGTCGGAGGCGAGGCCTACATTCGCGGTGGCGAGCCCGGCCGCCTTCAGCCCGGCCTGCAGCGCGGGCAGGAAGGCCCGGGGCACATGGGGCAGGATCACGTTCTGCTCGTGGCTGATGCGCAGCTCGCCATAGGCGAAGCGCTCGGCCAGGTCGGCCAGCGCGCGCATCTGCGCCGCCGTGGCGTCGCCCGGCGTGGCCCCATGCGCCTTGAGCGAGACGGTGACGATCGCGTGGTCGGCGCGGGCGTGGGGCGCGACATTGGTGTCGACGAAGCTGCGCAGCACCGGATCGTCGAGGTCGATTTCGGCCGGACCGGCGACGAAATCGGGCGGGGCGAACTGCGCGCGGATCGCGTCCAGCCGGTCCATGTCCGACCCGTCGAAGAGCGGGCGCAGCGCGGCGAACCGGTCCTCGATCTGCGCGCGCATCTCGTCGATCCCGGTCTCGTGGACGGTGATCTTGATGCGCGCCTTGTACTTGTTGTCGCGCCGGCCGAGGCGGTTGTAGACCGACACGATCGCCTCGCAATAGGGCAGCAGATCGGCCTCGGGCAGGAAGTTGCGGACCACCTTGCCCAGCATCGGCGTGCGCCCCAGGCCGCCGCCGATCAGCACGCGGAAGCCGATCTCGCCGTCGCGCTTGACCAGTTGCAGCCCGATATCATGGGCGCGGATCACGGCGCGGTCGGCCTCGGCCCCGGTCACGGCGATCTTGAACTTGCGCGGCAGGAACTGGAATTCCGGGTGGTCGGTGGACCATTGCCGAAGAAGCTCTGCATAAGGCCGCGGATCCGCCACCTCGTCGGCCGCCGCGCCGGCAAAGTGATCGGCGGTCACGTTGCGGATCGTGTTGCCGCTGGTCTGGATCGCGTGCAGCCCGACATCGGCCAGTCGGTCCAGCATGTCGGGAATGTCGCGCAGCTTGGGCCAGTTGTACTGGATGTTCTGGCGCGTGGTGAAATGGCCGTAGCCCTTGTCCCACCGCTCCGCCAGCTCGGCCAGCACCCGCATCTGCGCGCTCGACAGCGTGCCGTAGGGGATCGCGACCCGCAGCATGTAGGCATGCAGCTGCAGGTAGACGCCGTTCATCAGCCGCAGCGGCTTGAACTCGTCCTCGGTCAGGCTGCCGTCGATGCGGCGCTCCACTTGGGCGCGGAACTGCGCGTTGCGCTCGTCGAGGAAGGCGCGGTCGAATTCGTCGTAGTGATACATGTCAGGTCGTCTCCGCCTTGCGGGCCGCATCGGCCTGCTTGCCATGGGCGTAGTTGGAGGGGCCGCGCGCGCGGAACGCCTCGCGGAAATGGACGGGCTCGGGGCCGCGGGGGCCGGGGCGCGCGTCGGCCAGATAGGCGCCGACAACGATCTTCATCTGCCGCTCGGCGTCCAGAAGGCGCAGCTGCGCGATGGCCTCGTCCTCGATCAGCTCGGCCTCGGCATGGTCGGTCACCCATTCGTCGCTGGGCGACAGGTAGACCACGTCGCCCTGCAGCAGGCGGTTGGCGGTGACGACCTTGGGCGTGAAAGGACGACGGGTCATAGCGCGATCTCCCTGTTGAGGATGGCTTCGCCGGCCCTGCGCGGCGCGAGGCCCAGCAGGATGACGACCGGGCCCGCGGCCTCGGCCACGGCGTCGGGCAGGGTGGCGAGCGTGGCGGCGCGAATGCGCTGATCGGCGCGCGAGGCGTTCTCGACCAGCGTGACGGGGGTCACGGGCGCGGCGCCGTGCATCATCAGCCGGCCTTGCATCCAGCGCGCGGCGCGCTTGCCCATGTAGATCGCGGCGACCTCGCCCGGGCGGGCGAGCTGGGCCCAGTCCTGCTCGGCGAAGCCCTTCATGTCGTGGCCGGTCAGCAGCCGGGCCGCGCCGTTGCGGCCGCGCTTCGTCAGGCTCTGCCCGATCGAGGCCACGGCGGCAGAGGCGGCGGTGATGCCCGGCAGAATGGACCAGCCGATGCCCGCTTGGTCCAGCGCCTCGATCTCCTCGTCGAGGCGGCCGAAGACCGTGGGATCGCCGGATTTCAGCCGGACGACATGCGCGCCCGCGCGGGCATGCTCGACCATCAGCGCGTTGATGGCGTCCTGCGCCATGGCGGGCCCGAAGCCTTCCTTCCCGGCCTCGATGATCGTGGCCTCGCGGCGGGCGAGCTCCAGGATCTCGGGCGCGACCAGCCGGTCGTGGATCACCACGTCCGCCCGGTCGAGCGCGTTGCGCGCCTTCAGGGTCAGGAGTTCCGGATCACCGGGGCCGGCGCCGACGAGGTCGACATGGCCGGGCCGGTCGTCTGCCTTCAGGTGGGTATCCAGCAGCTCGTGAAGCGTTGCGCGGATCGCGTCCTCACCATCGGCGGCCGCACGGTGGCCGGCTTCGTCGTAATACTCGGCCCAGAAGCGACGGCGGACGGCGCCCATCGGAAGCGCGTCGGCGGTCTTGCGGAAGGTCTTGGCCACCCGCGCCAGCAGGCCCGTGGCGGGCGAGAGCCGTGCCTCGAGCTCGGCCTTGATCTTTCGCGCCAGAACCGGAGCCGCGCCCTCGGTCCCGATGGCGACCACGACCGGATCGCGGTCGACGATGGCGGGCGTAATGAATTGCGACCGGGCGAGGTCGTCGACGATGTTGACGATCGCCCCGTCGGCCGCGGCCAGCCGCAGCGCGCGGCCATCGGCCTCCGCATCCTCATGCGCGCCATAGGCGATCACGCAGCAGAGCGCGTCGCCCGGCTCCTGCGCGCGGCGGATCAGGGTCAGGCGCCCTTCGGCGGCCCAGGCGGCGATCTCGGGCGCGGGATCCTCCGCCACGACGGTGATCCGCGCCGTGGTCTTGAGCAGCAGCCGCAGCTTCGCCACCGCCGCGTCGCCCCCGCCCGAGACCAGGACGCGGCGGCCCTCGAGGGCGAGGAAGATGGGGAAATGGTTCATGGCACGGGTCCTTGCAGGCTTTGCGTAATATAGAACATCGTTCTGGCATTCGGGCAGGGGGTGGGGCAGAACAAGGACGATCCGGCGGGATATGGCGCGGTGCGGGAACGGTATTCCAGAACGGGGAAGGGGCGAGGATGGGTGTCCGGATGGACGAGCTGGATCGGAAGATCCTCCGTGCGCTGCAGGCGGATGCCGGGCAGTCGCTGGACGAGATCGCGCGGCAGGTGGGCTCGTCGAAGACCCCGGTCTGGAACCGGGTCCGCAAGCTGCGCGAGGCGGGGGTGATCGGGCCCTCGACGGTGATCGTCGACCCGGAAGCCCTTGGCCTGGAAGCCTGTTTCTTCGTCCTGATCCGCACCTCGGAGCACGAGGCGGACTGGCAGAAGCGCTTCCTCGCCGCCCTGAAGGCCCGCCCCGAGGTGCAGGAGGCGCACCGGCTTGCGGGCGAGATCGACTACATCCTGAAGGTCCGCGTGGCGAACGCGAAGGCCTATGACGACTTCTACCAGGCGCTGATCTCGGAGGTGCGGGTGTTCAACGTCACGGCGCTTCTGTCGATGGAGGAGCTGAAGGCCAGCACCGCGCTGCCGGTCTGACGATCACGGAGCGGGCGGGAAACGGTCCCGTTTCGGCGGATGACTGTCATGGGTGATCCGCGAGTGATCCACGGGTGATCCGCGTCCGACACGATCGGGGGTTGCGCGGCGCGGCGCTCAGGGATCGAGCGCGGCGCGGATGCGGTCGCGCAGGCGGGTGGCCCTGTCGAAATAATGCGGCATCTGGTCCGACGTATAGATCGTCAGCGCATCCTCGACGGCGGTCAGTCCGTCGCGCAGATGCGCGCGGGCCGCGCTCGGATGGGCCTGCGCAAGAGCTTCGAAGCAAAGCGTCATGGTCTCCCGCGTCATCGCCCAATGCACCGGCAGGGCGTCGCGGGTGTGAACCTCCAGCGCGGCGCGGTAGGCGGTGATGGCGTCCCGCAAGGCCGCGTCGTGGCCGCGTTGGCCGAGGGTCCGGAGCGCGTTGCCGATGTTGTGTTGGGTCATGGCCCAGTCCACCGGCAGGGCGTCGCGGGTGTGGACCTCCAGCGCGGCGCGATAGGCGGCGACGGCCTCGTGTAGGGCTGCGTCGTCGCCGCGTTGGCCGAGGGTTTGGAGCGCATTGCCGAGGTTATTCTGGGTCATGGCCCAGTCCACCGGCAGGGCGTCGCGGGTGTGGACCTCCAGCGCAGCGCGAAAGGCGGTGACGGCGTCCCGCAGTGCCGCGTCGTCACCGCGTTCTCCGAGGGTCAGGAGCGCGGTGCCGAGGTTGTTCTGGGTCTCGGCCCAGGCCACCGGCAGGGCGCCGCGGGTGCGGACTTCCAATGCGGCGCGATAGGCCGTGACGGCGTCCCGCAGGGCCGCGTCGTCGCCGCGTTCGCCGAGGGTCAGGAGCGCGTTGCCGAGGTTGTTCTGGGTCATGGCCCAGTCCATCGGCAGGGCGTCGCGGGTGCGGACCTCGAGCGCGGCGCGATGGGTGGTGACGGCGTCCCGCAGGGCCGCGTCGTCGCCGCGCATGCCGAGAAGCTGGAGCGCGTTGCCGAGGTCATTCATCGACCAGCCGCGCCTTTCGTCGTCCGGCGCCAAGGGCGTGCAGGCCTCGAAGGAGGCCGCAGCCACGTGCAAGTCGAATTGGACGCCTTGGCGTTCGCCGTCGCGATAGCGTTCGATGCCCCAATCCCGCAGCGCGTGGTAGAGGTCGGTGCCCGTCAGCCCGTCCAGCCGCAGCAAGCGTTCCTGCACGGCGACCAGCCCCGCCGCGTCGCCGCGCAGGATGTGCTGATCGGCAAGACCGCGCAGGAGTTTCTGCTGGCGGGCGGCGCTTTCTTCCGCCTCGCGGGCCAGCGCGGCCTCGAAGGCGTCGGCAGCGTCGTCTTCGCGGGCCTCGGCGTTGAGGCGCGCGACCTCGGCGAAGACGTCGTCGATGAAATCGGGATGGTTGGAGGGGCGGCTGCCCTGTTCGGCCAGGCGCTGCGCGGCGGCGAGCGCCTGTTCCAGCCCGGCGATGGCGCCTTCCAGATCGGTCGGGTTCGTTTCCGCGAAGCGGTAAGCCAGGGAGATGACGAGGCTTTCGGCGAGCTTGAGGCGGGCGGCCACGTCCCCGGCGCGGTCCAGCATCGCGCCCGCCTGCGCGTCAAGCGGAGTGGGCGTATCTTCGGCGGGCAGGTCGAGACCGAGCGCGCGGTCGAGGACGGGGCCGTCGATGGCCAGCTGCTCGGCGATCTTCGCGATGGTCAGCGGCGAAAGTCTGCGCTTCCCGTTCTCGACCTGGCTGAGATAGCCCTTGCGGCTTTCGTCGCCCCAGATGTCGCCCGCCAGCTGGGCGAGCGTCTGGCCGTTCTTGACCCGCGCGGCGCGGACGGCCTTGCCGAAGGCCTGAAGCTCGGGCGTCGGCATCGCGTGTCAGACCCGTCGCGCCGGAGGACGCAGGGCGGCCCCCGGCCGAGGGTGGGGGCAGAGCCCCCGCCCGTGGGGGCGGTCGGGGGCTGCCCGGTCTGGGCGACCGGGCGGGTGCAGGCTGAGGCGATCCGCGCGCAAGGTGAAACCCGATGAAACTTCCTGCCGATCCGCAGGCAGCTTTCAGCAAACCGGATCGCTCTCCGGCTCGCAAGGCCTTGGCCATATTGACCATATCAGCTGAGGCCGCGGCGGACCCGCGGCGGGGCCCCTCTCAACCGAATGAGAGGACCGAAGGAATGAAGACGATCGAACGGATCAAGCGGGCCGTCTGGACGCACCGGGCGACCTATGCGGGGCTGGCCCTGGCCTATGGTGCGGGGTGCCTGGGCCTGATCGACAAGGCCACCGTCAGCCAGATCGCGACGGCCTGCTATGTCGCGCTGGTCGTGCAGGCGCACTAACCCCGCCCGCGCCACGCCATCTTCATGTAGCGATCCCCCGCCGCCAGCTCGTCGAGCATCTGGGCGAGGCGCCGTTCGCGGGTTTCGGGGCGTTTGGCGCGGGCGATCCAGCCGAGATAGTCGTTGCGCTGGTACCAGGGGCGGGCGGCGTAGCGCGCCGTCAGGCCCGCGCGGTCGAGCGCGGCGCGGATGTCGTCGGGCATCGGGTGGGCGGGGCGGCGCATCGGGCTCGGCCGCCTCAGTCGATCCGGACGAGGCCCACGACGTAGTTGCGGCCATAGGCGCGGGCGCATTTCGGGCAGGTCGTGTAGAAGACCCAGGTCTCGTCCCGTGTCGCCCCCTTCGCCTTGGCGATGTCGCGCAGCGTCTCGATCCAATGCGGGGCGTTGCGGTAGGGCCCCTCGAACACGCGGGTGAGGTAGCGGCCGGTGAGCGTCACCATCTCCTCGCCCGGGACGGGGCGCGGCACGGCGAAGAGATGCTCGCCCTTCCAGGGCGACAGGTCGCGGCTGAGCACGATGTAGTCGTCGGGATCATAGGCGTCCTCGGCCTCGATCTTCGCCTGCACGCGGCTGAAGACGCGGCCCATGTCGACGGGGATGTGCATCACGCTGCGCGTGGTGGCGCGCAGGAACGGCTTGTCTTCGAAGACCAGCGTGCGCCCGTCCCAATCGGTGGGGTCGAAGCGCGGGCAGCAGCCGGTCGGATTGACGCTGTCGTCGTAGCGCGGAAGCGTGTTGGTCTGCATCGGACCCTCCATGCGGTCGAGAGGGTCAAGATCGCATTTGGGCGGCGGGCGCGCCTTGATTTCGGTCAGGCGGGCGGCGGCCGGGGGTCAGAAATCGCCGGGCACGACGAAGGCGAGGCAGCGGCCGGGCAGCCCGTCGGCCGCATCGACGACGAGGCAGGCGCAGGGCGGGAAGGCGGCGAAGCGCAGATGGTCGGGCGGGCGGCGCAGCGCGGCATGGGCGGCCTCGCAGATGCCGGGATTGTGGGCGACGATCATCAGCGTCTCGCCCGGGGCGGGGGTGGCGAGGGTGTCGATCTTGGTGGCGGTGGCGCCGTAGAGATCGTCGCGATAGGCGATCTCGGCCGCCGGCAGGTCCAGCGCCGCGGCGGTCTCGCGGGTGCGGCGCGCGGCGGAGCAGAGGATGCGGGTCGGCACGTGGTCCTGGGCGCGCAGCCATTGGCCGAGGCGGGCGGCCTCGTCGTGGCCGGCGCGCTTGAGCGGGCGGTCGAAATCGACGCCGCCATGCTTGGCATGGGCGTGGCGCAGGAAGATCAGCTTCATGGATGCTCCTTGTGGAAAGCGGCCATGTGGTGGGCGGCCTGCGCGTCGGGGCGTGGCGGCGAGACCGGGCAAGCGCGGCGGGCGGCGCAGCCCCGGGCCATGCAGTCGTTCCTCGGGTCGTCGAGCCAGCCGTGGCAGGCCGCTAGGTCGTAGCCGGGGCCGAGCGCGCCGACCGGGCAGGCGTCGAGGCAGGGCGCGGGGCAGCCGTCGCAGGGCGAGGGCGGTGCGGGCGGCAGGTCGAGCGCGAAGGGCAGGGCGAGCGCGCCGCGGAAGCTGACCATCAGGCCCAGCGCGTCGTGGACCAGGAGGGCCGCGGGCGAGATGTGGCACCGCCCGGTCGCGAGCGCCCAGGAGATGAAGGGCTGCACGGGTTCGCCGAAGGGAAAGAGCGCGGTGGCACCCAGATCCGCGGCCCAGGCGCCGATGACGCGAGCGGACCAGCGGTCGACCGGGTCGGGGCCCTGCGCCTCGGGGGCCGCCTGCAGCAGCGGCCAGAATCGCGCGGGATCGGGGCCGAGGAGGAGGAGCGTGCCCGTGCCTTGCGGCAGGTCGCGGTCGGCGGGGCGCGCGGGATCGGGGGCGAAGCCGCCGAGGACGAGGAGGCCGCGGGCCGTGGCGGCGGTCTCGAGGTCGGCGAGGGTCGGGGGGCGTGAGGGGGGCGGGGCGCCGCGGGGTGGGTCGGATGGGCTGCCCGCGGGAACGGTCGGGGCGGGTTGGGCGGTTGACGGGTGAGCCTCGTCATTGGCGAGGTCCGTTGGGGTCTGTCGGTCGGATCCCGTTTCCTCCGGCCCGGTCCTCGCGGACCGTGCGTTCGTCCCTTCGATCTCTCCACTGGAGAGATCGATCCGACCCTGTGGGTCGGACCTCTCCTTACCCACCCGTGTGGCTCATGTGGCGGGAGACCTGGCCTTCGACCTGGTTGCGGGAATAGTCGAAATCGTGGCCCTTGGGCTTGCGGGCGATGGCGGCGCGGATGGCGGCTTCGAGGGGCGCGTCGGCCTCGGAGGCGCGAAGGGGTGCGCGGAGGTCGGCCATGTCCTCCTGGCCCAGGCACATGTAGAGCTCGCCCGTGCAGGTGAGGCGCACGCGGTTGCAGCTCTCGCAGAAATTATGCGTCAGCGGCGTGATGAAGCCGAGGCGCTGGCCGGTCTCCTCCAGCGCGAAATAGCGGGCCGGGCCGCCGGTGCGGTAGGGCAGTTCGCTGAGCGTGAAGCGCTCGGCCAGGCGGGCGCGCAGGTCCTTGAGCGGCCAGTACTGGTCGAGGCGCTGCACCTCGCCCATGTCGCCCATGGGCATGACCTCGATGAAGGTGAGGTCCAGATCCTCGGACGCGGCCCAGGCGAGCAGGTCGAAGAGCTCCGCGTCGTTGAAGCCCTTGAGCGCGACCGTGTTGATCTTGACGCGCATGCCCACAGCCTGCGCGGCGCGGATGCCGCGCAGCACCTTGTCGAGCGACCCCCAGCGGGTGATGGCGCGGAACTTCTCGGGATCGAGCGTGTCGAGCGAGACGTTCACGCGGCGCACGCCCGCGTCCCAGAGCGGCTGGGCGAAGCGTTCGAGCTGGCTGCCGTTGGTGGTCAGCGTCAACTCGTCCAGCCCGTCGCCCAGATGGCGCGACATGGCTTCGAAGAAGGTCATGATGCCCTTGCGGACCAGCGGCTCGCCCCCGGTGATGCGCAGCTTTCGCACGCCCATTCGCACGAAGGCCGAGCAGAGACGGTCGAGCTCCTCCAGCGTCAGCAGGTCG
Source organism: Jannaschia sp. GRR-S6-38 (assembly GCF_029853695.1). Taxonomy (NCBI): domain Bacteria; kingdom Pseudomonadati; phylum Pseudomonadota; class Alphaproteobacteria; order Rhodobacterales; family Roseobacteraceae; genus Jannaschia; species Jannaschia ovalis. The sequence continues at coordinate 2,707,733 of NZ_CP122537.1, forward strand.
CGCTTGGGCAGGAAGGTCATGTGCTCCGCCATGCAATAGGTGCAGCGGAAGTCGCAGCGATCGGTCACCGACACCCGGAGGTAGTCGATGGCGCGGGCAAAGGGATCGATCAGCGGAGCATTCATGTCCCGAAGCTATGCCTCGCCCCGGGTGGGCACAAGCGCGACCGCCCCGGGGCGCGGGACCGGTTGCCGCGGGCGGCGCGGCGCCTATCCTGCGGAGGCGGCAGGACAGGGGACGGATCATGCGGATTTTCTTCACCGGCGGGTCGGGCAAGGCCGGGCGCCACGCGGTGCGCCACCTCGTCGAGGCCGGGCATAAGGTCGTCAATGCCGACCGCGTGCCGCTGGAGATGCCGGGCGTGCCCGACCTGCAGGTCGAGCTGACCGAGAGCGGGCAGGTCTTCAACGCGCTGAGCGCGCTGGCCGATTTCGACGAGCTGGAGGGGCCGGAGGTGCCCCGCTACGACGCGGTGGTGCATTTCGCGGCCGTGCCCCGCATCCTGATGGTGCCCGACAACGAGACCTTCCGCGTCAACGTGCTGTCGACCTACAACGTCATCGAGGCGGCGGTGAAGCTGGGCATTCCGAAGATCGTCTTCGCCTCCTCCGAGACAACCTACGGCATCTGCTTCGCACAGGGCGAGGTGACGCCCGATTACCTGCCGGTGGACGAGGATCACCCCACCGTGCCCCATGACAGCTATGCGATGTCGAAGGTCGCGAACGAGGCGACCGCGCGCAGCTTCCAGGCGCGGTCGGGGACGGATATCTACGGGCTGCGCATCAACAACGTCATCGAACCGCATGAATACGCGCGGGATTTCCCCGCCTACCTGGAGGATCCGGGCCTGCGCCGGCGCAACATCTTCGCCTATATCGACGCGCGCGACCTGGGCCACATGGTGGAGTGCTGCCTGCGGACGGACGGGCTGGGCTACGAGGTGTTCAACGTGGCGAACCCGGACCTGTCGGTCGGGATCGACACTGCCGAGGTGCGGCGGCGGTTCTACGAGGGGGTGCCGGTGCGGCGCGAGATGGGGCCGACCGAGACCTTCTATGCGATCGACAAGGCGCGCGCGATGGTGGGCTTCGCGCCGCGGCACGGCTGGCGCGCGGCGCTGGGGATGGAGACGTGAGGCGGGCGCGGCTGGACCCCGGGGCGGGGCGCTTCTAGGTTCACGGCGGAGCCCCCGCTTTCGGAGACATCATGGCGCGTTTCGTCCCCTTGCTGACCCTCGTCGCGCTGTCGGCCGCCTGCGCCCAGCTTCGCGGCCCGGCCCCGGAGGCGCACGCCGAGGTGGCGCCGGCACCCGCGCCCGTCGCGGCGCCGGTGCCCGCGCGGGGCGTCACCACTTCGGCGGCCGCGCTCGACACCGTGTCCGAGGCGGAGAAGGCCGCCGCCCGCGCCGAGGCCGCCGCCGCGCCCGCGGCGGGGCCGCTGGGCCAGGCGACGGTGGCGCTGGGCGATCCGGCCGATCCGGGGCTGTGGGTGAAGACGGCGCTGGTCGACGCGGAGCGGCCGGGGCTGGTGCGCACCGGCGGGGGCGACGGCATTGCGGTGACGCTGCGGCCGCTGGGCTCGGATGGCGGGGCGCAGATCTCGCTCGCCGCGCTGCGCGCGCTGGGCCTGCCGCTGACGGGCCTGCACACGGTGACGCTGGCGGCGCGGTGATGCGCCGCCGCGTGATCGCCCGGCTGGCGCCCTGGGACGAGATGCGCGCGGATTTCGCCTGGGACATCCCGGCGCGGTTCAACATCGCGCGGGCCTGTTGCGACGACTGGGCCGCCGAGGACCCGGAGCGCGTGGCGATCGTGGACCTGTCGGCGGGGCGCGACGTCTGGCGTTACGGCCGGCTGAAAGACGCCTCCGACCGTCTGGCGGGCGGGCTCGCGGCGCGGGGCGTGGGGCCGGGCGACCGGGTGGCCATCCTGCTGCCGCAGCGCGCCGAGGTGATGGTGGCGCATCTGGCGGCGATGAAGCTGGGGGCGGTGGCGCTGCCGCTGTTCGCGCTGTTCGGGCCGGAGGCGCTGGATTACCGGCTGCGCGACTCGGGCGCGGTGGCGGTGATCGCGGATGCCGACGGGCTGGGCAAGCTGGACGGGCTGGACCTGCCGGCGCTGGCCCATCGCGTGGACGTGGCGCGGCTGGCGGATTGGCTGGGCGATCCGGTGGAGTGCGCCGACACCGCCGCCGAGGACCCGGCGATGATGATCTACACCTCGGGCACCACGGGCACGCCCAAGGGGGTGCTGCACGCGCATCGCTTTCTCTGGGGGCATCTGCCCTGCGTGGAGACCGCGCTGGAGGGGTTCCCGCGGCCGGGCGACGTGGGCTGGACGCCGGCGGACTGGGCCTGGATCGGCGGGCTGATGGACCTGGCCATGCCCTGCCTGTTCTACGGCGTGCCGCTGGTGGCGAGGCGCTTCGCCAAGTTCGAGCCGGCGGCGGCCTGGGAGCTGATGGTGGCCGAGCGGGTGACCGCGGCCTTCCTGCCGCCGACCGCGCTGAAGATGCTGCGCCGGACGGAGGCGCCCGACGGCTTGGCCCTGCGCGCGGTGATGTCGGGCGGCGAGGCGCTGGGCGCGGGGCTTCTGGACTGGGGGCGCGAGGCGCTGGGGGTGCCCATCAACGAGATCTACGGCCAGACCGAGTGCAACCTGGTCATGGCGGCCTGCGCCGGCACGCAGGACGTGGTCCCCGGGACGCTGGGCCGCGCGGTGCCGGGGGTCGAGATCGAGCTGCAGGACGCCGCGGGCCGGCCCGTGGGCGAGGGCGAGACCGGCGAGATCTGCACCCGCGGCTCGCCCGCGACCTTCCTGCGCTACTGGATGAAGCCCGAGCAGACGGCGGCGAAGTGGCGGGCCGGCTGGCTGCGCACGGGAGATCTGGGCCGGCTGGGGTCGGGCGGGACGATCACCTATGTCAGCCGCGACGACGACGTGATCACCTCGGCCGGCTACCGGATCGGACCCACCGAGATCGAGACCTGCCTGACGGCGCATCCGCGCGTGGTGATGGCCGCGGTGGTGGGCCTGCCGGACCCCGACCGCGGCGAGGCGGTGACCGCCTTCGTGGTGCCCGAGGGCGAGACGGCGGGGCTGGAGGCGGAGCTGGTCGCCTGGGTCAAGGCGCGGCTGTCGCCGCATATGGCGCCCCGCGCGGTGCGCTTCGTCGCGGCCCTGCCGATGACCGCGACGGGCAAGATCCAGCGCCGCAGCCTGCGGGAGAGCTGAGGGGGCGGGATCCGATTCGCGGAGGCGCCGATCCCGGATCCCGTCGAAACTGGCCGAATTGCCATGTTTTCGCCAGAATTGGAGGGGGAATTCCCGCTATTTTGGGCGGAGACGCAACAATTCGAGAGATTTCCACAAAATATCTTTCAATAAAATGACCTTGGGGCATCCTCGGGACGGAGCCTTGCGCAGACAGGGTGTGAGGCGCCTTGCGCAGACAGGGTGTGAGGCAGTGATCGTTCGGACGGCAAAGGCGCATCCGCGCCGGCCGTCGCAGCGAGGAGTAGTGATGTGAAACAGGCGCTTCTGATCGCCGTGAGCCTTGCCGTTTCGACGGCGGGCGGTGCGGCTTGGGCCAATGGCCAGGGTGAAAGCCGCCCCTTCTCGTTCCGTAGCCCGTCCGAGCGGCAGGTCCTTTTGATGGGCGAACAGACCCGGCTCAATTTCAAGGTCTTCGAGCGGGACACCGCATTGTCCGGAGGACAGGCCCCAAGCGGCCAGACCGGCAATTCGCTGAGCGTGACGATCACCGGGAATGGCGACAACACGATTTCGGTCACCCAGGACAATACCGGCGACCAGACCATCCAGGAATCGGATAACGGCTCGACGAATACCTTCGGCGGCAGCGGCAGCACCGCCCCGATGAGCACCATGCTGATGGAAGAGGCGTCCTCCGCACTCTTCGCGATTCCGGTGGAGGGCGAGTGATGCGGATCGCGCTGCGACGTGCCGCCGCGCTGGCCTGCGCGCTCGGGCTCTCGGGCTGTGGGCAATTGACCTTGCCGCCGCAGTTCGGCGTGCCCTTCGCCACCTATAACGGCACCATCCCGGTCGTCACCGCGACGCCGGCCGACGCGGCGCTGGAATGCCTGTCGCAGACGCCGCAGGTGCAGCGCAGCGGCCGGATCTTCGCGGTCCACCAGATCACCGACCTGACCCAGAAGATCGAGGTCGACGAGGTCGGTGGCTTCGTGCCCCGTGACGTGGCCGGCATGCTGGTCACCTCGCTGTCGCGTGCCGGGGTGCGGCAGGTCAACCGCGTCAACACCGCCGTGACCGAGTTCGAGATCGCTCGCGCCCGCGAGCAGGTCCTGGGCGACGGCCGCACGGTCGTGGTGGAGGGCGAGACGCTGCCCTATCGCCCGATCGAGCGCGGCGCGCTGCGCGGCTCGGATATCGTGATCGACGGCGCGATCACCCAACTCGATTTCAACACCTTCTCGCGCGGCGGTGAAGGGTCGTTCTTCGGCGTGGGGGGGGCGGCGCACCTTCGCGCTGACCGTGGCCGCCGATATCCGGGTGACCGACACGCGGTCCTCCGAGATCCTGCTGGCCGACTCCTATGCCAAGCAGGCCGTGGGCCGTGAGGTCTTCGGGTCGGTCTTCCGCTTCTTCGACGACGAGCTCTTCGACGTGCGCATCGGCTCGCGCAGCCAGGAAGGGCTGCATGCTGGGCTGCGCTGGATGCTGGCCGAGGCCGCCTATTCCATCGTCTCGGACACCGTGGGCTATTCGGGGCCCTGCGACGGCCTGCTGCCGGGCGCGCGGCTGGCCGCGCAGCGCGGGCAGGACACGCTGGTCGTCGCGGCGCGGGACGAGCCGTGACATCGCCCCGACCCCTGACGGCTTTTGCACTGGTCCTGTCGGTTGCGGCGGGCGGCGCGCCGGCGCAGACCGCCGAGCCGCCCTATGACCCGACGCCCTTTCTGGAAGCCATGGTCGCGTATCGCGCGCTGGCGGCGACCTGCGAGGAGGTGCTGCCGGGATCGCCGCTGGCCGATTCTGAGGAGATCGCGGAGTTCTTTGACTTCCTGGAGTTGCCCGAGCCGCGCGACCGCAACGCCGCGATGGAGCGGATCGTCTACCGGCTGGTGCGCCCGCAGGCCGCGTCGATCTGCACCGAGCGGCTGCAGCGTAGCGCGCTGGCCTATGGCGGGCAGGCGGTGGATTACCAGCAGAGCAAGCCCGCCGAATGGCCCGACGCCCCGCGGATCAAGGCGGGGCCGTGGTGCGCGTCGCAATCCTGTTCGGAGCTGACCTTCTGATCAGTAGCGGACCGAGGCCGCGTTGCCGATCTGCATGTGGTTGCCGTTGCCGCCCGAGAAGTTCTGCTGCTGATTGGCGTTCTGCGTCGCGCTGACCGGCATGTTCGCGTTCGGGTTGCCGTTGGTGACCGTCTCGCCCGAGGGGCCGGTGCTGGTCGCCGGCATCGGGCTGCCGCCGCCGCGGATGTCGAGCAGGTTGACGATGTTGGTGGTCGATTGCGTCCAGCCTGGCACGAGCCCGGCCTCGTAATCGGCAAGCGTCGCCCCTTCGAGCGAGTTGGTGACGGTCTGGGTGCCGTTCGAGGTCTGGGTCAGGCCAGAGACGACGCGCGCCGAGACGAAATTTGCGATGTTGAGGCCTTCTTGGTTGACCGAGCCGGGCGTCTGGCCGTCGGCCGAGCTGACCACGTTGTTGACGATCTGTTCGCCGTCGAAGACGCGGTGCACGTTGTGGACCTCGTCGGCCATCAGCACGTTGCCGATATTGGTGCCGCGCTGGTCGATATGGCCGCCGTTCGATCCGACCTGGACGAAATCAACGAGGTTTTCGACCCGCTGGACGGTGCCTTCGGGGAAAAGCTGCTCGCCGCTACCGATCGAGATCTCGGCCATGACGATGTTGGCTGTGTTGCGGCCGATCTGAGTGATCGTCCCGCCGGACTGGCTGTCGGCGCGGAGCGTGTTGAACACCTCCTGCATGGCGTCGGGGCCGAAGGACTGCCGGATCTCGTCGACGCGGGTGGCGATGATGACGTTGGCGATGTTCTCGCCGGTCTGGGTGCTGGTGCCGACGACGCCCGCGCCCTGCTCGTCGATGAGATTGCGCGCGGTCTGGCTGCCCTGCATGACCTGAGTCGCGCTGGCGAGGTTGGTGCCGCGCGACAGCAGCAGGTTGGCGGCGTTCAGGATGGACTGGTCGACATTGTCGATGCTGGGCGCGGGGCCGAGCAGCTCGCCGCCCATCTCGACGAAATCGTCGAGCAACGCGTCCGCCTCGTCGCTGTCGATCGGGCCGTTGAGGATGCCGGGACCGTTGGTGACGACGGTGTTCTCGCCTTCCTGCGTCCCCAGGAAGACCTGGTTGGAGACGACGTTGTCCCCCCCGGGCTCGGTCCCTTGCGCGACGGCGGGGGTCGAGAGGACGAGGACGAGGACGCTCAGGACTGTCAACAATCGCCGCATGGCAGGACACCGGTCTGGGGGTTTCGGGGAGGGTGGCGGCGGACCGCCACCCCAGTTCTCGTCGGCCGTCGATCAGGGCGTCGGGTTGCTGATCGAGTTGGCAACGTTGGTCGCCGCCTGCGTGACCGAGTTGATCGTGTCGGCGTCGTAGAGACCGTTGCCGGCCACCTGGAGGCCCGAGAAGGTCTGCGTGACTTCCTGGGCGCCCACGATGTCGGCCAGGCTGCCAACGGTGAGCAGGTTGCCGGCGTTGACGGCGGTCTGGGTCAGGTTGGTGACCGTGCCCGCGGAGTCGAAGCCGAGCGGGTCGCCCGGCGCCGTGCTGCCGGCGTAGTTCACCAGGTTCAGCGCGAGCTGCGCACCGCCGGTGACGGTCTGGCTCATGGTCGAGTTCATCTCGCCGATGGTCGCCAGGTTGACCGCGTTGGTGGCCGTCTGGCTCACGTCGGTGACGCCGTCGATGCCGAACTCAACGAAGTTGAGGGCAGCCTGGCCGTTGAGCGGGCCGGACATGTCGGCGGTCTGGATGAGCTCATCGGGTCCGAACAGGTCTTCCTCGACCTCGTCGACCTCGACCGAGTTGGCGACGTTGGTCGCGGCCTGGGTCAGGTCGCTGATGCCGCCGGAGGCCGGGTCGACGTCTTCCACCACGTTCGTGGCGAGCTGACCGGTGCCCGAGATGCTTTGCAGCAGCTCGTCCTCGATCGTGCCGATATCGGCGATGTTGGCGGCGTTGGTGGCGGTCTGAGTCATCCCGCTGACGCCGGTCACGCTGATATTCTGGTTCGGGTTGCCGATGGGCGAGCCCGCGACCGTGTTCGACGCGACCTGGGTCGCATCCTCGACGATCTGCTCCGCCTCATCGACGATCACGTCATCGGCGAGCCCGGTCAGGCTGTTGGCCACGTTGGTCGCGGCCTGGTTGGAGCCGGTGGCCGTGCCGATGACCAGAAGCAGGTCGTTGGTGGCGGTCTGCGTCGAGTCGACGAAGGTCTGGCTGATGAAGCCGCCGACTTCGCTGAAGCTGGCGAGGTTTGCGGCATTGGTGGCGGTCTGCGGCGTGTCGGAGATGCTGAAGACCGCATCCGCGACGTTGGTGGCCGCCTGAGACCCGGAGTCGAACAACTGCGTGAGGTCGTCGCTGATATCGTCGCCGATCGTCACCGAGTTGGCCACGTTCACGGCATCCTGCGCCCCGGCGGAGATGTTGCCGAAGAAGGCGAAGGCGTCGTTGCTGGCCGTCTGGGTGACGCCCCCGGCAATCTGATCAACGAAATCGGAGGCGTCATCGACGGTCTCGAGTAGGTTCACGGCATTGATCGCATCTTGGTCGAACACGTTGATGTTGAAGGTCGCGTCGAGCTCGTTTGTTGCGGTCTGGCCGAAAAGGAGCGCCGTCTGCGCAACGTCGTCGCTGACATCATCGCCGACGGTGGCGCTGTTGGCGACGTTCGTCGCGGCCTGCGTGGCGTCGGTAATATCGCCGCCTGTGTCGATGGCATTCGAGGCCGACTGTGCCGCGAAGAGGACCGTCTGCGTCAGGTCATTCTCGATGTCGACGTCGACGGTGGCGACGTTGGCGGCGTTGGTGGCGTTCTGGACCGACATGTTGGTGCCGGTCGCGGCCTCGATGCTGTTCGTGGCCGTCTGAAGGCCCAAGACGAGAGACTGGTTGAGATCCTCGACTTCCGGAGCCTGGAAGGAGTTCACCACGTTGACGCCCGTTTGTTCGACGTCGTCGAAGCCGCCTTCCGTCGAGATCAGGCTGTTGATGCCGATCTGGGCGATCGGGCCGGCGGTCTGGTTCACGTCGTCCAGATCGTCGGTGGTGTAGTTGATCAGGTTGGCGGCATTGGTCGCGGCCTGCGACACCCCGGTCCCATCGAAGTTGATGAGGATCGAGTTGAGCGCCGTCTGCAACGCGGAAATCGTCTGGTCGATATCGGTATCGTCCGCCGCCGCCGGGAAGGCGAGCGCGCTGGCGATGGCCGTTGTGGTCAAGAACTTCTTCATGTGGAACCGTCCTTCTGTGAGCCCCGCCGAAATTGGCACTCGGGGTCGTTTCGAGGACGCCGACACGGGCAAACGCGCCGGCGCGCGACCCGTGAATGGAGAGGTCGGAAAACACACAAAGACGCCGCGGTGCCCGGCTCGAACTCAGCCAAGAGGACGAAGCGATCCCTACGAATCGCCCGTTCCAGTGCGCCTTACTCGCGACCCCCCCAGGTCACAGGAACGCCACAATCGGTGACACCGCCGTAAGGCCCGGGAAAGTCGGGTAAAACCTGACAGCCTGTCCGGTCGCTTGTCAGGAAAGGGGGGGTTCGGCCTTGTGGATAAGGCTGTTTGCCGCCTGCGGAAAAATTCCGCGCCGCGTTAAGATTTTGTTAAATGTTCTCAGCAGGTAAGGTTTTCCTTACCTAAGGGAAGTTGAAAAGCGGCCGGATTTGGGCGACGATGATCGAAGGCTTCGGAGAAGGCCTTCGACAGAACAGACGACCGTTACACTGAGGACCCTCGAGCAGTCGCGCGGAATTTGTGCGTGGTTTGCGTTTGGATTTGGCGTCGCCGATTTTGCGGCGCTGGTCTTGGAGGGGTTCGAGTTGCCAGTTTCCGGATTTATGAGTGTCCACCCCCAGAGCCGATCGAACCGGTCGGCCCTGGTCCTCACCTACATCACATCCTCGACCGAAGTGGCCGTCGATATCGGCTACGTCGCCTGCTCGCTCGGTCTGACCGTGCGCGCGGCGGCGGGCGAGGCCGCGCGTCCGCTGGCGGATCTCTGGCTCGTCGATCTCGACGGGCCCGATCCGCTGCCGGACTGGGTCGACGCGCTGCTCGACGACCCGGAGGCGCATGTGATCCTGTTGGGCTCCAAGACCGCCCTCTTCGAGGCGCGTCCGGCGGTGTGCCGCATGGTGCATCCCGGGATGGATGTCACCGGCCTGAGCGCCGCGGTGGCCGGCGTCCTCGAAGAGGTGCGGCGCAAGCCGTCGCTGAGCGAGCGCGAGCGCCAGACCATCGCGCTTTACGGCCACGGCCTGACGCTGAAGGAGATCGGCGGGCGGCTTGGGATCAGCGACAAGTCCGCGGAGACCTACAAGGCGCGCGCCTGCCGCAAGCTCGGCCTGACCGGGCGCGCGGCGATCCTGCGCTATGTGCAGGGCGGGGCGGCCGGGCGATCCACCTCGGCGACCTGAAGAGACAGGTGTGCGCGCCCCGGGTGTCCGGGGCCCGCGCGCCGGGGCTCAGGCGGCCGGCATCCGGCGTTCCACGATCTCGGCCCACCAGGAACAGCCGGCGGGGATGGCCTCGTCGGTGAAGTCGTATTCCGGGTGGTGGACCGGGGCGGTGTCGCCGTTGCCCACCAGGATATAGGCGCCGGGGCGTTCCTCCAGCATGAAGGCGAAATCCTCGCCGCCCATGACCAGCGGCGCGTCGGCGCAATCGCCCGAGACCGCGCGCGCCACCTCGGCGGCGAATTCGGTCTGCTCCTCGTGGTTCACCATGACGGGGTAGTTGCGCTGGTAGTCGACGGCGGCGGTGCCCCCGAAGGTAGTGGCGATGCCGGTCGCGATCTGGCCGATGCGCGTTTCGGCCAAGTCGCGCATCCCTGGGGACATGGTGCGGACGGTACCCTTCAGCGTCACGCGCTGGGGGATCACGTTGAAGGCCTTGGAGGAGGATTCCATCGAGGTGACGGAAACCACGATCTGGTCCACCGGGTCGGCGTTGCGCGCGGCGATGGTCTGCAGCGCGGTGATCAGGTGGGCGGCCATCACGCCCGTGTCGACCGTCTCGTGCGGCTTGGCAGCGTGGCCGCCGCGGCCCTCGAGCTCGATCTCGAACACGTCGGTGGCGGCGAAGAAGGCGCCGGGGCGGATCGCGAAGCTGCCCACGGGGCGGCCGGGCCAGTTGTGCATGCCGTAGACCTCCTGGATGTTCCAGCGGTCCATCATGCCATCGTCGCACATCTCCTTGCCGCCGCCGCCGCCTTCCTCGGCGGGCTGGAAGATCACCACGACGGTGCCGGCGAAGTTGCGCGTCTCGGTGAGGTAGCGCGCGGCGCCCAGCAGCATGGCGGTGTGGCCGTCATGGCCGCAGGCATGCATCGCGCCGGGCGTCTTCGAGGCCCATTCGGCGCCGGTCTGCTCGTGGATCGGCAGCGCGTCCATGTCGGCGCGCAGCCCGATCACCCGCTCGCTCTCCTGCTTGCCGCGGATCACGCCGACGACGCCGGTCCGGCCGATGCCCTCGACCACCTCGTCGCAGCCGAATTCGCGCAGCCTGTCGGCCACCAGTTTCGAGGTGCGGTGGGTGTCGAAGAGGATCTCGGGGTTCTCGTGCAGGTCGCGGCGCCAGGCGGCGATTTCGGGCTGAAGTTCGGCGAAGCGGTTCTTGACGGGCATGGGGGTCTCCTTCGGGGGCGCAGCCTGTCGCGCGGGGATCGGGAGGGCAAGGGGGTCACTCGGCGGCCTCTTGCCGCCGGGCGGGGGCCTCGGTTTCCAGGGATCCGCCGAGATGCAGCGTCTGCGTGGGGAAGGGGATGGCGATGCCCGCATCGGCGAAGGCGCGCTCGACGGCCAGCATCACGGCCGAGCGGGTATGCACCACCTCGGCCTGGGTCGAGGCGGTCCACCAGCGCAGGCGCACGGATTTCGCGAAATCGCCCAGGTTGGTCGAGAGCGCTTCGGGGGCGGGGTCGGCCAAGACGCCGTCGACGCCCCGCGCGGCCTGCACCGCCACGTCGATCGCCTGGCCGGTATCGGCGTCGTAATGGATGCCGAAATCGTATTCCGAGCGGCGCGTCTCGAAGGCCGTGTTGACGGTAATCGCGTCGGTATAGACCTGTGCGTTGGGGATCACGACGCGGCGGCCGTCATAGGTGCGGATCAGGGTGGCGCGCATCTCGATCTCTTCGACCGTGCCCTCGTAGCCGTTGCCGGTGACGATCTGGTCGCCGGTGCGGAAGGGCTGGCGGAAGAGGATCAGCAGGCCCGCGAAGAGGTTCTGCAGGATGTCCTTGAAGGCGAAGCCGATCGCGACCGAGCCGATGCCGAGCCCGGCCACGAGATCGCCCAGCCGCAACGAGGGCACGACGATCGTGAAGGCGATGAGCAGCCCCGCGATGGCGACCAGCCAACGCAGGATCGAGCCCAGGACCGAGCCCAGCGAGTTGCGCCCGCGGCTGGCGGCGGTGCGACTGACGGCCCAGCCGATCGTGGCGCCGGCGGCGACGAAGAGCAGCGCGACCACGAGGGCCACGGCGAGATTGGGCAGCAGGCGGAAGAAGCCTTCGAGCCAGCTGTCGAGCTTGGCGAAGATCAGGGAGGTGTCGGCGGTGACCTGATCGAAGCCGGTGGCGCCCTGCGGGTCGGTGTCCTGTTCCATGCGCGTCTCGCCCTGGTTGTGCGCGGAGGGAACGGGCGGGGCGGGCCGGGGGTTCCGCACTGCTCCGGGAGCCGCGCCTGTGACCTGGCAGGGGAAGGGGGCGCCGCCCATCGCCCGCGGGCGGTGCGGGTCAGGCGGCGAGCGTGTCCACGACCTTGCGCAGCAGCGCCTCGCCCGCCTCGAACTGGGCCTTGGCGATCCATTCGTCGGGCTGGTGCGCCTGGGCGATGTCGCCCGGGCCGCAGACCACGGCGGAATAGCCGCGATCCTGAAACTGGCCGGCCTCGGTGCCGTAGGTGACGACATGGGTGCCGTTATCGCCGGTCAGGCGGCGGATCAGCGCCTCGGCGCGGCCCGCGGCGCCCTCGGGGCGCAGGGCGGGCACGGCGTTGCCGCGCCGGAAGGTGACGCCGGCCTGCGTGTGGCGGGCGCGCAGCGCGGCGTCGAGATCGGCAAGGAAGGCCTCGAGCGCATCCGCGTGCCGGTCGACGCGGTCGCCCGCCGGGACGCGGAAGCCCAGCTTGAAGGTGCAGTCCTTCGCGGTGATGTTATGCGCCGTCCCGCCTTGGATCATGCCGACATGGACGGTGGTGAAGGGCGGGTCGAAGGCGGCGGAGACGGGATCGGGCGTCTCGGTCTGGATCGCCGCGTTGCGGTCGTTGACCCATCCGAGGATGCGCCCCGCCTCGTGGATGGCCGACACGCCCTCGGGGAGCTTCGAGCTGTGCACCTCGAAGCCGTGCACGTGGATGTCGTAGATCACCGAGGCGTTGTGGCCGGTGACCGGGCGCAGCATCGTCGGCTCGCCGATGATGGCGGCGCCGGCGCGGGGCAGGTGGGCGGCCATGTCGTCGATCATCGGGGGCGCGCCGATGCAGCCGACCTCCTCGTCGTAGGAAAGCGCGATCTGCAGGGGGCGTTCGAGTTTGCGGGAGAGCGCGTAGGGCACCATGGCGAGCGCCAGCGCGTCGAAGCCCTTCATGTCGCAGGTGCCGCGGCCATAGAGGCGGCCGTCCCGCTCGGTCACGGCGAAGGGCTCGAAATGCCAGTCCTGCCCGTCGACCGGCACGACGTCGGTATGGCCCGACAGGACCACGCCGCCCTCCACCTCCGGCCCGACATTGGCGTAGAGCGCGGCCTTGCGGCCGGTGGGGTCGGGGACGCGGCGCGCGGTGACGCCGAAATCGGCGAGATAACCCTCGACCCAGTCGATCAAATCGAGGTTCGAGTCGCGGCTGACGGTCGGGAAGGCGACGAGACGATCGAGGATCTGCCGGGCGGAAAGGGGCTGGGCCATGGGGCACCTCCTCTTCGCGGGATGCGTATCCGCGCGGCGAAGGTCAAGCGCCGCGCCCGATCCGAGGGCGACGCCACGGCACCCGGGGGCGGGGCCCGGCAAGCCGCTTGCGGGACTGCGATCATCTGCTACCGTGATCGGCGGCAAGCCGGGACACGCAAGATCCCGGCATCGAGACGCAACGGGGAGCGGGGGATGCCGGACGGCGCTGACCGCACGGGGCCGCAGGAGAGCGCGGCTCGAAACGTATTGGAGGTGCGCGGGCTGCGCACCGTGTTCGGGACCCGCGGCGGCGAGGTCCACGCCGTCAACTCGGTCAGTTTCGAAGTGAAGCCCGGCGAACTTTTGGGCGTCGTAGGCGAGTCCGGTTCGGGCAAGTCGGTGACGATGATGTCGCTGATCGGCCTGCTGCCCAGCCCGCCCGCCGAAGTGCGCGAAGGCGAGGTCCTGCTGGATGGAGAGGACCTGCTGAAGGTCACGCCGTCGCGGCTGCGCGAGGTGCGGGGCGGCGAGGTTGGCTTCATCTTCCAGGACCCGATGACCTCGCTCAACCCGGTCTTCACGGTGGGGTTCCAGATCGCCGAACCGCTTCGCCGGCACATGGGCATGAACCGCAAGCAGGCGCGGGCGCGGTCGATTGAGCTTCTGGAGCTGGTCGGCATCCCCGGCGCGGCCGGCCGGCTCGACGATTATCCGCACCAGTTTTCCGGCGGTATGCGCCAGCGCGTGATGATCGCCATCGCGCTGGCCTGCGACCCGAAGGTCCTGATCGCCGACGAGCCGACGACCGCGCTGGACGTCACGATCCAGGCGCAGATTCTGGAGATCGTGGAGGATCTGCGCGCCAAGCTCGGCATGGCGATCATCTGGATCACCCATGATCTGGGCGTGGTCGCGGGCATCGCCGACCGGGTACTGGTGATGTATGGTGGGCAGATCGTCGAGCAGGCGCCGGTGCATCCGCTCTTCAACGATCCGCGGCATCCCTATACCCGCGCGCTTCTCAAGACGATCCCGTCGGTGACGGGCGAGCGGGCGGCCAAGCTGCAGGTGATCGAGGGGCAGCCGCCGATCCTGGGCGCGGCGCCGACGGCCTGCCCGTTCCGCGACCGTTGCCCGCTGGCCTTCGACCGCTGTCACGTCGAGAACCCGGCGCGCGAGATCGTTGGCCCCGAGCATGACGCGGCCTGTTTCCACCCGCTGGCCAAGACCGGGAAGGACGCCGCATGAAGCCGCTCGTCGAGGTGCGCGACCTGAAGATGCATTTCCCGATCTATGCGGGGCTCCTGCGGCGCCAGGTCGGTGCGGTGAAGGCGGTGGACGGGGTCAGCTTCTCGATCCTGGAAGGCGAGACGCTGGGGCTGGTGGGCGAGTCGGGCTGCGGCAAGTCTACCTGCGGACGCGCCGTGCTGCGGCTCTACGACATCACCGATGGCGAGATCGTCATCGACGGGCGGGCCATCGGGTCCGAGGACCAGATGTCGCTGCGCCGCATCCGTCCGACGATGCAGATGGTGTTCCAGGACCCGCAGGCCTCGCTCAACCCGCGGATGACCGTGGGCTCGATCATCGGCGAGCCGCTGGACGAGCATTCGGGCATGTCGCGGGCCGACAAGCAGGCCCGGGTCGAGGTGCTGATGGACCAGGTCGGGCTGAACCGGGCCTTCATCAACCGCTACCCGCACGAATTCTCGGGCGGACAGCGCCAGCGGATCGGGATCGCCCGCGCGCTGGCGCTCAAGCCCAAATTCATCGTCTGCGACGAGCCCATCGCGGCGCTCGACGTCTCGATCCAGGCGCAGGTGGTGAACCTGCTGGAGGAGCTGCAGGACGAGCTGGGGCTGACCTATCTCTTCATCAGCCACGACCTGTCGATGGTGCGCCACATCGCCGACCGCGTGGCGGTGATGTATCTGGGCAAGGTGGTGGAACTGGCGCCGCGCGACCCGCTCTACGAGGCGCCGCTGCATCCCTATACGCAGGCGCTCCTGTCGGCGGTGCCCGAGCCGGACCCCGCCCAGGCGGGCCGCAAGCGCGAGCGGATCGTGTTGCAGGGCGACGTGCCCAGCCCCGCGAACCCGCCCGAGGGCTGCAATTTCCGCACCCGCTGCCCGCGCGCGACCGATTTGTGCCGCCGTATCGACCCCGCATTCCGGGAAGTGACGCCAGGCCATTGGGCCGCCTGCCACCTGCACGATCCGGAGCTGGCCGACCAGATGGCCGCGGAGGGTGCCGCATGAGATTCCGATCTTCGCACGAGGATCGGCGACCGACGCGCCGCAAGAGCGCGCGGGACACGAGGACGACGAGCATCCAACAAGGAGAGACCCCATGAACACGAAGTCAGCCCTGCTCTGCGCGGCCGCGAGCTTCGCCCTTGCGCCGATGGCCCTGGCCGACGCCCATGAGGGCGAGCGCGGGCGCGACGGCCAGGTGAACATCATCTACTGGCAGGCCCCGTCCACGCTGAACCCGTTCCTGTCGGGCGGCACCAAGGATGTCGAGGCCGCCTCGCTGGTCGTCGAGCCGCTGGCGCGCTTCGACGAGACCGGCACGATCCAGCCCTGGCTGGCGGAGGAGATCCCCACCGTCGAGAACGGGGGCATCACCGAGGACCTGAAGCAGATCACCTGGAAGATCACGCCCGGCCTCGTCTGGTCGGACGGCACGCCCTTCACCTCGGCGGATGTGAAATTCACCTATGAGTACTGCACCAATCCCGAGGGCGGCTGCGCGCAGATCACCAAGTTCGAGGGCATCGAGAGCGTCGAGACGCCCGACGACCTGACCGTGGTGGTCACCTTCGCCGAGCCGAACCCCTATCCCTACACGGCCTTCGTGGGCGGCGAGAGCCCGATCCTGCAGGCGGCGCAATTCGCCGATTGCGTGGGCGCCGCGGCCTCGACCTGCACCGATCAGAACTTCAACCCGATCGGCACCGGGCCCTTCGTCGTGGACGAGTTCCGCACCAATGACGTGATCTCGTTCTCGGCCAACCCGAACTACCGCGAGGCGGGCAAGCCGGCCTTCGCGAGCGTCAACTTCAAGGGCGGCGGCGACGCCGAGGCCGCGGGCCGCGCGGTGATGCAGACGGGCGAGTTCGACTATGCCTGGAACCTGCAGCTGGCGCCCGAGGTGATCGCGCAGATGGAGTCGGGCGGGCTGGGCACGCCGGTCGCGGGCTTCGGCCCGCTGGTCGAGCGCATCATGCTCAACAACACCAACCCCGACCCGGCGCTGCCCCCCGAGGAGCGTTCGGTCGTCAGGCCGCACCCGTTCCTGGGCGACCCGGCGGTCTACAACGCGATGTCCATGGCGATCGACCGGCCGCTCCTGGTCGAGATCGGCTATGGCCAGGCCGGCCGCGTGACCTGCAACTGGGTGCCGGCGCCGGAAGCCTTCTCGTCGACCTCGATGACCTGCGACACGCAGGACCTGGAGGGCGCCAAGGCCATGCTCGAGGAGGCCGGCTGGGTCGACTCGAACGGTGACGGCGTGCGCGAGAAGGACGGCGTGGAGCTGCGCGTCCTCTATCAGACCTCGACCAACGCCGTCCGCCAGGACTTCCAGGCGCTGATCAAGGAATGGTGGGAGGAGATCGGCTTCGCGGTCGAGCTGCGCAACATCAACGCCAGCGTGTTCTTCGGCGGGGATGCGGGGTCGCCCGACACCTTCCAGAAGTTCTATGCCGACGTCGAGATGTACGCCAACACCTTCAACGGCACCGACCCGCAGGCCTATCTGGGCAACGGGCTGTGCGACAAGGCGCCGACCCCGGCCACGCAGTGGCAGGGCGAGAACATCTCGCGCTTCTGCATGGAGGAGTACGACGCGCTCTGGAACGAACTGGCGCAGACCGCCGACCTGTCGGAGCGCCAGCGCATCGGCAAGGAGCTCAACGACATGATCGTCCAGAACGGCGGGATGATCCCGCTGGTGCATCGCGGCCGCCTCTCGGCCCATGCCAACGACCTGGGCGGCATCAAGCTGAACGTCTGGGACAGCGAGCTGTGGAACATCGCCGACTGGTACCGCACCGGCAACTGATGCCCCTCCGGGCGGGGTGATCCCCGCCCGGCCGAAAACCGGGTCCGGCGGCATGCCCCGCCGGTCCCCCCCACCCCCGATGCCCTGAGCCGAGACGCCGCGCATGCTGACCTTCACGATCAGACGATTGCTCTTCGCGATCCCGACGCTTCTGTTCATCGCATTGATGATCTTCCTCCTGCTCGAGCTGGCCCCTGGCGACCCGATGGCGAACGTGCCGCTGACGGTGCCGTCGGAGGTCAAGGAGCAGATGCGCCAGGCGCTGGGCCTGGGCGAGCCGGCCCCGATCCGGTTCTGGAAATGGATCGTCCAGTTCTTCTGGATCGAGCCGCTCAACGTCGTGGACGCGATGTTCGGCACGGGCTTCGCCGAGGGCCAGCTGCGCATCATCAGCTGGCAGAACCGCGCCCCCGTCTTCGCCACCATCGCCGAGCGCATCCCGCAGACGCTCTGGGTCGTGGGCACCGCCTACCTGGTGGCCATTGCCATCGCGATCCCGGTGGGGATCTACTCGGCCTACCGGCAATACAGCTTCTTCGACCAGGCCGGCACCTTCGTGACGATGGTGGGCTTCTCCGTCCCGCCCTTCTTCTCGGGCGTGCTGGTCATCATCATCTTTGCGGTACAGCTGCGCTGGTTCCCGTCGATCTACGACACCACGCTGGTGGTCGACAGCTGGGCGGCGCTGAAGCAGCAGATCTGGCAGATGTTCCTGCCGGTGATGATCCTGGCGCTGCAGATCACCTCGCAGCTGAGCCGCTTCATGCGCGCCTCGATGCTGGACAATCTCGGGCAGGATTACGTGCGCACGGCGCGCGCCAAAGGCCTGCGCGAGCGGACGGTGGTGCTGGTCCACGTGCTGCGCAACTCGATGATCCCGGTGGTGACGGTGATCGCGCTAGGCATCCCGCAGGTCTTTGGCGGCGCGATCATCACCGAGCAGGTCTTCAAGGTGAACGGCATCGGCCAGCTTCTGATCACCGCGCTGCAGGCCAACGACCTGCCGATGGTGCAGACGCTCACCTTCATCTTCGCCGTGCTGATCGTCCTCTTCAACCTGATCGCGGATGTGCTCTACGGCATTCTCGATCCGCGCATCCGCTATGATTGAGGCCCCATGACCGACGCCCGCGATCCCGTCACCGCCTCCGGCCAGGAGGCCGCCGTCACCGCCGCCTCGGCCGCGCTGCCCGCCGCCGCGCCCGTGCTGTCCAAGCCCGCGCGCAGCCAGTGGTGGGACGTTTGGGAGCAGTTCCGCACCCATAAGGGTGCGCTGTTCGGGGCGGGCATCTTCATCGCCATCGTCGCGCTGGTGCTGCTCGGCCCCTATCTGTGGGACGTCGATCCGACCAAGACCAATATCCGCGAACGCAACCAGGGCCCCGGCTGGGGCCATCCCTTCGGCACCGACCAGCTGGGCCGGGACATCTTCGCGCGGATGATCGCGGGCGGGCAGGTGTCGCTGGCCGTGGGCATGACGGCGATGGCGCTTTCGCTGCTGCTGGGGACGCTGGTGGGGGTTCTGGCGGGCTATTTCCGGCGGCTCGACGGCGTGCTGATGCGGCTGACGGACCTGTTCCTGGCGCTGCCGCTTCTGCCGCTTCTGCTCGTGATGGTGCTTTTGTTCCGCGAGCCGCTGACCGCGGCCTTCGGGGTGGAGACGGGGATCTTCATCCTGATCGTCTCGGCCATCGGGATCACCTCCTGGATGCAGACCGCGCGGATCGTGCGCGGCGACGTTCTGGCGCTGAAGGAGCGCGAATTCGTGCTGGCCGCGCGCTCGATCGGGACGCCCTCGCGGCGGATCATCACCCGCCACGTGCTGCCCAACGTGCTGAGCCCGATCATGGTCTCGGCCACGCTGGGCATCGCCACCGCGATCATCACCGAGAGCGCGCTGAGCTTCCTGGGCCTGGGCTTTCCGCCCGATTTCCCGACCTGGGGCCGGCTTCTGAACGACGGCGTGCCATATCTGCAGCAATACCCCGAGCGGGTCTTCTGGCCCGGCCTGGCGATCAGCCTGGTGGTGCTGTCGATCAACTACGTGGGCGACGGCCTGCGCGACGCGCTGGACCCGCGCATCCGCGGACGCTGAACGCGCGGGGTCCGAGCCGGCTCAGAGCCTCTGCAACGGGATCCGGATGCCGATCGACAGGACGTCGTCCTCGACGTCGAAATTCAGACCCTCCCGCGGCTCGCTCGCTCCGAAATCGATCGGCTGCGTTCCGCCGGAGACCGACCCGAAGTCGAAATGGCGATAGGACATGTCGAGGAAGATGGGCCGCTGGCCCGGCTTGCTGATCCGCGCCGCCAGACCGAAGCCCACGTGAAACGCGAGATCGGTTTCCGAGGCGCCGGCGAAGGTCCGGATCGGCTGGGCGGAGGCGGGGTTGCTCCGCCGCCAATTGTCCATCTTGTTGCGCGTGACGCCGAGGCCCGCGGTGACATAGGGCTGCACCCGGCGATCCCGGCCCTGGGCCTGGAACGGGGAATAGTAGACGCTGGCCATGACTGCACGCGACGTGACGCGCGCCCTGTCGATATCGGCATGGGGGCCGGGGGTCGGGGGGGCGGTCGAGACCCAGGGGCCCGATGCGTCCCGCGACCCGAGGACGAACAGACCCACATCCCCGCGCCAGCCGTTCTGCCAATCGTACCCGACGGCGACCGAGGCGAAGCCCCCGGTATCGTCGCCGAGATCGAAGAAGATGCGCGGGTCCGCCGCGCCGGGCGGCAGGAAGGTCGCATCGTCGAACGAGGATCGGGTCACGCCGATCTCGGCCCGGATATAGGGGCCGAAGGAGACGGGTTCGGCGCTGACGCCGAACAGGCTGCCGCCCTCGCCGCTTCCGCTCGATTGGGCGGTCGCCGCGGCGGGTGTCAGCAGGAGCGTCGCAAGCAGCTCCGCGGAGATCGTGGATTTGCGCATGGGGGTCATGTCCCTTGTCTTCCGAATTTCTGTCGTTTTTCGCTGACGGCGCCCCCGGTCGAGACCCGGGGGGCGCCGTTCGTCTGCAAGGCAGGGCCGCTCTGTCAGCCTTGGCCGGTGAGGACCGCGATCCGGACGGCTTCCGCGCTGACGGCCAGGGACGCGATCTGCGCGTCGGTGAGCGGGCGCTCCAGGATGATCGACAGCGCCCTGACGGTGTCCTCGCTGATCGGCACGGTCTTGTCCGAGGCCACCCCGAGAAAGACCGCCATCAGCGTCTCGTTCGGCGTGTTGACCTGGGGAAGGGTGTTCAGCACGGAACTGCCGTCCATCGCGTCCTTCAGGAGCGCGAGGTTCTGCAACGGCGAGTCGATGATGGTGAGATTGTCCCAATCGTTGGCCAGCGCGTCGAGCATCTCGTTGAGGCTGAGATCGTAGAAAGCCGCATATTCGGCGGTGAAGCTCGACAGCGCCTCTGCATAGGCGCGATCCAGGACGTGACCGGGAGACCGGGCCACGTTCAGGCGGCCGAGTTCGACCTCGGGGATGCCTTCCTGCGCCCATGGCGGCCGGACGCCGCCGCTGCCGGCCTCGGACGGGCCGCCGGCCTGGGGGCCCTTGCTGTCCGAGTCCTCGCCCGGGCCGCCCTGTCCGGATCCCTGGCCGCCCTGGTTGCCTTGGCCGGCCTGCTGCCCCTGGCTGCCCTGGCCCTGACCGCCCTGGTTGCCCTGGGCGCTGCCCGGCCCGCCGCCGTGATCACCGTCGTCGTGCTCCTCTTCCGAGCTGCCGCTGGAATGGCCCCCGCCGCCCTGACCTCCCTAGCCGCCTTGGCCGCCTTGACCGCCCTGCTGCGCATGGGCGACGCCGACCAACTGAAGGTCGGCGGGAAGGTTGGGTGCCGACGAAATCGCCGCCGCAAGGGCGAGGGTGGAGCACCCGAGAATGGTGGATTTTAGGGATGTGCCGAATGTCATTCGATCCTCCTGGTTAAATGTTCCAGAAGGTCTAGCGAGGAAACACATTCAAGTTTTGATATGCGTCAATCCTCGCGAATATACTTCGCGGCGCGCGGCTTCCCGCTGTGCCGCGCCTCACCGGGGTGGGCGGGCGAGCCCGGTGCCGATCATCGAGTCGCGGGTGACGAGGGCCGCGAGCGCGGCCTCGTCCAGCCCTTCGCTCCCTTCGGGGCGGCGGGGGATCACGACGTAGCGCATGTCGGCGGTCGAGTCGTGGACGCGGAGCTCCGTGCCCTCGGGCAGGAGCACGCCGAATTCGCGCAGCACGGCGCGCGGCTCGCGCACGGTGCGCGAGCGGTATTCGCGGCTCTTGTACCAATCGGGCGGCAGGCCGAGCAGGTTCCGCGGGTAGCAGGAGCAGAGCGTGCAGACGACGACGTTGTGGAGCCTGTCGGTGTTCTCCAGCGCGATGAGGCGGAGGGGCCCGATCTCGAGCCCCATCTCGGCGCAGGCGGCGGGCGCGTCGTCGAGCAGCCGCCGCCGGAAGGCCGGGTCGGTCCAGGCGCGCGCGACCAGCCGGGCGCCGTCGGCGGGCGAGCGGGCATCCATCGCGTCGACCTGCGCGGCGATCTCGGCGGCGGTGACCACGCCCTTCTCGATCATCAGCTCGCGCGCGGCGATCTCGAGCGCCTGCCAATAGGTCAGGGGCCCGTCCTGGTCGGGGCGGTAGGGGTGGCCCGAGGGGCTGAGGGGGTCATGGTCGTGATGGTCGTGGGGCATCAGGCGGGCTCCAGCCAATGGGCGTAGATCTCGGCTTCCAGCGTGTCCTCGGGGCGGTCGGCGGCGTCGAACAGGTCGCCGAGGCGGAAGCGGACGCGGTAGAGGTGTTGCGGCTCGGCGGGTTGGCCGTAGGCCAGCTGCTCGGGGTTCGGGAAGGGGCCCAGCACGCGCGCCACCTCGCCCGCGCGACCGCGCAGGTAGCGGGGCGTGCGTACATGGCCGGGCGGGGTCCAGGCGCGGACGCTGACGCGGGTACCGGGGGCGAGGGGGGTGGTCACGGACGGGGCCCGATGTGCTGAGTTGACAGCCGACGAGGCACGGAACGAGGGCCGTAGGCGCGCCGTGCCAGCGCTGGTCCCCGACCCGGCGCTGGCCCGGCGTCCCGCGCCGACGCGGGGCCGCGGTATCGTAGCGCCTCAACCACCGCCCGCATCCACCGCCGCGCCGTAGCTGTCGCCCCGTGCCTGCACCTCGGCCAGCTTCGCGGCCAGCTCGGCCACAGAGTAGACGCCCTGTTCCAGCAGGTTCTGGTTGAGCGCGGCGACCCAGCGTTCGTAGTAGCTCATGGTCTCGAAGGCCTCCTCGCCCATGTCTTCGAGCACCCGGCGCAGGCCGTCGACGGTGAAGACGCCCTTGAGGCCGGCGAGGATGACCAGCGCGTCGACGCGCTTTTCCCACAGGGCGAAATCATGCTCGGCACCCGGCACCGGGCCTGCAAGCTGGCCGCCCATGTCGTGCCAGCGGCGGGCCGGATCGCGCGGCGCGCTCATGCCTGCCGCGCCGCCAGCGCGTCGAGCTGGCTGCGCAGCCCGCCCAGCGGGAAGCCCGCGGCCTCGGTCGCGGCGAGGATCTGCTCGGGCGGCATCCGGCCGGCCATGGCCAGCGCCCAGAGCACCGCCGACCGCGTGCCCGAGGCGCAATAGGCGACGACCTTGCCGCCTGCCCCGTCGATGGCGTCGGCCTGCTCCTCGACCGCGTCGAGGGTCAGGTTCGGCATGGCGACGGGGTTGAAGGTGAAGGCGAGCCCCGCCGCCTCGGCGGCCGTCTGCATCGCGGCGGCCTGGTGGCTGGGCGGCACCTCGGCATCGGGGCGGTTGCAGATCACGGCGGTGACGCCCTCGGCGGCGAGCGCCGCCATCTCCTCGGGCTCCAGCTGGGGGGCGACGAAGGTGGTGTCGTCGAGCGGGCGGAGATCCATGGGCGGCGGTCCTCGGGCTGGGGCGGGTGAGCCCGACCATGCCCAGCGGGCCGGGCGAGGTAAAGGGAGGCCCTGCCGCGGATCAGAGCACGAGGTCGTTGTCGGCCTCCTCGTCGCGGCTTTCGTCATGGCTGGCCAGCGCCATCCCGAAGGTCAGGATGCCGACGCGGCCGGCGGTCATCAGCACGATCACGATGAGCTTGCCCAGCTCGCTCAGCTCGCCCGTGATGCCCATGCTCAGGCCCACAGTGCCCATCGCCGAGACCACCTCGAAGAGGACGCGGTCGAAGGGCTGGGCGGGATCGGTCAGCAGGAGCAGGAACCCCGCCACCAGCAGCAGCCCCGCGTAGAAGGCCAGCGAGGCGGTGGCGGTCTGTAGGCGTTCGGGCGGGATCTCGCGCTTGAAGAAGCGCACCCGTTCGCGCCCCTTCAGGGTCGAGCGCACCAGCCCGAGCAGCGCGGCGAAGCTGGTGGTCTTGAGGCCGCCGCCGGTGCCCGCGGGCGAGGCGCCGACGATCATCAGGAAGAACAGCACCAGGATGATCGCGGGCGCGAGCGACCCGATCGGCGTGGTGTTGAACCCCACCGTGGTCGAGGCGGTCATGACCTGGAAGAAGGCGGCCAGCAGCCGCTCGGAGGGCGGCAGCGCCTGGTAGCCCGGCTCGGCCACGAAGAGGATCGCGGTGCCGATCACGAGGAAGCTGAGCGTGATCCGCCAGATCACCTTGGAGGTGAAGCCGAGATAGCGGCCGCGCCCGGTCAGCGTGCGCCAGAAATCCACCACGATGAGAAAGCCCATCGCGCCCAGGATCGACAGCGCCGAGATCACCAGCGTCACGCCGGCATGGTCGGCATAGCCCTCAAAACTGTTGGAATTGAGCGAGAAGCCCGCCGTGGCGAAGGCCGAGACGGAATGGAACACCGCGGACCAGAGCGCGTCGTCCTGCCCGGCCGCCGAGAACATCGCATAGAGCGCCGCGGCCCCCGCCACCTCGACCAGCAGGGTGAAGATCACGACCGATTTCAGAAACTGGCGGGGGTCGATGCTGTCGGGCAGGTTGAACGCCTTGCGCGTCGTCTCGGTCCGCAGCCGGTCGAAGCGGTCGGCGAGATGCAGCGACACGAAGGAGCCGATGGTCATGTAGCCGAGCGCCCCCATCTGGATGAGGACCAGGATGACGAGCTCGCCGAAGAAGGTGAAACTGGTGCCCGGGTCGACGGTCACGAGCCCGGTGGTCGACACCGCCGAGGTCGCGATGAAGAGCGCGTCGAGCACGCCCACCGGCACGGCCTGCGCGAAGGGCAGGCAGAGCAGGACCCAGCCCAGCACCATGTAGCTGAGATAACCCATCAGAAGCAACTTCGGGGGCGAGCTGCGGCCCAGGACGGCGCGCCACCGGGCCCAAGCCTTCAGGCCGGTGCGGGGCAGGATCGGATCGGACATCGAAACCCCGTCGCTGTTGGGCCTGGATCAACCTCCGATTGCCGCGGCGGGTTCCCTGTCTCTTGCAACGATCGACGCGCCGCCGCTAGGGATTGGCGGACGAACCGGGAGGGGCGAGATGGGCTGGAAAGCGGAATGGGAGCGGGCGAAAGCCGATCCGGAGGGATTCTGGATGGAGAAGGCGGAAGCCATCGACTGGCACCGCGCGCCGAGCGTCGCGCTGAAGGACCGTGGCGGGCCCGTGCCGGAATGGTTCTCGGACGGGATGGTGAACACCTGCCACAACGCCGCCGACCGCCATGTCGCGGCCGGGCATGGCGACCGGGTCGCGCTGATCCATGACAGCCCCGTCACCGACAGCGTCACCCGCATCACCTACGGCGAGCTGCAGGACCTGACCGCGCGGCTGGCCGGCGCGCTGGCGGCGCGGGGCGTGACCAAGGGCGACCGGGTCGTGATCTACATGCCGATGGTGCCCGAGGCGGTGGTGGCCATGCTGGCCTGCACGCGCATCGGCGCGATCCATTCGGTCGTCTTCGGCGGCTTCGCGGCCAACGAGCTGGCCGTGCGCATCGACGACGCCCAGCCCAAGGCGGTGATCGCGGGCTCCTGCGGGATCGAGCCGGGGCGGGTGGTGGCCTACAAGCCGCTGCTCGACGCCGCGCTGGAGAAGGCGTCGCACAAGCCCGAGTTCGCGATCATCTTCCAGCGCGCGCAGGCGCGGGCCGAGATGGGCCCGCGGGACGTCGACTGGGCCGAGGCGCTGGCCGGGGCCGCGCCCGCGGAATGCGTGCCGGTGGCGGGCGATCACCCGGCCTACATCCTCTACACCTCCGGGACGACGGGGGCGCCGAAGGGCGTGGTGCGGCCCACGGGCGGGCACCTGGTCGCGCTCGACTGGACGATGGAGAACATCTACGACACGAAGCCCGGCGAGGTGTTCTGGGCGGCCTCGGATGTGGGCTGGGTCGTTGGTCACAGCTATATCGCCTATGCGCCGCTGATCCACGGCTGCACGAGCGTGGTGTTCGAGGGCAAGCCCGTGGGCACGCCCGACGCTTCGACCTTCTGGCGGGTGATGGCCGATCACAAGGTGGCCAATTTCTTCACCGCGCCCACGGCTTTCCGCGCGGTCAAGCGCGACGACCCGGAGGGCAAGCTCATGGCGGGGCACGACCTGTCGGGGCTGCGCAACATCTTCCTCGCCGGCGAGCGGGCCGATCCCGACACGATCGAATGGATCAAGGCGCGCACCGGCAAGTCGGTCATCGACCATTGGTGGCAGACCGAGACCGGCTGGGCCATCGCCGCCAACCCGGTGGGGCTGGAGCGGTTGCCGGTGAAGATCGGCTCGCCCTCCGTGCCGATGCCGGGCTGGGACGTGCGCGTTCTGGACGATGCGGGCCACGAGGTGGCGCCGGACACGCTGGGCGCGATCGCGGTCAAGCTGCCGCTGCCGCCGGGGACGCTGCCGACGCTCTGGCACGCGGAGGCGCGGTTCCGCAAAAGCTATCTCGAGACCTTCCCGGGCTTCTACGAGACCGGGGATGCCGGGATGATCGACGCGGACGGCTACCTGTGGATCATGGCGCGCACCGACGACGTCATCAACGTCGCGGGCCACCGCCTGTCCACCGGCGCGATGGAGGAGGTCCTGGCGGGCCATCCCGACGTGGCCGAATGCGCCGTGATCGGCGTCGCGGATCCGCTGAAGGGGCAATTGCCGCTGGGCTTCGTCTGCCTGACCAAGGGGGTGGACCGTCCGCATGACGAGATCGCGCGCGAATGCGTCGGGCTCGTGCGCGAGAAGATCGGCCCGGTCGCGGCCTTCAAGCTGGCCGTGGTCGTCGACCGGCTGCCGAAGACCCGCTCGGGCAAGATTCTGCGGGCGACGATGGCCAAAATCGCCGATGGCGAGACGGTCAAGACGCCGGCCACGATCGACGATCCGGCCATCCTGGGCGAGATCGCGGATGCGCTGCGCCCGATGGGCTACGCTGGCGGGTCATGACGCGGGACCCCGACAGCCGGGATCTGCTGGCCCATGACATCCGGGCCGCGATGTCGGACGTGATCGGGGGCTTAAGGCTGATCGAGGGGACGCCGCTGCCGGAGGCGGTGCGGGGCCAGCTGGACCGTATACAGTCGGCCTCGGAATTGCTGGCGCGGCTGGTCGAGACGCTCCTGACCGGCGGGCCGGAGGACGCGGCGGCGAGCCTCGGCAACCTGAACCTGCCGCGCTTTCTGGACGCCGAGCTGCGGCGCTGGCACGGGGCGGCCGCGCCGATGGGCACGCGCGTGCGGCTCGACCGCTCCGAGGACCTGCCGCAGGTGGTGCGGCTAAACGGGCTGCACCTGCGCCGGGTGGTGGCCAATCTGATGGGCAACGCGCTGCGCCACGCGCCCGGCGGGACGATTACCCTGGGCGCCGGGATTGATGGCGACGGGCAGCTGTCGATCCGCGTGACCGACGCGGGGCCGGGCTTTCCGCAGGCCCTGCTCGACGATCCGTTCCAGGTCGATGCGGCCGCCGGGCCGGGGCGGGGGACGGGCATGGGGCTGCAGATCGCGGCCGCCCATGCCGAGGCGCTGGGCGGCCGGATCGCGCTGCGAAATCGCCCCGAGGGCGGCGCGGAGGTGGCGCTGAGCGTGCCGCGCGCGGTCTGGGAGCGGGACAGCGCCGCGGATGCCGCGCTGCCCGACCTGCGCGGCGCGCGGATCTTGGTGGCCGATGACAGCCTGACGGTGCGGACGCTGCTCGCGGGCATGATCTCGCGGCTGGGCGCGGAATGCGAGACGGCGCGGGACGGGATCGAGGCGCTGAACTGGCTGTCGCGGGAGCGCTTCGACCTCGCGTTGATCGATATCGAGATGCCGGTGCTGGGCGGGCTGGAGGTGCTGCGCTCGGAACGACTGCGGCAGGCCTGGGGGGTGGCGCCGCCGACCTCGATGGTTGCGATCACGGCCCACGGGCTGGAGGACAGCGCCGAGGCGATCCGCGAGGCGGGGGCCGATGGCACCATCCCGAAGCCGCTGCCGGGGATCGAGAGCTTCGCGCGCAGCCTCGCGCATTTCCTGAGCGCGGCGCCGGACCCGTCGAATTGGAGGCCCGAGCGCGCCGCGCCGCTCTCGGCCGTGACCCTGTCGGAGCTGATGCACGCCGCCGGCCCCGACCACGCGGCGGCGCTGCTGGCCGGGCTGCGCGCCGATCTCGAACGGGTCGAGCGTGAGCTCGGCCGGGCGCTGGCCGCGGGCCGGCGTGACGAGATCGCGGCGCAGACGCATGTCCTTCTGTCGCTGGTGGGTGCGGTCGGCGCGCTGCCCACGCAGGAAGCCGCGCGGCGGCTCAACCGCCTGGCCGATGACGGCGGGGCCGAGGCGGTGCAGATCGCGGGCAAGGTCTGCCTGGGCCGGCTCTCCGACTTGCGAGCGGAGCTCGACGCCGCGGGCTGAGCGCCGTGTCAGACCAGGACGGTCTCGACCCGCGCGCCCGCCTCCAGCGTGCGGTGCACCGGGCATTTGTCGGCGATCTCCAGCAGGCGCGCGCGCTGCGCGTCGTCGAGATCGCCGGTCAGCGCGATGGCGCGGTGGAAGCGGTCGATCCGCTCGGCCCCGCCGGAGGGTGCGTCCTGCGCGTGCATCCGGTCGTGGCTGATATCGACGCTCACATGGTCGAGCGGCCAGCCCTTGCGGCGCGCATACATCCGGATCGTCATCGAGGTGCAGGCGCCGAGTCCCGCGGCCAGAAGCTGGTAGGGCGTCAACCCACGATCGGTGCCGCCATAGGATTTCGGCTCGTCGGCGACGAGATGGTGGCGGGCGCCGGCGAAGACGTCCTGCGCGAAGCCCGCGGCGTCGACTTCGGAGATGCGGGTGACGCCCTCGGGCGCTCCGGGCGGCGGCGCGGGGCGGCGCAGAGGCAGGTAGCGCGCGACCCAGGCCCCGATCACCTCGGCGGCGTATTCGGCATCGGCGGGGCGGGTGACGAGGTGATCGGCATCGTCCAGCGTCACGAAGCTCTTGGGGTGCCTGGCGGCGGTGAAGATGCGGGTGGCGTTGTCGATGCCCACGACCTCGTCGCGGGGCGCGTGCAGGATCAGGAGCGCGGGGGCGAGCGCGGCGATGCGCGCCTCGAGCCCGGCGCCGGCTACGTCCTCGACGAAGCCCTGCCCGATGCGGACGGAATGGCCGCCCAGCCGGACCTCGGCCGCACCTTCGCGCGCGATTTCGTCGAGCTGGCCCGCAAAATTATGGGTGACGTGGCCCGGATCGAAGGGCGCGCCGATGGTCGCGACGGCTTTCACCGACGGGATTTCGCCCGCCGCGCGCAGCACCGCCGCGCCGCCCAGCGAATGCCCGATCAGGAGGCCCGGGGCCATGTCCCGCGCCGCCAGCGCCTCGGCCGCCGCCACGAGGTCGGCGGCGTTGGAGCTGAAGGAGGTGTTCTCGAACTCGCCATCCGAATGGCCGAGGCCCGTGAAGTCGAAGCGCAGCACCGCGATGCCCAGCCCGGCCAGCCGGGCGGCGATGCGGCGGGCGGCGGGGATGTCCTTTCCGCAGGTGAAGCAATGCGCCAGCAGCGCGGTGGCGAGCACCGGACCCTCGGGCAGGTCGAGCCGCGCGGCGAGGTCCGAGCCGTCATGGCCGGGAAAGGTGAAACGTTCGGTGGGCATCGGCGGCTCCTTCAGGCGTGACGCGGAGGATGGGGCGCGGGGCGGGACCGGGCAACCCGCATCACCGCATGGTGAGACGCCGCGAGTAGGGAATCCCTGACTGGTCCGGGCCATCCGCGGCGGGCAGGGTTGCGGGGTCCGCACCGGGGCCGAGGGGGGCAACGGACCCGGGGCGGGCGATCCGGCGGGTCCCTGTGGGTCCGCCCTGTCGTTTCCAGTTTCGTGGGGAGTCTGCCATGCCGATCGAGATCACCGAACGCGCCGTCCGCTGCGGGCCGCACCTGTACCACAGAGGGCTGGCCTATCGCATCCGGCTGGGAAGCTACGGGCTGCGGATGGACCCGGTGGGTCCGCAGGTCTGGCTGGCGCCCGACGGCGCGGTGGGCGCGCGGCAGGTGATCGCGAGCGGGATCGTCGCCCGGAAATACGACCTCGACTGGGACACGATCAGCCATGCCGAGATGGGCGTCTTCGGCGCGCTGGGCGTGCTGACCTGCGGCGGGTCTGGCGTGCGGCCTTTCGATCTGAACGAGGCGCGGCGCGCGCGGCTGAAGCTGTTGCGCCTGACCGTGCCGCAGGACGCCTTCGCGACGCGGCTGGCCGCCCCGGCGGCGGAGGCCCGGGCGCGGACGAGCGCGCCGGAATGCGGGCTGCATGTCGTGACC
Organism: Jannaschia sp. GRR-S6-38; assembly: GCF_029853695.1. Taxonomy (NCBI): domain Bacteria; kingdom Pseudomonadati; phylum Pseudomonadota; class Alphaproteobacteria; order Rhodobacterales; family Roseobacteraceae; genus Jannaschia; species Jannaschia ovalis. The sequence goes on from NZ_CP122537.1 coordinate 2,737,579, forward strand.
GAGACCTGGAGCATCGCCGCGGCGGAGCTCGCCGACAGGCTGCCCACGGGGCCGCTCGGGCCGATGGACCTGCATGTCGCGGGAACGGAGCTGGCGCTGCGGGCGGGGCGGGGCGCCGATGCGCCGATCCTGCCGCTCGGGCCCGGCACGACCTTCGCCTACGCGATGACCCGCGTGAAGGCTGCGACCGAGACCGGGCCGCAGGCGCGGCGCGACGGGATGCAGCGCATGGGCTGATCCCGGCCGTCGGGCGCGGTCAGAGGCGCGGGCGGGTCTGCATCAGGGGCATCAGATCGCCCATGTCGGGGCCGGTGTCGCGGCCGGTGACCGCCAGGCGCAGCGGCTTGAACAGCGCCTTGCCCTTGCGGCCGGTCTTGGCCTTCACGGCGCCGGTCCATTCGCCCCAGGTCGCATCCGTGAAGGGCGGATCGGGCAGCAGCGCCAGCGCCTCGCCCACAAATTCGCGATCCTCCTCGGGCAGATCGGGCTGCGCGCCGTCGCGCAGCAGCGCCCACCAGGCGGCGATCTCGGCGCGGGTGTCGATGTTGTCGCGCACCACGTTCCAGAAGCGCTCGGCCAGATCGGCGGGCACGCCGGCCGCGGCCACCTCGTCGCGGACCGCGGCGAGCGGCAGGGTCTGCAGGTGGTGAGCGGTGAGCGGGCGCAGGTCGCGGAGGTCGAACTTGGTCGGCGCGGAGCTGAAATGCGCGAGATCGAAGCTCTCGATCAGCTCCTGCGGGGTCGCGCGCAGCTCAACGGGCTGCGAGGAGCCGATCCGCGCCATCAGGCTCAGCAGCGCCATGGGCTCGATCCCCTGCGCGCGCAAATCGCGCAGGCTGAGCGTGCCGAGCCGCTTCGAGAGCGCCTCGCCCTGCGGGCCGGTCAGCAGCGAGTGATGGGCGAAGGCGGGATGGCCGTGGCCCAGCGCGGCCATGATCTGGATCTGAGTGGCGGTGTTGGTCACATGGTCGGAGCCGCGCACGACATGGGTCACGCCCATCTCGGTGTCGTCCACGACCGAGGCCAGCGTGTAGAGCACCTGCCCGTCGCCCCGGATCAGCACCGGGTCGCTGACGCTGGCCGCGTCGATCGACAGGTCGCCCAAGATCCCGTCGCTCCATTCGATGCGCTCATGGTCGAGCTTGAAGCGCCAATGGCCGCCGCGCTCGGCGCGCAGGCGGTCGCGCTCGGCCTCGGAGAGGTCCAACGCGGCGCGGTCATAGACCGGCGGGCGGCCCATGTTGAGCTGCTTCTTGCGCTTGAGGTCGAGCTCGGTCGGCGTCTCGAACGCCTCGTACAGACGGCCCGCGGCGCGCATGGCATCGGCGGCGGCGGCGTAGCGGTCGAGCCGGGCGGACTGCCGCTCCTCGCGGTCCCAGTCGAGGCCCAGCCATTCGAGATCCTCGCGGATCGCGTCGACATATTCCTCGCGCGAGCGCTCGGGATCGGTGTCGTCGAGGCGCAGGATGAAGGTGCCGCCGGCCTTGCGCGCGATCAGCCAGTTCATCAGCGCCGTCCGCAGGTTGCCCACGTGGATATGGCCGGTGGGCGACGGGGCGAAGCGGGTGACGGTGTCGGTGGACGGCATGGGACGGGCTCCTTTACGCGCAGGGGTGTTGTCACCGGGGCGGGGTGTTGTCCAGCCTCGGACGGATCTCGACGGGGGGGCGGGCCGTCCTAGCTCAAGTGGCATCGTCAACACGGGAGTTCCGACGACATGACCAATATGACCCGCCGCGCCGCGCTGACCGCCGCCGCCGCGATCCCCGCCGCCGCCCTGTTGCCCGCCAGCGCCGCACGCGCCGCCGCGCATGCCGCCACTGGGCCCACCCAACCCAAGGCACGCGGCGCCAAGGTCGGCGATCTGACCGTCACCGCGCTGCTGGCGGGCACCGCCTCGCGCGAGGGCGACCAGCAGGAGACCTTCGGCATGAATGTCGATGCGGAAACTTTCGCCGAGGTGTCGCAGAAGGCCTTCCTGCCCGTCGACAAGTCGCAGTTCTTCTTCACCCCCACGCTGGTGCGCGCGGGCGAGAACGTCATCCTGTTCGACACCGGCCTGAATTCCGCCGGGCTGATGGAGGCGATGTCCGAGGCCGGCGCCACCGCCGATGAGGTGACCCATGTTGTCATCACCCACATGCATGGCGACCATATCGGCGGGCTTCTGACCGACGGCGCGCCCACCTTCGCCAATGCCGAGCACATCACCGGGGAGGCTGAGATGGCGCATTGGTCCGAAGCCGGGGGCGACAGCTTCGAGGCCAACGTGGCCTCGCTGCGCGACCAGTTCACGCTCATCGGCGACGGCGCGGAGCTGGCCCCGGGCATCACCGCGATGGCGATGTTCGGGCATACGCCCGGCATGATGGGCTACATGCTGAACTCGGGCGACGCGTCGCTGCTGATCACGGCGGACATGACGAACCACTATGTTTGGTCGCTGGCCTATCCCGACTGGGAGGTCCGCTTCGACATGGACAAGGCCGCCGCCGCCGAGACCCGCCGCCGCGTGCTGGGGATGCTCGCCGCCGAGCGGATGCCGATGCTGGGCTACCATATGCCGTTCCCGGCCATGGGCTTCGTCGAGGCGCGCGACACCGGCTTTCACTGGACGCCCGAAAGCTACCAGCTGATGCTGTGAGGAACGGGCGAGGGGCCATCCGGTCCCTCGCCTCTCCGCGCAACCGGGCCCCGTCGGCCCACTCGGGAGCCCGAGGGCCGGCGGATGACGGGCGGGCGCCTCCGTCTCCCGCCTTGCGCTTGCCGCCATGCGGGGACTAGCAGGGGGCACCACCCGGAGGCCCGCCCATGACCGACCTGCGCCAAGCCGCCCTCGCCGTGCGCGAGAACGCCCATGCCCCTTATTCCGGCTTCAAGGTCGGCGCGGCCCTGCGGACCGCCTCGGGCGCGGTCTTCGTGGGCTGCAATGTCGAGAACGTCGCCTATCCGGAAGGCACCTGCGCCGAGGCCGGGGCCATCGCGGCGATGGTCGCGGCAGGCGAAACCCGGCTGGCCGAGGTCTATGTGGTCGGAGACGCGCCCGCGCCGGTCTCGCCCTGCGGCGGCTGCCGCCAGAAGTTGGCGGAGTTCGGGACGGGGGATGTCGCCGTCACCATGGCCACGACCGGCGGGGACGAGCGGGTCACCACCATCGCCGAGCTGCTTCCCGGCGCCTTCGACGCGAGCCACCTGCCGTGAGCTTCCCGCGCGACATCCTGGCGGGGCTACGCAAGGGCCTCGCCCCCGCGCCCGACGCGCTGGCGGCCTTCGCGGCGGGGCTGGCCGACGGGTCCATCTCCGACGCCCAGGCCGGGGCCTTCGCGATGGGGATCTGCCATGCGCCGCTCTCACCGGAAGGCCGCGCCGCGCTGACCCGCGCGATGCGCGACGGCGGCGAGGTGCTGCAATGGGACCTGCCGGGCCCGGTGCTCGACAAGCATTCCACCGGTGGGGTGGGCGATTGCGTCTCGCTGATCCTCGCGCCGGCGCTGGCGGCCTGCGGTGCCTTCGTGCCGATGATCTCGGGCCGGGGGCTGGGCCATACCGGCGGGACGCTGGACAAAATGGCCGCGATCCCGGGCCTGCGGATCGAGATGCAGACCGATGAGTTCCAGGACGTGGTCCGCCGCGTCGGCTGCGCCATCGTCGGGGCGACGGGCGACATCGCGCCGGCCGACAGGCGCCTCTACGCGGTGCGCGACGTGACCGGCACGGTCGAGAGCCTCGACCTGATCGTCGCCTCGATCCTGTCGAAGAAGCTGGCCGAGGGTCCCGAGGCGCTGGTGCTCGACGTCAAGACCGGCTCGGGCGCGTTCCTGGCCGATCCCGAGGCGGCGCGGCGGCTGGCCCGGGCGCTGGTCGAGACGGCGCAGGCCAACGGCGTCATGACCTCGGCCATCCTGACCGACATGAGCCAGCCGGCCGCGACCAGCGCAGGCAACGCGCTCGAGGTGATCACGGCGATGGAGGCGCTGACCGAGCCCGAAGGCCGGGCCTCGGCGCGCCTGGTCGCGCTGACCGAGGCACTGGGCGGCGAGGCGCTGGCGCTGGGCGGCATCGCCGAGGACGCGGCCGACGGGGCCGGGCGCGTCCGCGCGGCGCTGCATTCGGGCGCCGCGGTCGAGGTCTTCGGCCGCATGGTCGAAGCGCAAGGCGGACCGAGCGACTTTCCCGAGCGCTGGCGCGACCGCCTGCCGGCCGCGCCCGTCGTGGCCGAGCTGCATGCCGACCGCCCCGGCGTCCTGCGCGCGATCGACGCCCGCGCGCTGGGCGAGATCGTGGTGGATCTGGGCGGCGGGCGGCGGCGCGAGGACGACCGCATCGACCTGGCCGTGGGCCTGAGCCATATCGCGCAACTCGGCGCGGTGGTGACGCAGGGCCAGCCGCTGGCGCGGGTCCATGCCAAGGACAGCGACAGCGCGCAGGCCGCCGCCATCCGCGTGGCCGAGGCGATGGAGATGGCCGAGGGCGCGGTGACGCCCCCGCCCCTGGTGCAGGAGACGATCCGATGAGCCGCGCCTTCCTGGTCGTGCTGGACTCGGTCGGCTGCGGCGGGGCCCCGGATGCGGGCGAATTCGGCGATGCCGGCGCGAACACGCTTGCCCATATCGCACAATTCTGCGCGACAAAGCGGCCTGAAGGCCCGGTTCGTTTACCAAATCTCAATAATCTGGGGCTGGGTGCGGCGATCCGGCTGGCGTCGGACGCGGCGGCGCCGGGGCTGGAGGCGGACCCCGCGGGGCGCTGGGGCGCGGCGACCGAAGTGAGCCGCGGCAAGGACACCCCCTCGGGCCATTGGGAGCTGGCGGGCCTGCCGGTGCCCTGGGACTGGCACTATTTCCCGGAAACCGACCCCTGCTTCTCGCCCGAGCTGGTCGCCAAGGTCTGCGCGGCGGCGGGGACCGAGGGCATCCTCGGCAATCGCCACGCCTCGGGCACGCTCATCATCGAGGAGGAGGCCGAGGCGCATCTGCGGACGGGTTGGCCGATCTGTTACACCTCCGTCGACAGCGTCTTCCAGATCGCCGCGCATGAGGAGGTCTTTGGGCTGCAGCGGCTGCTCGATCTCTGCGCGGACCTGGCGCCGGAGCTGCACGCGATGAAGGTCGGGCGGGTGATCGCGCGGCCCTTCGTGGGGGCCGACGGCACCTGGACGCGGACGGCGAACCGCAAGGATTTCGCCATCGCGCCGCCCGCGCCGACGCTTTGCGACGCGGTGCAGGGCGCGGGCGGGCGCGTGCATGCCATCGGCAAGATCGGCGATATCTTCTCGATGCGGGGCATCGACAGCGCGGTGAAGGGTTCGGACGCGGCGTTGATGGAGCACCTGGCGCAGTCGGTGGCGGAGATGCCCGACGGCTCGCTGACCTTCGCGAATTTCGTCGAGTTCGACTCGAATTTCGGCCATCGCCGCGATCCGGCAGGCTATGCCGGGCATCTGGAATGGTTCGACGCGGCGATCGGCCCGATCCTCGCGGCGCTGCGCCCCGGCGACCTGATGATCCTGACCGCCGATCACGGCAACGACCCGACCTGGCGCGGCAACGACCACACGCGCGAACGGGTGCCGGTGCTCTGTGCCGGAGTCGGGCCGGGCGAGGCGGGGCTGGTCGCCTTCGCCGATGTCGCCGCCTCGATCTGCGCGCATCTGGGCATCGATCCGGTCGGCCCCGGGAGGAGCTTTCTGTGAGGCATCTGCCCAAGCTGGAGCTGCACCTGCATCTGGAGGGCGCCGCGCCGCCGGAGTTCGTCCGCCGGCTTGCGGGCGAGAAGAAGCTGCGCCTCGACGGCGTCTTCGGCGCGTCCGGTGCGTATGATTACAATGACTTCCCGGGCTTCCTTCAAGTCTATGAGCGGGCCACCGCGGTGCTGACGCGGCCCGAGGATTACGCCCGCCTGACGCGCGAGGTGCTGGAGCGGTCGCGCGACGAAGGCGTCATCTATACCGAAGCCTTCCTCAGCCCCGATTTCTGCGGCGGCCGCGACCTCGAGGCGTGGCGGGACTACCTGCACGCGATCCGCGAGGCGGCCGAGACCGTGGACGGGATCGCGATGCGCGGCGTCGTGACCTGCATCCGGCATTTCGGCCCGGACCTCGCGCGCGAGACCGCCCGCTGCGCCGCCGAGACCGCCGGGGCCTTCGTCACCGGCTTCGGCATCGCCGGCAACGAAGCGATCGGCAAGCCGCGCGACTTCGTCTGGGCCTTCGATTGTGCGCGCGAGGCGGGGCTGGGCCTGACGGCCCATGCGGGCGAGTTCGGCGGGCCCGACAGCGTGCGCGACGTGCTGGACGATCTGCGCGTGACCCGGGTCGGGCATGGCGTGCGCGCGATCGAGGACCCCGCGCTGGTCGAGCGGCTGGCCCGCGAGGGCGTGGTGCTGGAGGTCTGCCCCGCCTCGAACGTGGCGCTGGGCGTCTACGCGAAGATCGATGCGCATCCGATTGAAAAGATGCGAGGCCGTGGCGTCGCGGTGACCGTGTCGACCGACGACCCGCCCTTCTTCCACACGACCATGACCGAGGAATACGAGGCGCTGCATCGCGTCTTCGACTGGCAGGGCGAGCATTTCCGCGACATCGCGCGCACCGCCGCCGATGCCGCCTTCTGCGACGCGGAGACCCGCGCCGCGCTCCACAAGCAACTGGACACTGCCTCATGGACCATCTGACCGTCGTCACCCACCCGCTGGTGCAGCACAAGCTAACGCTGATGCGCGAGAAGGATACGCCGACCGCCGTGTTCCGCCAGCTCCTGCGCGAGATCAGCCAGCTTCTGGCCTACGAGGTCACGCGCGAGTTGCCGATGGAGATGAAGCGCATCGAGACGCCGCTGCAGGCGATGGACGCGCCGGTCCTGGCGGGGCGGAAGCTGGCGCTGGTCTCGATCCTGCGGGCGGGGAACGGCCTTCTGGACGGGATCCTCGAACTCGTGCCGTCGGCCCGCGTGGGCTTCGTCGGGCTCTATCGCGACGAGGCGACGCTGCAGCCGGTGCAGTATTACTTCAAGGTGCCCGAGATGCTGGGCGAGCGGCTGGTGATCGCGGTCGACCCGATGCTGGCGACGGGCAACAGCTCGGCGGCGGCGATCGACCTTCTGAAGGAGGCCGGCGCCACGGATATCCGCTTCCTGTGCCTGCTGGCCGCGCCCGAGGGGATCGCGCGGATGAAAGCCGCGCATCCCGACGTGCCGATCGTGACGGCGGCAGTGGACGAGAAGCTCAACGAGAAGGGCTATATCGTGCCGGGGCTGGGCGACGCGGGCGACCGGATGTTCGGCACCAAATAGCGCCCGCGCGCCGGCGCCCCGCGCTTGCCAGCCGCGCGGGCGGCGGGCAGGGTGGGCGCGTTCCTGGGGAGGATCCGCCATGCGTTCGCCGACCACCGCCATCCTGTGTCTCGCCGCGGCGCTGATGCTGACCCCCGTGGCGGCCGTTGCGCAGACGCGCACGTTGCAGAACACGCAGACGCCGGCCGAATTGCCGCCCGCCGATTTCGAGGGCGCGCAATATGTCGACAGCCGGGGCTGCGTCTTCATCCGGGCCGGCCTGGGCGGTCAGGTCCGCTGGGTGCCGCGGGTGAACCGCGATCGCAGCGTCGTCTGCGGCCAGACGCCTTCGATCCGTGCGGCGGGGGCGGCCCCCGTGGCCGCACCGCCGGTCCAGGCCGCCGAGCCCGTGATCCGGCGCGTGCCCGCCCCGGCGCCCGCCCGCGTCGTCGCCGCGCCTGCGCCTGTGCGCGCGGCGCCGCCCGTGCGCGCGCAGGCGGCGGTGCGCCCCGCGGCGCCGCGGCCCGTCCCGCAGCCCGTCATTGCCCCGCCCTCCGGCCGTGCGCTGCCGCCGGGATGCGGCGCCTCGCCTTTGTCGGAGCGCTATCTGCGCGGTGCGCCAGAATGCGCCGCCGCGCTGGCGGCTGCCGGGGGCGCCGGGCCGGTCGTCGTGACCGCGCCCGCGCAGCCTTCGCCGCTCGCACCGCGGATCGTGGCGGTCACGCCGCCCGCGGGGGCGGTGCGCGTCGATCCGGCGACGCCCAGCCCGCGCCGCCGCGTCGGGGGCACGGTTGTGGTGCCTGCGGCGACGACGACCTTCGATACCGGCGCGCCGCCGGCGGGGTATAAGCGGGTGCTGGATGACGGGCGGCTCAATCCCAATCGCGGTCCGCAGACGTTGCAGGGCGACTACCAGACGCAGGCGATCTGGACGAACACGGTGCCGCGGCGGCTCAAGCGCGTGATCTACGTCACGCGCTAGTCGGGCTCCGACCGGCCGGGATCGCGCGGGTCGGGGTCGATCAGGCCGATTTCGTCGAAGAAGCGGTCGATATCGGCACGCGGCGACGGCGTCGCGGCGGCCTTGATGCGGTCGAAGCGCAGACGCAGCGCGGATTTCTCCTCGCCTTTACAATCGTTCCAGGGGCGGCCCTGCAGCGCCATCTCGATCACGTAGTATGCGATGAAATGCGCGCGGTGGCCGTGGGCCAGCAGGCGCGCATAGGCGGCATCGGTGCCGAGCGCGCGCAACGCTTCGGCGCTATGGATGTCGGCGCGGGCGAAGGCCTGCTCCATCGCCGGTCCGAGATTCGGAAGGGCCGAGATCGGCGTGGGTCCCGCCATTCCGTGGGTGGCCTCAGATGGAGGCCCAGTCCGTGAAGCGCACGGGCGTGGAGGGCCGGGGCTTGCGCCCGGCGGGGCTCGCGGGGGCGGCGGGCTTGGTGGGGGTCGGGTGGATCATGACAATCACCTTCGGGTGGGAGGGTGATTGTAGCGTTTCATGAAACGGTGCAGCGGGATGGGCGGGATTGCGGCGGAAATGCGGCCCCGTCCAGGGAGGAGGAAGACGGGGCCGCGCCTTTCACGCGATCTGCGAAACCAGGGAGGAGGAGAGGTCCCGCATCTCGTGACTCCGACATTAAGCTGCGCTGCGGCGTGGTCAATGATGCAGTTGCAGAAATTTCGGCTCCGGGGCCAGAAAGTCATGAAATGTCGCGAAATCGCCCGGGTGGGCAACTTCAGCGATTATCGCGCTGCCCCCGTTTTGGGCGGCCTTTCCATGTTTTCAGCACGCCGGTCGCCGCGCCGCTTCCACCCCAGCGCGAGCAGGAAAAGCCCCGTCAGGACGACCACGATCGAGGCCGCCGGCGCGGTGTCGAGCGCGATCGAGAGGTAGAGCCCGGCGACCGCCGAAAGGCAGGCCACGCCGGTTGAGACGAGGAGCATCGCCCCGAAGCTGCGCGCGAGCAGGAAGCCGATCGCGCCGGGCGTGACCAGCAGCGCAATGACGAGGATGATGCCCACCGCGCCCAGTGCCGCCACGACCGCGGCCGAGATCATTGCGAGCAGGCCGTTCTGCAGCCAGCCCACGCGCAAGCCCGCGGCGCGGGCCTGCGTGGCGTCGAAGGCGTGGAGCAGGAAATCCCGCCAGCGCAGCGCCATGACGGTGGTGATCAGCGCGGCGATGATCCCGGCGGTCCAGAGCTCGGTCCGGTCCACGCCCAGCAGGTTGCCGAAGAGGATGTGGTCGAGATGCACGTCCGATTCGACCCAGGTCACCAGCACCAGCCCCAGCGCGAACATGCCCGCGAAGACCACGCCCATCAGCGTGTCGCGTTTGATCCGCGAGCGGGTGTCGAGCCAGCCGGTCAGCAGGGCCGACCCCATGCCCGCCACGAAGGCCCCGGCGATCAGCGGCAGGCCCACCACATAGGCCACGACCACGCCCGGCAGGACCGCGTGGCTGATGGCGTCGCCGATCAGGCTCCAGCCCTTGAGGACGAGGAAGGCCGAAAGCAGCCCGCAGGGCAGCGCGACCAGCAGCGCGGCCAGCATGGCGTCGCGCAGGAAGGGCAGCTGAAAGGGCAGGAGGATCGTGTCGATCACGCGCGCGTCCTCCGCCGCTGGGCGAGTTGGCCGTGGACGGGCGCGAAGACGAAGGCCGCCGCGAAGGCCAACGTCTGCAGCACCACGATCACGCCGCCCGTGGCGCCGTCGATGAAGTAGCTCAGATAGGCCCCCAGCGCGCAGGACAGCACGCCCACGGCGACCGCGAGCACCAGGAGCGTGCCGAAGCGGTCGGTCAGAAGATAGGCCGTGGCGCCGGGCGTCACGACCATGGCGACCACGAGGAAGGCGCCGACGGTCTGCATCGCCGCCACCGCGCAGGCCGAGAGCAGCGCGAAGAGCACCGCCTTCCAGAAGCGCGGGTTCAGCCCGATGGCGCGGGCATGCGCCTCGTCGAAGAAGACCACCACGAGGTCGCGCCATTTCAGCAGAAGGACGGTCAGCGTCACGACCGAGATCAGCACCACCTGCGCCGTGTCGTAGGGCGTGATTGCCAGAATATTGCCCAGCACGATGGTCTGCAGGTCGACCGAGGCGGGCGAGAGTGACGCCATGAAGAGGCCCAGGCCGAAGAAGCCGGTGAAGATCACCCCGATGATCGTGTCGGTCTTGAGCCCCGAGCGTTCGGTCAGCAGAAGCATCGCCGCCGCCGCGAGCCCGCCCGACAGGAAGGCGCCCAGCGCGAAGGGCAGGCCCAGCATGTAGGCGCCGGCCACGCCTGGCACGACCGAATGGGACAGCGCGTCGCCGATCAGGCTCCAGCCCTTCAGCATCAGATAGGCCGACAGGAAGGCGCAGGTCCCGCCGACCAGCGCCGAGACCCAGATCGCGTTGACCATGTAGCCGTAGGCGAAAGGCTCCAGCAGCGCGCTCATGGCCCGGATGTCTCAGTCATCCTGGTCGCCGTAGATGACGAAGGGCCGCTCGTCATCGGTCAGGACGGTCACGCGGCGCGTGTCCTCGTCCTCGTGCAGCTCCTCGCCGCCGAGATCGTAGCGGCGCAGCACGCCGCCGAAGGCGCGGCGCAGGTTCTCGTGGGTGAAGATCTCGTCGGTGGGCCCATAGGCCAGCACGGTGCCCTTCACGAAGACGGTCCGGTCGCAGAATTGCGGGACGCTGCCGAGATTGTGGGTGGAGACCAGCATCACCCGGCCCTCGTCGCGCATCTCGCCCAGCAGGCGGACGATGGCGTCCTCGGTCTTCACGTCCACGCCGGTGAAGGGCTCGTCGAGCAGGATGACGCGGCCGTCCTGCGCCAGCGCGCGGGCGAGGAAGACGCGCTTCTTCTGGCCGCCGGAAAGCTGACCGATCTGGCGGTCGGCATATTCGGTCATGTCGAGGCGCGCCAGTGCGGCGTCCACGGCGGCGTTGTCCGCGGGGGAGGGGCGGCGCAGGAAGCCCATATGGCCGTAGCGGCCCATCATCACCACGTCGCGCACGAGCACGGGAAAGGACCAGTCGACCTCTTCGGCCTGCGGGACATATGCCACGAGGTTGCGGCGCAGCGCCTCGGCCACGGGCAGGCCCAGCAGGGTGACCGAGCCGGCGCGCGCGGGCAGAAAGCCCATCAACGCCTTGAAAAGCGTGGATTTGCCCGCGCCGTTGACGCCGACGAGACCCGCGATGGTTCCGGTCGGCAGCCGGAAGGTCGCGTCGCGCAGCGCGACCACGCCGCCCGGATAGCTGACGGTCAGCCCCTCGGCGTCGATGCCCGCGCCTTCGGCCTCGGGGGCGATCCCCGCGGGGCCGCCGGGGCGGGCGGTGTCGGGATGGGTCGCATCGGGGCGGCCGGTGTCGAGCGCGATCATTCGCTCAGGCCTTGCAGGATCGTCTCGGAGGTGACGCGCAGCAGGTCGAGATAGGTCGGCACCGGGCCGTCCGCATCCGACAGGCTGTCGACATAGAGCGCGCCGCCATAGCGCGCGCCGGTCTCGCGGGCGACCTGTTGGGCGGGGTCGGCCGAGACGGTCGATTCCGAGAAGACGACCGGGATGTCGTTCTCCCGCACCGCGTCGATCACCGCGCGGACCTGCTGCGGCGTGCCCTGCTGGTCGGCATTGATCGGCCAGAGATAGAGCTCCTTCAGGTCGTAGTCGCGCGCCAGGTAGCTGAACGCGCCTTCCGACGACACCAGCCAGCGCCGGTCCTCGGGCAGGGCGCGGATGGCGTCGCGCAGGGGGGCGATGGTGGCGGTGATCCGGTCCTTGTAGGCGGCGGCATTGGCCGCGTAGGTCGCGGCGTTGTCGGGATCCTGCTCTGACAGCGCCGCGGCGATGTTGTCGACATAGAGGAGCGCCGGTTCCAGACCCATCCAGCCATGCGGGTTCGGCTTGCCGGTATAGGGCCCCTGGCTGATGCCCAGCGGCTCGATGCCGTCGGAGACGACGGCCTGCGGGATCTCGCCCAGGTTGCGGAAGAACTGCTCGAACCAGAGCTCGAGGTTCAGACCGTTCCACAGGATCAGGTCGGCGTCGCGGGCGCGGATGATGTCTTGCGGCGTGGGCTGGTAGCCGTGGATCTCGGCCCCCGGCTTGGTGATCGAGACCACATCGGCCGCGTCGCCCGCGACGTTGCGGGCCATGTCGGCGATGACGGTGAAGGTGGTGGCGACCTTCAGGCGATCCGTCTGCGCGGCGGCGGGCAGGGCGAGAGACAGGGCCAAGGCCAGGGTCGTCAGGAAACGCATCGTGGCTCCGGTATTTCGGTGAAGGTACTAGAATGAGAATTATTCGCAACTGAGGCGAGTTCAAGGGCGGCCGGCAGAGTTCCGGTCCCGGCGCCGGGCGGACCGGGGGTCGCGGGGCGGGGATTCGGGACACCGGCGTGATGGACCCGCGCCCCGGTTGGGGGCGTGGGCAGGGACGCGCTAGGCCGGCCGCTGAGCGCGGATCACTCGGCCGCGCGCAGCGGGGGCTGCGGTCGGCCGCGGTCGGGCGTGTCGGCATCCTCGGGCAGGACGACGGGGCGCGGGGCCTCTTGCGCGGGGACGAGCGCGCCGTCCCCCTCCGCGTCGGCCCAGAGCAGGGTCGGCGCGCGGACGCGGCGGGCCTCGCGGCGCAGCGCCCAGTCCTCGGCGGCCCGGTGGCCGCGGCCGAAGCCCAGGCGACCCAGAAGCCGGCCCAGCCCGCGGGCATAGACGGCGACCCAGACCCGGGCGGCCAGCATCGCCGGCGTGAACAGAAGCGTCAGCACCGTCGCAATGCCCAAGCCCCAGACAACCGCGGTCGCAAGCTGGATCCACCACAAGGCGGTGGGCGAGCCGATCGAATAGCCGCCGCCGATGAAGTTGAGCGACAGGCCGAACATCATCGGTGCGAGGCCTGCCATCGTGGTCAGCGTCGTCAGCAGCACCGGGCGGATCCGGTCCTCGGCGGTGCGGGTGATCGCCTCGATCCGCGGCATGTAGCGGGAGTATTCCTGGTAGGTGTCGATCAACACGATGTTGTTGTTCACCACGATCCCCGCCAGCGCGACGATGCCGGTGCCGGTCATGATGATCGAGAAGGGCTGGCCCATGACCAGCATGCCGATCAGCACGCCCGTGGTGGAGAGGACCACGGCCAGCAGCACCAGCACCGAGTTGTAGATCGAGTTGAACTGCGCCAGCAGGATCACGAACATCAGGCCCAGCGCGCCGATGAAGGCCTGGCCCAGGAAGGCCTGGCTCTCGGCCTGTTCTTCCTGGTCGCCGGTCCATTCCCAGCTCACGGATTCGGGCAGGATGCCGCCCGCTTCCAGCGCCTCGGTCAGGACGCCGATGCGTTCGTTGGCGGTGACCGGGATCGCGGTCAGATCGGAGCCCTCGGCCTCGGCCTCGGGGACCACGGCCTGCGTGACGCCGTCCGCGTCCACCAGCTTGACCATGCCGGGGGCCACGTCGGCCTTGACGTCGAAGAAGCGCGTGCCATCGCTGCGGTCGATCTGCGCGAGCTGCGGGACCGGCTGGCGGGTGATGAAATTCGCCAGCGGCACCAGCCCGTCGGCGGTGCGGACCTTGAGGTTGTCGAGCGTCGACAGGACGCGGTCCTCCTCGGGCAGGCGGACGCGGATCTCGATCTCCTCGTCGGAGGAGGGGACGCGCATCGTGTCGAGCAGGATGCCGCGCGTGACCAGCTGGACCATCGCGCCCACGGTCGCGACATCCGCGCCGAACCGGCCGGCCTTTTCGACGTCGACGTCGATTTCCCAGTCGATGCCGGGCAAGGGCAGCGTGTCCTCGATATCGATGATCGCCGGGGTCGCGGCGAAGAGATCGACCGCCTCGGCCGTCGCGGCCTGGAGTTCCAGCCAGTTCTCGCCGGTCAGGCGCAGGTGGACGGGCTTGCCCTGCGCGGGGCCGCGATCGTTAGCCGAGAGGTCGACCTTGACGCCCGGCAATTCGCGCAGGCGCGCCAGCAGGTCGTCGGCGATGGCGTCGCCGTCGAAGGCCGGATCGACGAAATCGCCGTTCACGGTGAAGCCGAAGATGTCGAACCACGGGGCGCTGACCGTCGGGCGGTCTTCCCAGGGGACCATCTCGATCTGGATCTGGCCGATCGTGTCGGCGGGGCCGCCCGCAGCGCCCGGACCGCCGGAATTCAGCCCGCCATCGCCGGCGAAGGCGAAGGCCGATTCGATGCCGGGCGTGGCGAGAACGATCTCTTCGGCCTCGCGCAGGAGCGCATCCTTCTCGTCGAGCGAGAGATTGCCGCGGGCGCGGACGTAGATATTGGCCTGCTCGAGCTCGCTTTCGACGAAGAACTCGACTCCATTATTGTTGGCGGCGAAGTAGCTGAAGGTTGTGATGACGGCGAAGCCCACCGCGCCCACCGCGACGATCGGGCCGATCGGGTTGCCGACGATCAGGTTCACGAACTGCCCGAAGAGCGACCGGCGATAGCCCGAGCGCACGCGCCGCGCGCGGCGCTCGAACTTGACCGAGCCCAGCGTCGTCGAAAGCGCGGCCGCCGCGACGAGGAACAGGATCGCGCCCGGCAGCGAGCCCAGCAGCCCCGGGGGCGCCTGCGGCAGCAGGAGGGCCGGGTTCAGCGTCTGCAGGATCGCGACGATCATCAGCCAGGCGGAGGCCGCGGCCAGCGCCGCGCGCACGATCCAGGGGAGGCTGGCGCGCAGCGCGTTGGCACCGCGCTCGAACATACGGCTGACGCGGCCCGCGACGCCGCCCAGCACTGGCAGGTAGACCAGCGCCACGATCAGCGAGGCCGAGAGCACGAAAATCAGCGTGACCGGCAGCATCCCCATGAACTCGCCCGGCACGCCCGGCCAGAAGAGCATCGGGAGGAAGGCGCAGAGCGTCGTCGCCGTGGAGGACACGACGGGCCAGAACATGCGCTTGGCCGCTTCCGTATAGGCGTGCATCGGGCCCGCGCCTTCCGAGATGCGCTTGTCGGCGTATTCGACCACAACGATGGCCCCGTCGACGAGCATGCCGACGGCGAGGATCAGGCCGAACATCACGATGTTCGAAATGGTGATCCCCAGCACGGCCATCAGCGCGAAGCTGAGCAGGAAGGAGGTCGGGATCGCGAAGCCCACGAGGAGCGCGGACCGGGTGCCGAGTGCCGCCAGCACGACGATCATCACCAGCGCGATGGCCGTCAGGACAGAGCCTTCGAGCTGGCTGACCATGGAGCGCACGGTGCGCGACTGGTCGAGCGTGATGCGAACCTCGACGGCCTGTCGCAGCTCCTCGGGCCAGGTCGCGGTCTGCGCATCGATCTCGGCGCGCACATCGGCGGCCGTGTCGATGATGTTGAAGCCCTTCCGCTTGACCACCTGCAGCGCGACGGTGGTGTCGCCGTTGTAGCGCGCGGTGCCCTCGCGATCCTCGAAGGTGAGGTTGATCTGCGCCAGGTCGCCCAGCGTGATGACGCGGTCGCCATCGGTCTTCACGGGCAGCTCGTAGACGTCCTGCGTGGTCTCGAAGCTACCGGGGATCTTGACGGGGAAGGCACCCGAGGCGGTCTCGACCGAGCCCGTGGCGACCAGCAGGTTGTTCTGCGTGACCACGTTCACCAACTCGCCCGCGGTGACGTTGTAGGCTTCCAGCGCCAGCGGATCGATCAGCACCTCGACCATCTCGTCGCGGTGCCCGGCGAGCCCGGCCTCGAGAATGGCGGGCATGCCTTCCAGCCGGTCCTGCAAATCACCCGCGAGCCGCAGGAGCGTGCGCTCCGGCGCGTCGCCCGACAGCGAAACGATGAGGATCGGAAACTCGGAGAAGTTGATCTCGTCGATGATGTACTGCTCGGCACCGGCAGGGAAGTCGGCCTCGGCATTGTTCATCTTGTCGCGCACATCGGCGATGGTGGCGGATTTGTCCCAGCCGAACTCGAACTCCAGGAAGATGCCCGCGAAGCCCTCGGAGGCGGTGGCGGTCATTTCCTTGAGGCCGTCGACCTCCTTGAGCTCGGTCTCCATCGGCTTGACCAGCAGCTTCTCGGAATCCGAGGCGCTGATGCCGGGGAAGGGGACCGACACGAAGATGCCGGGGATGTCGATATCGGGCTCGCCCTCCTTGGGGAGCGAGATATAGGCCACCGCGCCTGCCACCACGGAGAGCACGACGAAGGCCAGGACCATCCGCGCGCGGTTGGCGGCCCAGTCTATGATGCCGGTCATTGCGTCACCTCGGGGCTGTCATCGGCGAATGTAACACGAACGGGCACGCCTTCGGTCACGTATTCCTGCCCGACGGTGATCACGTCGACCTGCGGCGGCAGGCCCGAGAGCAGAACGCCGTCCACCGTGTCGCGCACCAGCGTCGCGGGCTGGAAGGCGACGATGCCGTCGGCGACGATCCGCAGGCCCAGCTCGCCCTCGTCGTTGAGGGTCAGCGCGGAGGCGGGAATCAGATGCGCCTCGGTCGCGTCGGTCTCGATCAGGATCTCGGCGGTCTGGCCGTCGCGGATGGTCAGGTCGGCATTCGGCACCGTGACTTCGACGCGGAAGGTCCGGGTCATGTCGTCGGCGGCGCGGCTGAGGAAGGTGACCTCGCCCGTGACCTCGGCGCCCGAGGCCAGCCGCGCGCCGGCGCGGGCGCCGACCTTCACACGGTCGACCTGCGCCTCGGGCAGGAAGCCCACAAGACGCAGCGGGTCCAGTTGCACGACGGTCGCGCAGGGCGATCCAGGCTGGAGCAGGGTGCCCAGTTCGGCCGTGTCGGTCTCTAGCAGGCCGGCGAAGGGCGCCTCGATGCTGAGATTCGCGATCTCGCGCTCGGCGCGCTCGACCTGCGCCTCGGCCGAGCGGATGGCGGCGCGGGCCGACTCGATCCCCGCGCGCACCGATTCAAGCCCGGTTTCGGCGGTTCCGATCCCGGCCTCGGCGGCGCGCAGGATGGCGGCGGCGTTGGCCACGCGGGTTTCGGAGGCGAAGCCGTCCTCGGACAGGCGCGAGGCGGCGTTCTGGTTGATGCGGGCTTCCTCCAGCCGGGCCTCGGCCTCGGCCAGGCGGGCGGCGGCCTCGGGGACGCGCGCCTCGGCTTCGGGCAGGCGCGCCAGGGCCTCGGCCAGCCGCGACTCGGCCTCGGACAGGGCGGCCTGGCGGGTGCCGGGGTCCAACTCGCACAGCATCTGGCCCGCCTCGACGAATGCGCCCTTGCGGATCGGCTCGGAGACGACGGTGCCGGTGGTTTCGGCGGCGACGGTCACCTCGCGCGCGGCCTCGGACTGGCCGCGCACCAGCACCGCGTCGGGAACGTCCCGCGCGGTAGAGCGCAGGGCCACGACGCGGACCGGGGCGCGATCCTCGGCGGCTTCCTCGGTGGCGATGGCGACCGGGATCTCGGGCGCGGTCTCGTCCGCGGGCGCGGCGGTGCCGGGCGCATCACCGGTGGTGCCGCGCGCGAAATCGAGGAGCGCCTCGCGCTGCAGCACGAGGAAGAACAGGGCGATGGCGACGAGCACGGCCGTCACGAGGGGAAGGAGGCGCATGGCGAGCCTTTCGGGCGGATCGAAATTTCTGCCGGTATGGCAGAGTAAACCAATTGGTTCAGTTTTTAGGTCGCGGCTGCCCCCACGACAAGGGGCTCGGCGTCGGATTCAGCGGTCTGCAACATATTTGTGCGTCAGCGCACGGCGGCGGGGCGGGACCATTCCCGCTTGGCCCCCGCGGGTCGCTGCGCTAGGACGGCGGCGCGAGGAAACAGGGGCCGCGCCGTCATGTCCAATCCCGAGAGCTTCATCGACGAGGTCACCGAGGAGGTCCGCCGCGACAGGCTTTACGCGTTGCTGCGCCGCTGGGGCTGGGTGGCGATCCTGGCGGTGATCTTGCTGGTCGGCGGCGCCGCCTGGACGGAATGGCAGCGCAGCCAGTCCGAGGCGCGGGCGCAGGCCTTCGGCGACGCGCTCCTGGCCGCGCTGACCGAGCCGGAGCCCGCCGCGCGGATGGAGGCGCTGGCCGCGATCGCGCCCGCCGACGCGCCGCAACAGGCCGTGCTGACGCTTCTGACCGCCGCGGCCGAGCTGGCCGGGGTCGAGACGCTGGACAGCCCCGAGGCGGCGGCCGCGCGTGCGCGCCTGGTCGCGCTGGCCGAGACGCCCGATCTGGATTCGAGCTACCGCCAACTCGCGCTCATCAAGGCGCTGCTGGCCGGCGGCACGGGCGAGGCCGCGCAGGACGCGATCCTGCTGGAGGAGCTGGCCGCGCCCGGCGCGCCCTACCGCCCCCTGGCGCTGGAGCTGCAGGCGATCGCGGCGCTGGAGGCGGGCGATACGGCCACGGCGATCACGCTTCTGCGCCTTCTGACCGAGGATGCCGAGGCGACGGAACCCTTGCGCCGCCGCGCTCGCCAGTTGATTGTGGCGCTGGGCGCGTCGCCCGAGCCGGCCTGAGACCGGCCGCGCCGCAAAGCCAGGGACGGGGGGCCAGGTTCATGAGATCCATCACGGCGGCAGTGCTGGTCGGGGCCTTCGCTCTGTCGGCCTGCGGCGATCGCGAGGTCATCCTGCCCGGCGAACGCGTCGCGGTGCGCGAGGATCGCGGCATCGGCGTCATCGCCTCCGCCAGCGAGGCCCCTGCGCCCGAGGCGCTGGGCATCGCGCTGCCGGCCCCGCGCCGGCTGGCCGACTGGCCGATGCGCGTGGGCAACGCGGCGAACGACCCCGCCCATGCAACCCTCTCGGCCCAGCCGGTGCTGCAATTCTCCGCAGATATCGGCGCGGGCGACTCGCGGCGCCAGCGCATCACGGCGGATCCGGTCTCGGACGGCGCGCTGATCTACACGCTCGACGCGCAGGCGCGCGTCACGGCCACCAATACCGGCGGCGCGACGGTCTGGTCGCGCAGCCTGGTGCCCGGCTTCGAACGCGCGAGCGACGCGTCGGGCGGCGGGCTCGCGGTGGTGGGTGGCACGCTGTTCGCGGCGACGGGCTTCGGCGAGCTCTACGCGCTCGACCCGGTTTCGGGGGCGGAGCGCTGGTCGCAGCGCCTCGACGCGCCTATCACGACGCCCAAGGCGGCGGGCGGGCTGGTCTATCTGGTCAGCCGCGACAACCGGGCCTGGGCGCTCGACGCCGAAACCGGACGGATCCAGTGGGAGCTGGCCGCCTCGCCCGCGCAATCGGTGATGGCCCGCGCCCCCGCGCCGGCGCTGACCGAGCGGGCGGTGATCTTCCCCTTCGGCTCGGGCGAGCTGCTGGCCGCGCTGCGCCAGTCGGGCCTGCGGGTCTGGGGCGCCTCGGTTTCGGGCGAGCGGGCGGGCGTGGCCTATAACGACGTGGGCGACATCACGGGCGACCCGGTCGTGTCGGATGGCGTGATCTATGCCGGGACGACGGCGGGACGCATGATCGCCGTCACCGCCAGCTCGGGCGAGCGGGTCTGGACCGTGACCGAGGGCGCGGTGAGCCCCGTCGCGGTCAAGGGCGGCTCGGTCTTCGCGGTCTCGGACCGCGCGCAGCTTCTGCGGCTGGACGCGGCGACGGGCGAGGTGCTGTGGCGGCAGGACCTGCCCTTCTATCGCAATTCGCGGCTGCAGCGGCGGCAGGGCGTCTACGCGCATTACGGCCCCGTTCTGGCCGGCGGGCGCCTCTGGGTCGCGTCCTCCGACGGGGCGCTGCGCGGCTTCGATCCGGCGACCGGCGCGCTGGCCGGGCTGGTCGAGATCCCCGGCGGCGCCGCCTCGCGACCGATCGTCTTCGGCGACGCGCTCTTCGTGGTGGGGCGCAACGGGCGGCTGCACGCCTACCGCTGACCCGCCGCGCGGCTGACGGCGCCGGAGGGGCGGGCGGCCCCCGCGATCCGCCCACTGGCCCCGCGACGCGGATTGCGCTAACCCGCGCGCCTGACAGTCAGGACGCACCCCATGTTCACCCTCGCCATCGTCGGACGGCCCAACGTGGGCAAGTCCACTCTCTTCAACCGCCTGGTCGGCAAGCGGCTGGCGCTGGTCGACGACCAGCCCGGCGTGACGCGCGACCTGCGCGAGGGGCAGGCGCGACTGGGAGACCTGAAATTCACCGTCATCGACACCGCCGGGCTGGAGGAGGTCACCGATGACAGCCTGCAGGGCCGCATGCGCCGCCTGACGGAGCGGGCGGTCGCGATGGCGGATGCCGCGCTCTTCGTGATTGACGCGCGGGTGGGCGTGACGCCCGCCGACGAGACCTTCGCCGATATCCTGCGCCGCGGCGGTCGCCCGGTCCTGCTGGCGGCCAACAAGGCCGAGGGGCGGCTGGGCGAGGCCGGCATGTTCGAGGCCTTCTCGCTAGGCCTGGGCGACGTGATCGGCCTGTCGGCCGAGCATGGCGAGGGCATGGCGGATCTCGCCGCCGCGCTGCGCCCGCTGATCGAGCTGAAGGCGGCCGAGCCCTCCGAGGAGGCCGAGGCCGAGGTCGAGATCGACGAGGCGGATCCGGGCGCGGAGGAGGATTGGGCCCCGACCGCCAAACGCCCGCTGAAGATCGCCGTGGTGGGGCGCCCGAATGCCGGGAAATCCACCCTCATCAACAGGATCATCGGCGAGGAGCGCCTGCTGACCGGCCCGGAGGCGGGTATCACCCGCGACTCGATCGCGCTGGGCTTCGACTGGCAGGGCACGCCCACGCGGCTTTTCGACACCGCCGGGATGCGCAAGCGCGCCAAGGTACAGGAGAAGCTGGAGAAGCTGTCGGTCTCGGACGGGCTGCGCGCCGTCAAATTCGCCGAGGTCGTGGTCGTGCTGCTCGATGCCGAGATCCCCTTCGAGAGCCAGGACCTGCGCATCGCCGACCTCGCCTCGCGCGAGGGGCGCGCCGTGGTGGTCGCGGTCAACAAATGGGACCTGGAGGAGCACCGGCAGGAGAAACTGGCCCAACTCAAGGAAGCCTTCGAGCGGCTGCTGCCGCAGCTGCGCGGCGCGCCGCTGGTCACCGTGTCGGCCAAGACTGGGCGCGGGCTCGACCGGCTGCATGACGCGATCCTGCGCGCCCACGAGGTCTGGAACCGCCGAGTGCCGACGGCGGCGCTGAACCGCTGGCTCACCGGGATGCTGGAGCAGCACCCGCCCCCCGCGCCGCAGGGCCGCCGCATCAAGATGCGCTACATGACGCAGGTCAAAACGCGCCCGCCGGGCTTCGTGGTGATGTGCTCGCATCCCGACGCGGTGCCCGATGCCTATACTCGCTATCTGGTCAACGGGCTGCGCGAGGATTTCGACATGCCTGGCACGCCGATCCGGCTGCATCTGCGCGGGCAGGGCGACGCGAACCCTTACAAGGGCCGCAAGCGCCCGCAGGCATCGCGCCTGCGCAAGCATGTCGAGGGGCGCCGCAAGGACTGAACCGGGCGTCCGGCGCGCCACTTCCGGCGATTTCCCGGCGGGGCCGGGGCGGCGGTCCGACGATCTGCCGCTACGTCACGACACGCGAACACCGCCGCATTCCGCAGGATCGTCACGCCCGTGCCGGCTTCGCATCACAATGCGGCCATGTCCGTTCGGTCTACCGTCGCATGCTGTCTGCCACAGGAGTGTTAACGATGGATCTTGAGACTTTCCTGCGCCGCGAGGACGGAGCGCTCTCCGTCGACGTGGTCCTGCTGACCGCGGCGCTGGTCGGCGTCACGCTGGCCACGATGCGCGTCATGCTGACTTGGGACCGCCTCGCGCTGATCGCGGAGGAAGAGCGCCGCTGAGGCCAGCGCGCCGCTGAACCCGGCGCACCGCCGCCCGCTCAGGCGTTGGCTTCGCGGATCTTCTCGGCGGCGTCCTTGTCGAAGGCGATGCCCTTGTCGGCCAGCATCGTGTCGAGCTCGCCCGAGAGCGTCATCTCGGTGATGATATCGCAGCCGCCGACGAATTCGCCCTTCACGTAGAGCTGCGGGATCGTGGGCCAGTCGGAGTAATCCTTGATGCCCTGCCGGATGCCGTCATCGGCCAGCACGTTCACGTCCTGGTAGTCGACCTGCATGTAGTTCAGCACGCCGGCAACGCGGCTCGAGAAGCCGCATTGCGGCATGGCCTTGGTGCCCTTCATGAACAGCACCACGTCATTGGCCTTCACGGTCTCGTCGATCCGGGCCTTCGCGTCGGTCGTCTCGGTCATGGTCATTTCTCCTTGTTCCGGCGCGGCACGAAGACGCGCGCATATTCCTGCGGATCGCGGGGCACTCGGGTGACGAGTCGGCTGCCGCCGCCCGCCCCGGTGCTGTAATCGCTCACGATCTCCTCGTAGCCCTCCCCTGGCGCGATGCCGCGGGGGCGGCCGCCATGGGGCTGGCGGGCCTCTTGGCGCAGCACCCAGAGGGCGCGAAGCACCAGGATCGCGACGATCAGGCCGCAGAGGGTGACGGCGAAGAGGTTCACTCCGGCACCCGCGTGGTCAGCGCCAGTGCGTGCAGCTCGCCCGCCTTGCCGTCCATCTTGCCCCGGAGCGCGGCATAGACGGCACGCTGCTGGGCCACCCGGGATTGGCCGCGGAAGCTCTCGTCCACGACCTCGGCGGCGTAATGGTTCCCGTCGCCCGCGAGATCGGTGATGGTGATCTTCGCGTCCGGGAAGCTCTCGCGGATCAGCTCCTCGATCTCGCGCGCCTGCATCGCCATGTCGGTCCTCCGTCTTCTCCCGACTAGCTAGGCGCCCCGGCGCGCGGGGGCAAGGCGGGGGAGGCGGCGCACCGGGCCGGTGCAGGCCGCTCTTGGGTCAGGATCACGCGCCGGAGAGGCGCAGGTCGAGGGTGTCGCCGGTCGAGACGTGCACGCCGCAAAAGGGCAGATAGCTCGCCTCCCAGACGACGAGGCCGCCGTCGTCCGTAGCGAAGACCGGCCGGCCGATATGGTCGGTGCGGACGTGATGGACCGCGCGCCCCCTCAACGACCGCTACCACTGTCCCGTCAATCAAGACATTTTCGCGCAGGAAAGGATTCGTGCCCGCCGGGGCGGCATTCTCGTGCCTACGATCCGGTCGCCGTCGAGATCGTGGATCGAGTAGATAGTGAGTCAGTCTTTGCTTAGCAGAGCCAGCGAACTCTCAATTCATCCTTCTGATTGGCAACGCGGCTTCACAAATTGGCCTCAGACAGAGCAATCTGATTCCTCAATTTGAATATCACAAGGTGCTCAGGTATGATTAGGATATAAGGATATCGTCAATTTCGAAACCAAGAATTTCAGGATCCCTCTCGTTCATAGCCAAGAAAAAAGTTGCCCGCACTTCAAGATCGGACCTACCCTCTTCTCTCGTTTGAAGCGGAATATCCACTGCATATCGGGTTGGACTGCTGCCATCAACCACGACTGCATTCTCAATCGGTAAGACTGAGCGGGATTGGTCGAAAACGAATGTCTTCCCGTGTTCTGCCATCACTCTTCGGAAAGCCTCGGGCTTGAGTCTTGTTCCAGATTGCAGGAGTGAAAGCTCATCGAGCTGATCTGTTCCAATCAGCTGCACTATTCTTTCCGCCGTACGAAGTATCTTTTCGTACTCGTCAGCCTGTATCATTGGCGGTCACTTGGCCTCCTTGTGCGCGTCAATGCTGTGACGCCGATCCACCGGAAGTAATGATCGGCCTCAATAATAGCTTGTCGTGCGTCCGCACGATTCATACCGGCTCGCCGCAGAGCCTTATAACCAATTCTTCTCTCAGCAGCGTAGGTTCCACCGCCAGCCTGTCTCTGAACTATCCGAGTTACATGATGAGGAGTGGCTACAATGCTTGCCGGTCCGTCGAGGCACAAGGCGGGTGCATCATATCTGGAGTACCCAGGAAGATCTCTGACAGCCGCATGCTGGATGACATGATGAGCGTCTCTTTCTCCCGCCGCTCGCAGACTTCGGTAGGAGTCTACCAGGGTGCTTCGCCCGACGGCATTAGGAGCCATTCGCATGCCGCGAACGCCAAGCTTAGCAGCCCTTCCAAGCCCGCCCGGGGCGACGTCCAGCAGAAGCCAAGCCGTTTCAGCGCCTATCAAGCCATCGTCGGAGTAGCAGAACTCGTCATAGGCCTCGGCGGCGGCGTTGATCGCCGAGTAGACGGAGTATCCGAGGAGGAGGAGCGGGATGAACTCCCCCTACGGGTCGGTCCACCGCATCGGGCTCTACAGCGCATACCCGTACACACTGGCCCCATCCACCAGCCCCAGCGGGTCGGCCTAGATATCCCGCCCCGTCGTTGGGTCGTAGTCCCGCATCCAGTCCTGGTGCAGCCGGCCCTCGGCCTGGATCCATTGCCCCGGGAAGCGCAGGTCGAACATGTCGCCGGTCGAGACGTGCACGCCGCCGCTAGGGCTCAGGCGCGGCCCTCAGCCGAACAGCTCCCCGAACCGCCCGCGATACAGCGCCGACAAGCCCTCCAGCGGGGCCTCCGATCGGCCCAGCTTGACGGTGTCGCCGCCGAATTGGCCGACCATCGTCAGGGTCACGCCGGCCTGGCCGGCGGCGACCATCAGGGCCTCGGCGCAGTCGAAGGTGCAGGCCAGCAGGTAGCGGCCCTGGTCCTCGCCGAAGAGGCCTTCGGTCGTGTCCACATCGAGCGTCACGCCCACGCCGCCCGCCTCGGCCAGCGTGAAGGCGGCGAGCGCCAGGCCGCCATCGGAGAGGTCGGTGCAGGCGGTGATCCAGGCGCGGTTGGCGAGGATGAACTCGCCATGGACGCGCTCGGCTTCCAAGTCGACATGCGGCGCGTCGCCCTCCGCGCGGCCGAGATGTTCGGCCAGCAGGGCGGAGCGGCCCAGATGCGTGCCCTCGCCGCCCAGCAGCAGCGCGAGCATCCGCACGTCCGCCCGGCCGGCGATGCGATGCTCCAGCGCGTCGATCAGGCCCACGGCGCCGATGGTGGGGGTCGGGTCGATCCCGGTGCCGTCGGTCTCG
Source organism: Jannaschia sp. GRR-S6-38 (assembly GCF_029853695.1). Classification (NCBI taxonomy): domain Bacteria; kingdom Pseudomonadati; phylum Pseudomonadota; class Alphaproteobacteria; order Rhodobacterales; family Roseobacteraceae; genus Jannaschia; species Jannaschia ovalis. The sequence continues at coordinate 2,762,702 of NZ_CP122537.1, forward strand.
TTGTAGAGGCTCACATTGCCCGACACGATGGGCATGTCGAGCGCGAGGCAAGCCTCGCCGATGCCGCCGATCGCCTCGACGAGCTGGCCCATGATGGCGGGCTTCTCGGGATTGCCGAAATTGAGGTTGTCGGTCGCCGCGAGCGGCCGCGCGCCGCGGGCGACGAGGTTGCGATAGGCCTCGGCCACGGCCTGCCGGCCGCCCTGGCGCGGGTTGGCCTTGACGTAGCGTGGCGTCACGTCGGCGGTGAAGGCCAGCGCCTTGTCGGTGCCGTGGACGCGGATCACGCCGCCATCGTGGGCGGGCGGGACGATCGTGTCGGCCATGACCTGCGTGTCGTATTGCTCGATCACCCAGTCGCGGGCGCAGTAATTGGCACTGCCCAGAAGGCTGCGCAGCCCGTCGATGCCGTCGACCGCGGGCACGTCGCCCAGGGGCGCGGGGGCAGGCGCGGGCTCCCAGGGGCGGTCGTATTCCGGCGCGCTGGAGGCCAGGGTCGAGAGGGGCAGATCGGCCTTCGTCTCGCCGCTATGGACGATGATGAAGCGGTCCTCGGCGATGGTCTCGCCCACGATGGCGAAGTCGAGGTCCCATTTCTCGAAGACGGCGCGGGCCGCGTCTTCCTTCTCCGGATCCAGCACCATGAGCATCCGCTCCTGGCTCTCCGACAGCATCATCTCGTAGGCGGTCATCGCCTCCTCGCGCACCGGCACGCGGTCGAGGTCCAGCCGGATGCCGAGGCCGCCCTTGTCGCCCATCTCGACGGCCGAGCAGGTCAGCCCGGCGGCGCCCATGTCCTGGATCGAGACGACGGCGCCGGTGGCCATCAGCTCGAGGCAGGCCTCCATCAGCCGCTTCTCGGTGAAGGGGTCGCCGACCTGCACGGTCGGGCGCTTCTCGTCGATCGTGTCGTCGAATTCGGCCGAGGCCATGGTCGCGCCGCCCACGCCGTCGCGGCCCGTCTTGGCTCCCAGATAGACGACCGGCCGGCCCACGCCCGAGGCGGCGGAGTAGAAGATCGCGTCCGCATCCGCGATGCCCGCCGCGAAGGCGTTCACGAGGCAGTTGCCGTTGTAGCTGGCGTGAAAGCGCACTTCGCCGCCCACGGTCGGCACGCCGAAGCAGTTGCCGTAGCCGCCGACGCCCTCGACCACGCCGTGGACGAGCTGGCGGGTCTTGGGATGCGACGGCTCCCCGAAGCTCAGCGCGTTCATCGCCGCCACGGGCCGCGCGCCCATGGTGAAGACGTCGCGCAGGATGCCGCCCACGCCGGTCGCGGCGCCCTGGTAGGGCTCGATATAGGAGGGGTGGTTGTGGCTCTCCATCTTGAAGACGACGGCCTGCCGGGTGCCGTCCGCCCCGGCGCCGATATCGACCACGCCCGCGTTCTCGCCCGGCCCGCAGATCACCTGCGGCCCCTTGGTGGGCAGGGTACGAAGCCATTTCTTCGACGATTTGTAGGAGCAATGCTCGTTCCACATGGCCGAGAAGATGCCGAGCTCGGTGAAGCTGGGCTCGCGGCCCATGATCTCGAGGATGCGATCGTATTCGTCCGGCTTCAGGCCATGGGCGGCGATCAGCTCGGGCGTGAGGGCAGGGTCTGACATGGGGCGCGGCTCCGGTTGCGGGGACCGTCTAGCGCGGGGCGCGGGCCGGGGAAAGATCAGGCGCGGGCCAAGGCGCCCGGAAGGTCGCCATAGCCCGTCGCGCGCCGCTCGAAGGCGAGGTCCAGCGCCGCGGCGGCGGCCTCTGCCCGCGCGGTCAGGTCCGGGTCGTCGGTCTGCGCGAGGTAGACCAGCTTGCGGTAATGGCCGAAATAGCTGTCCCGAAGCTCGGGATGGCGGTCGAGGCCGAGGGGGCGCGTCACGAAGGCGTCGAACTGGCGGGCCAGGAAATCGGTCAGGTAGAAGGCGTCGATCTCGTCGCGCGCCGCGAAGGCCGCGACGCCCTCGAAGAAGGCATAGCAATGCGGACCCGCGATCATCTCGATCCCGTGCCGCGCGCAGAGCTCCGCCAGCGCGCCGCCGGTGCCGCAATCGGCATAGGCGAGGAAGACGCGGTCATAGCCGCGCGCCCGCGCCGACAGGGCCGCGTCGACGGCTGGCGCGATGCGGTCGGGGTGGTTGTGCAGGATCGCGGGAAGGCAATGCAGGTCGAGATGGTCGAGCCCGTTCGCGTCGCGGATGGCGAGGATCTCGTGGGCGAGGGCGCCGCAGGCAATGACCAGGACGCGGCCCGCGCCGCGCGCCGCCAGCCCCCGTTCCGTCAGGGCGGCGTCGCTGGGCGGCTCGCCGGCCGAGGGCGGCATTTGGGCCGCCATCCGCGCCGCCCGGCCGCCGCGTCTCACTTCAGCTTCACCGCCGTGCCGTAGGCTACGACCTCGGACGCCGCCTGGGTGATGGTCGAGGTTTCCAGCCGCATGCCGACGACGGCATCGGCGCCCATCGTCCGGGCCTCCGACAGCATCCTGTCGATGGCCTGCTCGCGCGCGCCCGCCAGCAGCGAGGCGTATTCCTTCACCTCGCCGCCCACGAGGTTGCGCAGCCCCGCCACGATGTCCGAGCCGATATGCTTGGCCCGCACGGTCGAGCCCTTCACGAGGCCGATGCAATGCGCGATCTCGCGGCCGGGGACCGTGTCGGTGGTGGTGATGATGGTCTCCATCAGTCCATCCTGTCGTATTTGTCGTCTTCGGAATTGCCCAACCGGTCGGCGACGACGCGGAAGACGACATAGGCGACCAGCGCCGCAGGGATCAGCAGGGCCAGCCCGCCCTCCCAGGCGAAGCTGGCGGCGATCACCGCGCCGAGCCAGACGGTCGCGGCCGCGGCGACGACCACGATGACGAGGATCAGGACGAGGCGGTCGAGGGGCATGGGCGGGCTCCGGTTCTCTGGCGTCGGATCATGCGCCGGTTGCGCGCGCAGGTCCATCGGTTGACTTGGGGGCGCCGCGCGCCAGCCTCAACGCCGGAGCGGGAGGCGGCGGATGGCGGATGATCTGAAACTGGTGGTGATGGGCGTGACCTCCACCGGCAAGACCGAGGTCGGCCAGCGCCTGGCCGCGCGGCTGGACGGGCGGTTCATCGACGGCGACGACCTGCACCCGCCCGCCAATGTCGCCAAGATGGCGAAGGGTATTCCGCTGGAAGATGCCGACCGCTGGCCCTGGCTCGACAGCGTGGGCGAGGCGCTGGCCGCGACCGAGGGCACGGTCGTGATCGCCTGCTCGGCGCTCAAGCGCGCCTATCGCGACCGCATCCGCGACGCGGCCGGCGCGGTGCGCTTCGTGCACCTGACCGGGCCGAAATCGGTGATCGCGGAGCGGATGAAGCGGCGGACGGGGCATTTCATGCCGCTGTCGCTGCTCGACAGCCAGCTCGCCACGCTGGAGCCGCCGCGCCCGGACGAGGATGCGGTCGAGGCCGATCTCCGCAAGGCGCCGGCGGAGCTGGCGGCGGCCATCGTCAAGAAGCTCGGCGCGGACTGATGGGCCGGGGTCTCTCCCCCGGCCCACGGTTCGGCTGGTAACTCAGCCCGCCTCTTCCAGCACCGCGCAGGCCACGCGCGATCCGGCATCGCCCGCGGGCTGGCTTTCGTAATCGTCGGGCCCCGAATGGATGATCAGCGCCGCGCCATCGGCATCGATCAGGTGCTCGTCCACCGACAGGTTCGCCTTGAAGGCCTCCATCGAAAGCTCGCCGTCCTCGCCCACGAACGCGTTGGGCAGGTCGCCGGGATGGTTCCCGCCTTCGACCAGCCCGTGCATCGCGTCGCCCGCGATATGGCCGCCCGCGGAGGTGAAATCGCCCTCGCATTCGCCGGTCTCGTGCAGGTGGACACCATGCGCGCCGGGCGTCTGGCCGATCGCCTGCACGTTGACGCGGACGATGCCGCTGGCGGTCTCGAAGATCGAGACGGAGCCAATCTGGGTCCCGTCGGCATCGACGAGGGCCCCGGTAACGCGCGGGCCGACATGGGCGTCGGCGAAGGCGGGCGCGGCGAGAGTGCTGGCGAGGAGAAGGGGGAGGGCGAAGCGCATGGGCTGTCCTTTCGCTGAGGCTGCGTGTCGCCTCAGCGAGCTAGGGCCGGGGGCGCGTGCGGCCAGTGCGAAGGCGCGGGGCGCGCGCGGGCGCTAGCGTTCGTGCCGGGCGTGTTCGGCGGCGACGCGGGCCACGGCCGGGCGCGCGGCGACGCGGTCGCTCAGCGCGTGGAGCTTCGGATAGTCGGCGAGCGGCACGCCGTCGCCGTCGAGCCAGCGGCTGATCACCCACAGGTGCAGGTCCGCGACCGAGAAGGCGTCGCAGATCCAGTCGTCCTCCAGCCGGCTCTCGAGATAGGCGGCGCATTCGCCCATGGTGCGCGGCACCTCGGCGGCCATCGCCTTCTGCGCGGCCGCGTCCTGCGTCCAGCGGCTGCCGCGCATCTTGTGCGCGTGGTTCACATGGACCGTCGAGGCGAGATAGCTCATCGCCTCGCGCGCGCGGGCGGCCTGCCACGGGTCGGAGGGCATCAGCCCGGCCTCGGGCCAGGTCGTGGCGATCCATTCCAGCGTCGCGGGCGTCTCGGTCAGGATGCCGTGGGGCGTCTCGAGCGCGGGGACGCGGGCTTTGGGATTGATCGCCAGGTAGTCCGGCGCGACATGCTCGTTCTTCGAGAAGCGCAGCCAGTGCAGGTCGTAATCGGCGCCGGCTTCCTCCAGCGCGGCATGGCTGGCCAGCGCGACGGTGCCGGGCACGAGGTAGAGCTTGACGGTCATGGACGGATCCCCCGGTTGCGGTGGCGCGACCATGCATGCGGGGCGGGCCGGGGGGAAGCCCGGTCCGGGACCGGGCCGCGATCTTCGTCAGGCGCTCATCTGGTTGTGGCGGCGGGCGACGAAGCTCTTGGCGGTCTCGACGGCCACGGCGGCGTCGCGGCAGTAGGCGTCCGCGCCGATCGCCCGGCCGAATTCCTCGTTGAGCGGCGCGCCGCCCACCAGCACGATGTAGTCGTCGCGGATCCCCTGTTCCTTCATCGTGTCGATCACGACCTTCATGTAGGGCATCGTCGTGGTCAGCAGCGCCGACATGCCGAGGATGTCGGGCTTCTCGGCCTCCAGCGCGGCGAGGTATTTCTCGACCGCATTGTTGATGCCCAGGTCCACCACCTCGAAGCCCGCGCCCTCCATCATCATCGAGACGAGGTTCTTGCCGATGTCGTGGATGTCGCCCTTCACCGTGCCGATCACCATCTTGCCCACGCGCGGCGCGCCGGTCTCGGCCAGCAGCGGCTTGAGGATCGCCATGCCGCCCTTCATCGCGTTCGCGGCCAGCAGCACCTCGGGCACGAAGAGGATCCCGTCGCGGAAGTCGTTGCCGACGATGGTCATGCCCCCGACCAGCGCCTTGGTCAGAATGTCGTAAGGCGCCCAGCCGCGTTCCAGAAGGATGTTCACCCCCTCCTCGATCTCCTCGCGGAGGCCATCGTAGAGGTCGTCGAACATCTGGTTGACGAGTTCCTCGTCATCCAGCTCGCTCAGGACGATATCGTCGTCTTCGTCGGACATGGGGCCAAGCCTCCGCGGGGTTTCTCCCCAGATGAGACGTGGCGGCGGCTTTGACAAAGCGAAATGCGACAAGCGGAAGTTGCGGCGCGACTCATGTTGCGCGTTTTGTCGCGATGTTCTATTTATGTTCTCGTTTCCGAACGGGAGTTGCAATGGGACATGACGCGCCGCAATGGCTGGACGGTGCCACGCCGGTCGCCGCGCGGGGCGCGCTGTCGAACCGCGCGGGCCGCTTCGAGGGGCAGGAGCGCGACGTGGCCTATGCGCCCCGGGCCGCGACCGAGGTGCGCGAGGAGGTTGCGCGGCGGGTGATCTCGACCAACCGCTCGCCCGATCTGGGCTTCGACCGGTCGGTGAACCCCTATCGCGGCTGCGAGCATGGCTGCATCTACTGCTTCGCGCGGCCGACCCATGCCTGGCTGGGCCTATCGCCCGGCCTCGATTTCGAGACCAAGCTGATCGCGCGGCCCAACGCGCCCGAGGCGCTGGCGCGCGAGCTGGGTGCGAAGGGCTACGTGCCGAAGATGATGGCGCTGGGCACCAATACCGATCCCTACCAGCCGATCGAGGCCAAGCGCGGCATCATGCGCGGCCTGCTCGAGGTGCTACGCGACCATCGCCACCCGACCGCGATCACCACCAAGGGGACGCTGATCGAGCGCGATATCGACATCCTGACCGAGATGGGGCCGGAGCTGTGCCGCGTCGGCATCTCGGTGACCACGCTTGACGACGCGCTGGCCCGCAAGCTCGAGCCGCGGGTGCCGGTGCCTTCGCGCCGCCTGAAGGCGATCGAGCGGCTGGCCGCGGCGGGCGTTACGGTGCGGGTCATGGTCTCGCCCACCATCCCCGGCCTGACCGATCACGAGGTCGAGGCGATCCTCGCGGCGGCGCGCGACGCCGGCGCGCAGGCCGCCAGCATGATCCCGCTGCGCCTGCCCTTGGAGGTCGCGCCGCTGTTCGAGGAATGGCTGGCCGCGCATGTCCCCGACCGCGCGCGGCGCGTCCTGAACAAGATCCGCGAGTTCCACGGCGGCAAGCTCTACGATGCGGGTTTCGGCAGGCGGATGCGGGGGCAGGGGGTGCAGGCGCAGCTTCTGCAGGACCGCTTCCGCCGCGCCTGCCGGTCGCTCGGGCTGGCCGAACGGCTGCCGCCCCTCCGCTGTGACCGGTTCCGCGTGCCCGCCCGCGCGGGGGATCAGCTGGCGCTGTTCTGAGCGGTCCGGCTCAGGTCCGCGCGCGGCGCCGGCGGCTTTGCGACCGGTCGCGCGTCGGCGCGCGGCCATCCGTGCCGTCGCTGTCCGAGGAGAAGCCGCCCAGCGCCGCGGCCACCGCCTCCAGCGAGGGCGGGTCGGAGCGGGGCCGCGTCTCGAGCGCGGCGCGCATGGCGCGAAGATGCTCGGGCGTGGTGCCGCAGCAGCCGCCGATGATCGTGGCGCCCGCGTCGCGCGCCATCACCGCGTATTCGGCCATCAGGGCGGGCGTGCCGTTGTAGTGGATATGCCCGTCCTGGTATTTTGGGATGCCCGCGTTGCCCTTGGCGATCAGCGGGCGGTCGGTCTTGCCGAAGCCCATCACGGTGCGGATCAGGTCGGAGGCGCCGACCCCGCAATTGGCGCCATAGGCCAGCGGCTTGTGCGCGAGCTTTCCGATCAGCCGGGTCATCGCCTCGGAGGTGGTGCCCATCATCGTCCGCCCCGCGGTGTCGAAGCTCATGGTCACGCACCAGGGCATGTCGGCCAGGGCCGCGGCCTCGGCCGCCGCCTTCAGCTCCTCCGGGGCCGAGATCGTCTCGACCCAGAGCACGTCGGCCCCGCCTTCCTTCAGGCCCTCGGCCTGCTCGTGGAAGATCTCGACGGCGCTGGCATGGCTCAGCGGTCCCATCGGCTCCATGATCTCGCCGGTCGGGCCCATCGAGCCCGCGACGACCACGGGGCGGCCCGCGGCATCGGCGATCTCGCGTCCGATCTCGGCGCCCTTGCGCGCCAGCTCGCGCGCCCGGTCGGCCCCGTCATGCAGCTTCAGCCGCGCGGCGTTGGCGCCGAAGGTGTTCGTCAGGAAGATGTCCGACCCGGCATCCACCGCCCCGGAGTAGAGGGTGCGGATGTCGTTCTGCCGGGTGTCGTTCCAGAACTCGGGGGCGTCGCCGGACCCGAGCCCCATGTTGAACAGCGTCGTCCCCGTCGCGCCGTCGGCCATGAGCCAGTCGCGCGCGGATAGCAGGCGGGTCAGGGCATCGGGCATGGCGGGTCCTCGCGTCGCGTCTCGCCGCGGGCCATGACAGCCCGCGCGCGGCGGCGCAAACGAATTGGATGCAAGTTGGAGTTGAGGCGCGGACCCTCAGTCCATCTCTTTCATCACCTGTTCCTTGGCGACCTTCATCAGCGCGTCCATCTTCGCGCGGATCTCGGCGGCGGGGACCTTCTCGCCCAAGTCGCCCTCGACCTTGCGCCGAACGTCGTCGTCGCCGGCCTCTTCGAAATCGGCCTTCACGACCTCCTTGGCATAGGCGGCCTTCTCCTCGCCCTCCTTGCCCAGAAGATCGGCGGCCCATTCGCCCAGCAGGCGGTTGCGGCGCGCCTCGACCTTGAACTGCAGCTCGGCATCGTGGGCGTATTTGTTCTCGAAGCCCTTTTCGCGGTCTTTGAAGCTGTCGGACATGGGAACCCTCCTTCGCATGTGGCTGGCTTCCATATGCGGATGCAAAGCACGGGCGGCAAGCCGCTTCGCTTGCGGGCGCTGGGCGAAGCGCCTATGTGCCCTAAACACGCACCCTTTCCCCGAGGACATCATGGCCCGTCGCAAGAAGGTCTACGAAGGCAAGGCCAAGATCCTGTACGAGGGCCCGGAACCGGGCACGCTCGTCCAGTATTTCAAGGACGACGCCACCGCCTTCAACGCCGAGAAGCGGGATGTGATCGACGGCAAGGGGGTCCTGAACAACCGCCTGTCGGAGTTCTTCATGACGGGGCTCGGCCAGATCGGCGTGCCCACTCATTTCATCAAGCGGCTCAACATGCGCGAGCAGCTGATCCGCGCGGTGGAGATCATCCCGCTCGAGATCATCGTGCGCAACGTCGCCGCCGGCTCGCTCTCGACCCGCCTCGGTATCGAGGAGGGCACGCCGCTGCCGCGCCCGATCATCGAGTTCTGCTACAAGGACGACAAGCTGGGCGACCCGCTGGTGGCCGAGGAGCACATCATCGCCTTCGGCTGGGCCCAGCAGCAGGATCTCGACGACATCGTCGCGCTGGCGCTGCGGGTGAACGACTTCATGTCGGGCTGCATGCTGGCCGTCGGCATCAAGCTGGTCGACTTCAAGATCGAGGTCGGCCGCGTCTGGGACAACGATTTCCAGCGCCTGATCCTCGCCGACGAGATCAGCCCGGACAGCTGTCGGCTGTGGGATATCGAGACGGGCAAGAAGCTCGACAAGGATGTCTTCCGCCGCGATCTCGGTTCGCTTGCCGACGCCTATACCGAGGTCGCGCGGCGCCTGGGCGTGCTGCCCACCAATTCCGCGCCGGTCACGAAACCGCATCTCATCAACTGAGGCGGGGCCCGGCCGTCCCAAGAGATTCCCTAATCGCGCCCCGCTGACGCCTTCGTCGCCGGGTCAGCATCGTCCCCGAACCAGGACGGAGCCGCCGCGCGATGCTTCAGATACGCGACTTGCAGGAAGGCGCCGCACCCGATGTGGTGACGGCCAATGACGTGTCGCGCCGGCTTCTGCTGGCGCAGGGCGATGACGGCCTCTCGGCGCGCCGGGTCGATTTCGGCTTCAAGCAGCGCCGCCTCTTCGCCGCCCGGCCCGATCAGTTGCGCGACGACCTGGGCGAACTCGGCCTCGTCCCGATGCCGCCCCGGCCCGTCTCGGGGGTGGAGGGCGACATGATCCTCTCGGTCGAGGCCAGCCCCTGGGCGGCCGATTTCGACCGGCTCGAGACCATCGCCGCCACCGTCGCGAGCCGCCTGGGCTGGATCTGCACGGGCTGGTGCGCCGAGGTCAGCGAGCGGCTCTGACGCTTGCACCCCGGCCGGGCTGGCGCTAGCGACCGGGCGGGAAGCGGCTGAAGGAGCGCGCGGATGATCGTTCGGGTAGAGGTGATGTTGAAGGACGGCGTGCTCGACCCGCAGGGCGAGGCGGTGCGCCACGCGCTGGGCGCGCTGGGCTTCGAAGGGGTCGACCGGGTCCGGCAGGGCAAGCTGATCGAGCTGGACCTGGCCGAGGGCACGACCGAGGAGCAGGTCCGCCAGATGTGCGAGAAGCTTCTCGCGAACACGGTCATCGAAAGCTACCGCATCGAGATGTGACGGGCCCCGAGGGGCCTAGCGGTGCTGGTCGATCAGGATCGCGTTGCCGTCCGGATCGGTCAGCGCGATATGCGCCGGTCCTTCGCGTTCCGGATCGCATTCCGACGTCAGCTCGATCCCGGCCGCCTTGAGCCGCGCTTGGATCGCGCGCACGTCCTCCCACGCGCCCTCGACCGGCTGGGCGTCTTGCGTCCAGCCCGGATTGAAGGTCAGGCAATTGGTCTGGATGTGCCCGCCGAACAGGCCCAGCGTGGTCGACCCGTCGCGCAGGATCGCCCAGCCCTGGTCCGAATAATCGCCCGCCACCTCGAAGCCGAGCGTCTCGTAGAACGCGATCGACGCGGCGAGGTCCTTCACGTTCAGGCTCATGGAAAAGGCGCCGAGTGCCATGGCCGCCCCCTTCTGCTGTTGCGGGGGCAGCCTAGCACGGATCGGGCGTCAGCCGACGCGCACGACCATCTTGCCGAAACTGCGCCCCGCCAGAAGGTCGTTCAGCGCGCCGGGCGCGGCCTCCAGCCCGTCGACGACCTGCTCGGTATAGGTGACGCGCCCTTCGGCCAGCCAGCCGCGCATGTCGCGGGCGAAGACGGCGTAATCCTCGGGTCCGAAATTGTCGAAGATGATGAAGCCCTGCATCTTCACCTTCATCCGCAGGATCGTCGACAGGATCTGCGGGCCGCGGTCGGGACCCTCGGGCAGCCCGGCGAGGTTGTACCATGCCGCGACCCCGCAGACCGGGACCCGGGCGAAGGCGTTGAGGAGCGGAAGCGCCGCGTAGAGCGTGCGGCCGCCGACGTTTTCCCAGTAGATGTCGACGCCGTCGGGGCAGGCGGCGGCGAGCTGCGCCTCGAAGTCTTCGGCCCGGTGGTCGATGCAGGCGTCGAAGCCCAGCTTGTCCACCGCATGGGCGCATTTCTCGGGCCCGCCCGCGACGCCGACGACACGGCAGCCCTTGATCTTCGCGATCTGCCCCACCGTCGCGCCGACGGGCCCGGTGGCCGCGCCCACGACCAGCGTCTCGCCGGATTTCGGCTCGCCGATGTTCAGAAGGCCGGCATGGGCCGTGAAGCCCGGCATGCCGAGGATGCCCAGCGCCCAGGACGGGTTTTCGGGCGCGGCGCCGAGGTTCAGGACGCCCGCGCCATCCGACACCGCCCAGTCCTGCCAGCCGCTGCCCGCCAGCACCATGTCGCCCACGGCGAAGCCGTCGAGATCGGACGTCACGACCTCGGCCACGACCTGCCCGGTCATCACGCCGCCGATCGCGACCGGTTCGGCGTAGCTCTTCGCGTCGTTCATCCGCCCGCGCATGTAGGGGTCCAGCGACAGGAACACGGTGCGCAGCAGCATCTTGCCCGCGCCCGGTTCGGGCACCGGCCCGGTTTCGAGGCGCAGGGTGTTCGCGTCGGGCTCGCCCCTGGGGCGCTGGGCCAGGACGATGCGGCGATTGGTGTCTTCGGTCTGGGGCATGGGGCGTCTCCTTCGCGCGCGATGGTGAGGCCCCGCGCGCCGAGGTCAATCCGCCCCCGCCGCGCGAAGCCGCTTTCCCTCGCGTCCCGCTCGGGTCAGGATCGCCCCGACGCGAGCCCGGGGGAGAAGGTCAGATGCGTGCAGCCGTTCTGAGGGAATACAACGCCCCGCTTTCGATCGAGGACGTGGCCGAGCCGGAGACCCCGCGCGACGGCGTCGTGCTGAAGGTGATCGCCTGCGGCGTCTGCCGGTCGGACTGGCACGGCTGGGTGGGCGAGCATCCGCGCGTGAAGCCGGGGCAGATCGGCGGGCACGAATATTGCGGCGAGGTCGTCTCGGCCGGACCGGACGCGCAATACGGCGTCGGCGACCGGCTCGTCGCGCCCTTCATCCTCGCCTGCGGCACCTGCCCGGAATGCCGCTCGGGCCACCAGAACACCTGTCTTGACCAGCGCCTGCCGGGCTTCCTGGAGCCGGGGGCCTTCGCCGAATACGTCGCGGTGCCGCGCGACCACAATCTCGCGCGCCTGCCCGAGGGGCTGTCGCCCACCGTCGCCGCCGGCCTCGGCTGCCGGGTGACGACCGCCTGGCACGCGTTGACCGGGCGCGCGGCGCTGGCGGCCGGCGAATGGCTGGCCGTCCACGGCACCGGCGGCATCGGTCTGTCGACGGCGCTGCTGGGGCGGGCGATGGGTGCGCGGGTCGTGGTGGTCGATATCGTGCAGGAAAAGCTGGACCACGCGTTGGGCCTCGGCATGGACGCCGCCGTGATGGCCGGCGAGGACACGGTCGACCGGATCCGCGAAATCACCGGCGGCGGCGCGCATGTCTCGGTCGAGGCGCTGGGCATCCCGGCCACGGTCAACGGCTCGCTGCGCTGCCTGCGCCCGCGCGGGCGGCACGTGCAGGTGGGCATGCCCGTGGGCCACACGGCGCGGATGGATGTCGACATGAGCGCGGTCTACCAGGGCAACCTCGCGCTATACGGCACGCGCGGAATGCCGTCCTGGCGCTACCCGTCGCTTCTGGGACTGATCACCTCGGGCAAGGTCGACATGGCGCCGCTGATCGCGCGCGAGGTGGCGCTGTCGGATGTCTCGGACGAGCTCGCGGCCTTCAATGGCCCGACATCCCCGGGCGTGGCGGTGGTGACGGATTTCGCGCGCTAGCGCGCCGGGCGCGCGCAGGCCCCGCGCACCGTCCTTCGCGAATGGGCCGTCGCCGGCAGGTCAAGCCACCCGGGCCGGACGGGCCGGCAGATCGGCCAGTTTCCGCCGGGTCAAACAAATTCCCGTCCGATCCCGCGAATCGGGATTATCCTGCCTTTTGAAGACGCAACGGCATCCCCACGCCGCGCGACTTCGGAAAATGGGAGGATCGAAATGATTGGAAGAGGTCTTATCGCGGGGTTCCTCGCGAGCACCGTTCTGGCTGCGCCGGCCGTGGCCCAGGACAACCTGGAAAAGCTGACCAACATGCAGGCGACGGATGCGCAATTCACCTTCGTCGCCCAGGACGACGAACGCGCCGAAGCGCTGCGGGAGATCGTGCAGCATATCGAAGTGCCCGAGGGCTTCGAGGTCAGTCTCTACGCCGTCGTCCCCGACGCGCGCTCCATGGCGGTGGCACCGCAGGGCACGGTCACCTTCGTCGGCACCCGCAAGGAAAAGGTCTGGTCGGTCGTCGACCGCGACCGCAACCGCGTCGCCGACGAGGTCAAGGATTTCGCACCCTCGATCACCTTCGACATCCCGAACGGCCCCTGTTTCTCGCCCGACGGCTTCCTGTTCATCGCCGAGCGCAACCGTGTCCTGATGTTCCCGGCGGCCGAGTTCTTCTTCGAGGGACCGGACCCAGCCGTGGCCGAGATCGTGCCGCAAGGACAGCTGATCCCGCCCGAGGAGGAAAGCTTCAACCACTCGGCGCGCGTCTGCCGGGTCGGGCCCGACAACATGCTCTACATCTCGCTGGGCCAGCCCCACAACGTCCAGCCGGTCGAGAAGGTCGAGCTGTACGACGAGCTGGGCATCGGCGGCATCATCCGGATGGAGCGCGACGGGTCGGGCCGCGAGGTCTATACCCGCGGGGTCCGCAATTCGGTGGGTCACGACTTCAACCCGGCCACGGGCGAGCTCTGGTGGACCGACAACCAGGTCGACGGCATGGGCGACGACATCCCGCCGGGCGAGCTGAACCGCCAGACCGCGGCCGGCCAGCATTTCGGCTTTCCCTGGACGAATTCGCGGGTCGAGATCCCCGAATACAAGGACGTGCCCCGGCCCGAGGGCGTGAGCTTCGTCGAACCGCAGCTCGAACTCACCGCCCACGCGGCCGATCTCGGGATGAGCTTCTACCGCGGCTCCAGCTTCCCGGAGGAGTATCGGGGCGGCATCTTCTGGGCGCAGCACGGGTCGTGGAACCGCACGACGCCGGTCGGCGCGCGGGTGATGTTCACCGCGCTCGACGAGGAAGGCAACGCTGCGGGCGCCGAGGTCTTCGCCGAAGGCTGGCTCAACGAGGAGACGGGTGAGTATCGCGGCCGTCCGATGGACGTGGCCTTCCTGCCCGACGGCTCGATGCTGGTCTCCGACGACTTCGCCGGGGCCATCTGGCGCATCGCCTACAACCCGACCGCCACCGAATGAGGCTGGCGACCATCACGATCCTCGGCGGGCTTGCGCTCGCCGGGGTCAGCCCGGCCGCGGCGGACGATCCGGCCGAGGGGCGCAAGGTGGCGAATATGTGCCGCACCTGCCACGGGCTCGACGGCTACGCGCAGATCCCGATCGCCCCGCATATCGGCGGCGAACCGAAGGACTATCTCGAGGCGCAACTCATGGCCTTCAAGACCGGCGCCCGCGAACACGAGATGATGACCATCGTGACCGCCGGCCTGAGCGCCCAGCAGATCTCGGATGTCGCGGCCTGGTATGCGTCCCATCGCGCGACGGCCACGCTGCCGGCCGGCGTGTCCGAGGACGAAGCCCCTGCGGCCTGCGTGTCCTGTCACGGCGCCGACGGTATCTCGGTGCTTCTGGATGCGCCGAACCTCGCCGGGGAGGTGACGATCTACATCGACACCCAGCTCAAGGCGTTCCGGATGGGCAAGCGCGAGCACGCGATCATGTCCGAGATCGCCGCCGGGATGAGCGACGCGGAGATCCGCGCCGTATCGGACTGGTACGCCGCCGTCGAGCTGGAGATCACGCCGCCCGATTAGGCGCCCCCCGGCAGCGCTCCCATCGGTGACCGGCCATCGGGTTTCTCCCGGGCGCCCCGCGCCAACGCGCGCTGGAACTCCGCCCCGAAATATGGGACAGCGCGGCCATCGCCACCGCCCTACGGGAGCCGCCCATGAAAGCCGCCATCCTCGTCTTCCCCGGCTCGAATTGCGACCGCGACCTGGCCGAGGCCTTCCGCCTCGCGGGCTTCGAGACGCAGATGGTCTGGCACAAGGAAACCGCACTGCCCGAGGGCACGGATGTGCTGGGCGTGCCGGGCGGGTTTTCCTACGGCGACTACCTGCGCTGCGGCGCGATCGCCGCGCGCTCGCCCGTCGCGGCGGCGATGAAGGCGCATGCCGACCGCGGCGGCTATGTCTTCGCGCCCTGCAACGGCTTCCAGATCCTGACCGAGGCGGGGATGCTGCCGGGCGCGCTACTGCGCAACGCGCAGATCAAATATATCTGCCGCACCGTCCAGCTTCGCGTTGAGGAGACCGAGAGCGCCTTCACCCGCAACTACGCGCCCGGCCAGATCATTGACATCCCGATCGCCCATCACGACGGCAACTACACCGCCGATCCCGAGACCCTGGCGCGGCTGACGGGCGAGGGGCTGGTGGCCTTTCGCTACGCCGACACGCCCAACGGGGCGATGGACGACATCGCCGGCATCCTGTCGCCCAACCGCCGGGTGCTGGGCATGATGCCCCATCCCGAGCGCGCCTGCGAGCCCGCCCATGGCGGCACCGACGGCGCCGCGCTGTTCCGCGGACTGGCCGAGGCGCTCGTCGCGGCGTGACCGTGGTCCGGGTCCCGTCGCGCGGCGGCCCGCCCATCGCGGGGCGCCACGCTTGAGCGGACCGCCCCCGAAGGTGTAGGGCAGGGGAATGTTCCGGCGCCCTCGTCACGACAATCTCGACCCCGCGGTGCCCGGCGAACGGGTGATGCCCGGGCTCAGCTGGACCGTCCGCATCGTCATCGTGCTGGTCCTGATGGCCGCGCTGGCCGCCATCTGGGTCGCCAACACCCTGCTGACCGAACGGCTGGTCGAGACGACACGGCAGCGCGCCGAGCTGCGCCAGTCGCTCTATGCCGGGGCGATCCTGTCGGAGCTGCAGCGCAACTCGGTCGTGCCGCTGCTGCTGGCGCGCGACCCGACGCTGATCGCGGCGCTCAATGCGCGCGACTATTCGGCCAGCTCGCAGCGCCTCATCTCCTATGTCGACGAGATCGGCGCGGCCTCGATCCGCCTTCTCGACATGGACGGCCGGGTCGTCGCCGCGACCGACCGCAAGGAGCTGGGCACCGATTACGGCGCGACGCCCTTCTTCACCGAGGCCGTGGACACCACCGACACGGTCTTCACGCTCGCGCCCAACGAGGCGGGAATCTTCGAGGCCAGCTTCAGCCGCACCGTCCAGGACGGGCCCCGCCAGCTGGGCGTGCTGCAGGTCGAGGTCGACCTCGCCCAGTTCGAGAGCCGCTGGCGCGGGACCACGGCGGCCGTTGCGGTGACCGACGCGGGCGGCAGTGTCATCCTCTCGACCGAGCCGCGCTGGCGCGGCAAGCCGCTGTCCGAAGCGCTGGAGGCGACCTCGGTGCCCTCCGCGCTGCAACGCGCGCTGGCCTCCGCCGGCGCCTTCGGCCCGGATATCGAGGAAGGGTTCTTCACCGGCGCCTCGCTGATGCAACTCGAGACGCGGGTGCCGTTCCGCGGCTGGCGGCTGGTCAGCTTCACGAGCTACGAATCGGTGCGCGAACGGGTCAACGGCGTGCTGGCGCTGATCATCATGGGCTTCGCGCTCCTGCTGGCGCTGGGCTTCTACCTGCTCAACCGCCGTTCGCAGCTGCGCTCGCTGCTGTTCCAGCGTGAGTCGGTCGAGTTGCGCCGCCTGAACGACCGGCTGACCCGCGAGGTCGCGGAACGCAAACGCGTGCAGGAGGAGCTCAAGGAGACCGAGCAGAGCCTTGCGCAGAGCTCGAAACTGGCGGCGCTGGGCGAGATGTCGGCGGCGGTCAGCCACGAGCTCAACCAGCCGCTCGCGGCGATGAAGACCTATCTCGCCGGCGCGCGGCTTCTGCTGCAGCGGCGGCGCGCCGACGAGGCGCTGTCCTCCTTCCAGCGCATCGACGACCTGATCGAGCGGATGGGCGCGATCACGCGGCAGCTGAAGTCCTATGCCCGCAAGGGCGGCGAGGCCTTCGAGCGCGTCGACGTCCGCGACGCCGTATCCTCGGCCCTGACACTGATGGAGCCGCAGCTTCGGCAGGAGAAGGTGCGGCTGAGCCAGCATCTGCCGGATCATCCCGCGCCGGTCCTGGCCGATCGGCTTCGGCTCGAGCAGGTCATCATCAACCTCGTGCGCAACGCGCTGGACGCGATGAAGGGGCAGACGAGCCGCGAACTCGACATCCTGCTGACCGTGGGCGACGAGGTCGTGCTGGCGGTTCGAGACACGGGCCATGGCCTCGACGATCCAGACCAGCTCTTCGAGCCGTTCTTCACCACCAAGAAGCCGGGCGAGGGGGTGGGGCTGGGCCTCGCGATTTCCTCGGGGATCGTGGCCGATCTGGGCGGGCGGCTGACGGCGCGCAACGGGCAGTCCGGCGGGGCCGTCTTCGAGGTGCGCCTGCCGGCGCTGGGCGAAGGAAAGGGCGACCGCGGGGCGATCGAAGCGGCGGAATGACCGCCGCCGCCGGCACCGCCCGCGCCGGGCCCATGCGCGCCCTTTCGCTCCTCCGGGCCGCCCCGCGCCGCGGGGCTTTGCACATGCGGCAGGCCACGTAGATATCAGGGAGCGAGGCGATAGCCGCCGCTGACCAAAGGAGGCCTCATGGCCGAACAGACCAGGATCGCGATCGTCGATGACGAGCAGGACATGCGGCAGTCGATCAGCCAGTGGCTGGCCCTGTCGGGATTCGCGACCGAGACCTATGGCTCCGCCGAGGAGGCGCTCAAGAAGATCGGGCCCGACTACCCGGGCGTGGTGATCAGCGACATCCGCATGCCCGGCATGGACGGCATGGTCTTCCTCAAGCGGCTGATGAGCGCCGATAGCGGCCTTCCGGTCATCATGATCACCGGTCATGGCGACGTGCCGATGGCCGTCGAGGCGATGCAGCTGGGCGCCTACGACTTCATGGAGAAGCCGTTCAATCCCGACCGGCTGACCGAACTCGCCCGCCGCGCCAGCCAGGCGCGCAAGCTGACGCTCGATAACCGCGCGCTGCGCCGCGAGCTGTCGGACGGCACGGTCCTGATGCGCAAGCTGATCGGGACGAGCCCCGCGATGGAGCGGCTGCGCGAGGACATCCTCGACCTGGGCCAGGCCGACACGCATGTGTTGATCGACGGCGAGACGGGCACCGGCAAGACCCTCGTGGCCCACGCGCTGCACGCGGTCGGGCCGCGGCAGGGCAAGACCTTCGCGCTGACCTCCTGCGCGGCGCTGGGCGAGGAGGAGCTGGGCGCCAAGCTGTTCGGCCCCGTCACCGAGGGCGGTCTGCCCCTGGTGGAGGAGGCCCGCGGCGGCACGCTGGTGCTCGAGGATATCGAGGCGCTGCCGCTTGCCCTGCAGGCGCGGCTTCTGACCTTCATCAACGACCAAGGCACGCCGGCCGAGACGCGCATTGTGGCGATCCACAACGGCTCGGATCCCGAGAAGACCCTCGAGGACTCGCTGCGGCCCGACCTGTTCTATCGCCTCGCCGCGATGAAACTGGTTCTGCCGCCGCTGCGCAATCGCGGCGAGGACGTGCTGACGCTGTTCACCCATTTCGCCGAGAGCTTCGGCGAGGAATACGGCGCCACCCCGCCCCAGCTTTCCGCGCAGGAGGCCGCGCAGCTCTTGCAGGCGCCCTGGCCGGGCAACGTGCGCCAGCTCATCAACCTCGCCGAGCGCGCGGTCCTGCAGCAGCGCCGCGGCACCGGCTCGATCTCTTCGCTCCTGATGTCGGACACGCAGGAGCAGGGCGAGACGGTGCAGGTCACGACCGAAGGCAAGCCGCTCAAGGAATATGTCGAGGCCTTCGAGCGGATGCTGATCGACAACACGATGCGCCGGCATCGCGGCTCGATCGCGGGCGTGATGGAGGAGTTGTCGCTCCCCCGCCGGACCCTGAACGAGAAGATGGCGAAATACGGGCTGAGCCGGTCGAACTACCTCTGAGCGCGGGATGCGCGTCGTCAGTCTGAACGCCTGGGGCGGCGCGGTCTGGGACGCCTTGTCGGATTGGGTCGAACGCGCCGAGTTCGACATGCTTTGCCTGCAGGAGGTCACGCGCCGGCTGGAACCGGGGCCGGACTGGCTGGTCTATGGCGACGCCTATCGCCACCTCGATCAGCGCGCGGATCTGTTCGGCGATGTCTCGGCGCGGCTGGCCGGCTGGCAGGCCGCCTTCGCACCGGCGGCGCGGGGGCCGTTGCGGGATGCGGACGGCCGGATGCACCGCTCCGAGCATGGCATCGCCGCCTGGGTCGCGCCGGGTCTCGCCGTGACCGCCCGCCTGCAGGGCTTCGTCCACGGGGCGTTTCGCGCCGAGGGCTGGGGGTCCGAGCCGGTGCCCCGGGCGGTGCAGTCGCTGCGAGTCGAGGGCGCGGGCCGCCCGGTCGCGGTCACGCATTTGCACGGCCTGCGCGATCCGCGGGGCAAGGGCGATACGCCGGAACGCGCGGCGCAGACGGCCGCGCTCGTCGCCCATCTTCGGGCCTTCGACGCGGGCGGGGCCTGTCGCGTCGTCGCGGGGGACCTGAACCTTCGGCCGGACAGCGCGACCTTCGCGGCCCTGCGCGCCGAAGGGCTGGTCGATCTGGTGACCGGGCGGGGCCACGCGGATACGCGCACACGCCTTTACACCAAGCCCGAGCGGCATGCGAATTACTGTCTCGTCTCGGATTCCGGCCGCGTTCGGGGCTTTGCCGTTCCGGCCACGCCGGTGCTGTCGGATCACCGCCCCCTGATCCTGGAGCTGGCGGCCTGATCCCCGCCGCCGCCCGTATCCGCCATTGCAACCGCGCGCCATTTGTCACAGATAGGTGACACGGTCCTGCCCCCGGACGCTCGGGCGTAGGGACCGGTTGAGATTCTTTCCCGTGCATCATCGGCGCCTCGATTCGGCCCGCGCATCGGGGAAAGTTTGCGTCCGCGCGGCCCAAGTCCGCGGACGGAGAGACGCCCGCGACCCGAGGTCCGGGCCTTTAAGCGGATCCGCGCCCGGAGGCCAAGCCCCGGCGCACGGGTCGGAATGAGAGCCGCGATGACGCAGGTCGAGACAGCGACGAACCGGATGCGGCAAGCCCGCACCGAAGCGCTGCTGACTGCGCTCGCCCCATCTAGACAGGCACGAAGGCTGGCCCCCCCGGGGGGCGTGGTCACGTGACCTGCGGAAAGCACAATGGCGAAGAAAATGCTGATCGACGCCACCCACCCGGAGGAGACCCGGGTCGTGGTGGCAGACGGGAACAAGGTCGAGGAGTTTGACTTCGAGAGCCTGAACAAGCGGCAGCTTGCGGGCAACATCTATCTGGCGAAGGTCACTCGGGTGGAGCCGTCGCTCCAGGCCGCCTTCGTCGATTACGGCGGAAACCGGCACGGCTTCCTCGCCTTCTCGGAAATCCATCCCGATTACTACCAGATCCCCAAGGCCGATCGCGACGCGATCCTGGCCGAGGAGCGCGCCTATGCCGAGGCGCAGGCCGCCGCCGACGAGGCCGCGGATGACAAGGCACGCGCCGCGCGCGGAGAGGACGAGTCCGACGAGGACAGCATCGACGAGGCGCCCGAGGCCGCGGCCGAGGAGGCGCCCAAGAAGTCCCGCAGCCGCTCGCGCAGCCGGTCCCGGTCGCGCAAGAAGGCCGACACGGGTGACGAGCGCCAAGCGGACGACGCCGGGTCGAACGGCGATGAGGGCGAGGCGCCCGCCGCCGAGGCTGTGGCTGCGGAGGAGGCCGAGGAAGGCCCGGCCGTCGTGACCGGCACCGGTCCCGAACTGTCCGAGGCCGCCGAAAGCGCGGCTCCGGAAGAAGGGTCCGAGGCGGATGCGCCCGAGGCGGATGCCACGGACGGCCCGAACCGGACGATCGCGGAGAGCGCGGGCCTCGAGGACGAGACCCGCGGCGAGGACGACGCACCGGAGCCCGCCGAAGGCGCCTCCGAGGCGGAGGCCCAGCCGGATGCCGATCCGGCCCCCGAGACCACCGACGAGGACGGCGCGTCGCAGGCCGAGGCCCGCCCCGACCCCAAGGGCATGGAAACCGTCGATGCCGACGCGGCCGACGATGCCGGGGAGGACTCCGACGCGGCAACCGACGCGGCGGTGGAAGGCTCCGACGACAGCGACGAGAAGCCCAAGCGCAAGTCGCGCAGCCGGTCCCGCTCGCGCGGGCACAAGAAGGCTGCCGACGAGAAGGATGACAGCGTCGAGACCGTCGCCGATGACGACGAGCCTGAGGAGATCCGCCCGGCGCGCAAGCCGCGCCCGCGCAAGTACAAGATCCAGGAGGTCGTGAAGGTCCGCCAGATCATGCTCGTGCAGGTCGTCAAGGAGGAGCGCGGCAACAAGGGCGCCGCGCTGACCACCTATCTCAGCCTCGCGGGCCGTTACTGCGTGCTGATGCCGAACACGGCGCGGGGCGGCGGGATCAGCCGCAAGATCACCAATGCGGCCGATCGCAAGAAGCTCAAGGAGATCGCCTCCGAGATCGACGTGCCGCAGGGCGCGGGCCTGATCGTGCGCACGGCGGGCGCCAAGCGCACCAAGACCGAGATCAAGCGCGACTACGAATACCTCCAGCGGCAATGGGAGCAGGTGCGCGAGCTCACGCTCAAATCCATCGCGCCCGCGCCGATCTACGAGGAAGGCAACCTGATCCACCGCTCGATCCGCGACTATTACAGCCGCGACATCGACGAGGTGATCGTGGACGGCGAGGCCGGCTACCGCGAGGCCAAGGCCTACATGAAGCTGATCATGCCCTCCCACGCCAAGAACGTGAAGCTGCATGACGGCGGCGGGCTGCCGCTCTTCGCGAAATACGGGGTCGAATCCTACCTCGCGGGGATGTTCAACCCGACCGTCCAGCTGAAATCGGGCGGCTACATCGTCATCGGCATCACCGAGGCGCTGGTCGCCATCGACGTGAACTCGGGCAAGTCGACGAAGGAAGGCTCGATCGAGGACACCGCGGTCAAGACCAACCTGGAGGCCGCCGAGGAGGTCGCCCGCCAGGCCAAGCTGCGCGATCTCGCGGGGCTGATCGTCATCGACTTCATCGACATGGACGAGCGCAAGAACAACGCCGCCGTCGAGAAGCGGCTGAAGGACGCGCTCAAGCACGACCGCGCCCGCATCCAGGTCGGCCGCATCTCGGGCTTCGGCCTTCTGGAGATGTCGCGCCAGCGGCTGCGGCCGGGCATGCTGGAGGCCACGACGCAGGCCTGCCCGCATTGCCAGGGCACGGGGCTGATCCGGTCCGACGATTCGGTCGCGCTCGGCATTTTGCGCGCGCTTGAGGAGGAGGGGACGCGCAAGCGGTCGCGCGAGGTGCTGCTCAAGCTGCCGGTCGATATCTGCAACTACCTGATGAACGAGAAGCGCGAGCATCTGGCGCAGATCGAGGCGCGCTACGACATGGCCGTCCGCGTGACCGCCGACCCGTCGCTGGTGGCGCCCGACTTCCACATGGAGAAGTTCAAGACCGCCACGCGGGTCGTGCCGAAACCGGCGGCGACCGTGGTCGGGATGGACACCTCCTGGACGCCCGAAGAGGACGAGGACGAGGACGATATCGTCGAGGCGGAGGCCGAGGAGGCGTCCGACGACCGCGACGAGGGCGAGGCCCGGGGCCGCGGCCGGTCCGAGTCCGGCGAAAACGGCGAAAATGGTGAAGGTAGCGGCAAGAAGAAGCGCCGCCGCCGTTCGCGGCGTCGCAAGAAGGGCGACGAGAACGGCAATGCCGAGGCGGGCGAAAGCGCCGATCAGGGCCAGGCCGCCTCCGAGGCGGGCGAGCCCCGGCCGGACGAGGTCGCCGCACCCGAGATGCCGCCGCAGGACGCCGTGCCCGAGACCACGCAGGCCGACGCGCCCGACGTGCCGCAGGCCGAGGAGGGCGAGAAGCCGAAATCCCGCTCGCGCAGCCGCTCGCGGAAGAAGGCGCCCGCGCCCGAGGTCGAGAGCCCGTCCGAGGCGCAGCCCGAGATGGCCGAGGCCGTGGATGCGCCCGTAGCCGAGGCGGCGCCCGCCGAGGCGGAGGCCCCGGCGGCTCCCGAGGCCGCGCAGAAGCCGAAGCGCAAGACACGCGTCCGCGCCAAGGCGCCCGCGCCCTCCGAGCCGGTGCAGGAGGCGGCCGACGCCGCGGCGGAGGCGGCGCCCGAGCCGGAGCCTGAGCCGGAGCCTCAGCCCGCGCCCGAACCGGAGGCGGAGACCGCCGCCGAGGAGGGCGAGGCCAAGCCCAAGCGGCGCGGTTGGTGGTCCTTCGGCACCTGACAGCGCCCTGACGATCCCGGACGCCGGCCCCCTCATGGGCCGGCGTTCGTCGTTTCAGAGAGGCCCCGGCGCGCGCTCAGCGCCGGGGGGCGACGGCGAGGATGTCCTGCGCCCTGAGCCAGCCCGCCGAGCCGCGCGGCAATTGCGCCGAGGCGCGCTCGGCATGGATCCCGGCATCCTCCATCCGGCCCAGCACGGCGTAGCGCTCCGCCGCCGCCACCGAGGCGAGGCCGGGCTGGCCGAGCCGCGCATGGGCGGTCGCGAGGTCGCGCAGCATCCGGGGATCGAAAGGATCGCGGGAGCGCGCCCGCTCCAGCACCGGCAGCGCCTCCGAGAAGCGGCCCGTCGCCATCAACGCGCGGCCCAGCCCGGCCTGGATCAAGCCCTCGCGCGGGGCCAGTTCGGCGGCGCGGGCATAGCTCGCGACCGCCGCGCCGGCCCGGCCGCTTTCCAGCAGGAACTGGCCCTTCAGCTCGTGGTAATAAGGGTCGGATCCGCGCGCGCGGATCAGGCTGTCGATCCCCGCCAGCGCGCGGGCCGCATCGGCCTGCCGGTGATGCGCGATGGCGCGGCGCAGGACCGCCACCTCGTCCTGCGCGCCGCGCACCCGGCTCAGCGTCCAGCGCGGCGCCCGCAGGAAGGCCGACAGCTTGCCGCGCGCCCGGGCGTGCCAGTAATCCACCGCCCCGGGCGGTCGCGGCTGTGCCGGATAGGCCGCGGCGAAGCCCTCGACCGCGCGCAGCCGGTCGCGGGTCAGCGGGTGGGTGCGGGCATAGGGGTCCTGCCGGCCCACCGACAGAAGCTCCTGGCCGCGGAAGATCTCCAGAACCTCGAGTGCCGCGTTCGGATCGGCCCCGGCCGCCGCCATGAAGCGTAGCGAGGATTGGTCGGCGCTGCTTTCCTCGGCGCGGGTATGCGCGAAGAGGCTGCGCTGCGCCGACGAGGCCGTGCCGACCGCGAGCCCGAAGCCCGCGCGCGGGCCCGCGGCCGCCGCCGCCGCCGCGCCCAGCAGGAGGCCCATCTTCGCGACATTCGCCGCCGAACGCGCCGCCGCCGGGCGCCGCGTCAGGTGGCCGTTGACGATATGCGCGGCCTCGTGCGCCAGCACGGCCTGCACCTGGTCCACCGTCTCCAGCCGCATCAGCAGGCCTGAATGGATGAAAATCGACCGGGCATCGCCGACGAAGGCGTTCATCTGGTCGTCGTCGATCAGGTAGATGCGGGTGGAAGCGGGCAGGCCGGCCGCGCGGAAGATCGGCGCCGCGACCTGGCGCAGCGCGTATTCGATCTCCGCGTCGCGGATCAGTCCCTGCGCGCGGGCGGGCAGGGCGGCCATCGCCAGCGTCCAGGCCAGGACCAGCGTCGCGGAAAGCAGGCGGATCATCGGCGTCTCCCTCGGCATGGCGGCGGGCCGCATTGACGCGCCCCCGGCGCGCGGGCCATTGCTCGGCCCGGGCAGTATGGAGAGGCGCATGTCGGGCGCAAGTCAGGTGTCGGTCCGGGTCTCGGACCGCAGCCAGGTCGACCCGTTCATCGTGATGGACGTGATGGAACGCGCGCGCCGGGCGGAAGCGGCGGGCCGCTCGATCATCCACATGGAAGTGGGTCAGCCCGGCACGCCCGCCCCCCAGGCCGCGCGCGATGGGCTGGTGGCGGCGATGCAGGCGGGGCCGCTGGGCTATACCGTCGCGCTGGGCCTGCCCGAGCTGCGCGCCCGGATCGCACGGCTCTACCGCGACTGGTACGGCCTCGAGCTCGACCCCGAGCGCGTGGTGGTGACCGCCGGCTCGTCGGCGGCGTTCCTCTTGGCCTTCACCGCGCTGTTCGACGCGGGCGAGAAGGTGGGGCTTGGGCTGCCGGGCTATCCCTCCTACCGGCAGATTCTGCGCGCGCTGTCGCTGGAGGCGGTCGGCATCGAGACGCAGGCCGAGAACCGCTTCCAGCCGGTCGCGCGTGAATTGCCGCCCGACCTCGCCGGGCTGATCGTCGCCTCGCCGGCCAATCCCACGGGCACGATGCTCGACAAGCCCGCGCTCGCCGCGCTGATCGCGGCCTGCGCGGCGAACGGGACGGCCTTCGTCAGCGACGAGATCTATCACGGCATCCAGTACGAGGGCCGCGCCGTCAGCGCGCTTGAGGTGTCGGACGACGTCTACGTCATCAACTCCTTCTCGAAATATTTCAGCATGACCGGCTGGCGGATCGGCTGGATGGTCGTGCCCGAGGCCCATATCCGCACCATCGAGCGGCTGGCGCAGAACATGTTCATCTGCGCACCCCATGCCAGCCAGGTGGCCGCGCTGCACGCCATGGATGCCGAGGCCGAGCTGCGCGCCAATCTCGAAATCTATGCCGAGAACCGCCGCCTGATGCTGGACGGCCTGCCCCGCGCGGGCTTCGACCGGATCGCGCCGCCGGACGGGGCGTTCTACGTCTACGCCGATGTCTCGGGCCTGACCGATGACAGCCTCGGCTTCGCCGCCCGGATTCTCGACGAGGCTGGGGTCGCGGTCACGCCGGGGCTGGATTTCGACCCCGGGCGCGGGGCCGGGACGCTGCGCTTCAGCTACGCGCGCGCCACGGCCGACATCGCCGAGGGGCTGGTCCGGCTGGAGCGGTTCATGGGGCGGCGATGATCCCTCTGCTTCGCGCGACCCTGCTGGCCGTCGCGCTCGCGCTGCCGGCGCAGGCGCAGGATTTCACCGCCCGCGCGCAGGTCACCGCCGCCGAGATCGAGGCAGGCCGGCGCGGCGCGGCGCTGGAGATCGCGCTCAGCCAGCCGGTGCCCTGGCGGGTCTTCCTGAAGGACGCGCCCTGGCGGCTGATCCTCGACACGTCCGAGATCGACTGGTCCGGGCTGCCCGCCACCGAGGGCGTGGCCACCGGCCGCGTCGCGCCGGGCTGGTCGCGGCTGGTGCTGTCGCTGGACGGGCCCGCGCGGATCGACCGGGCCTGGATGGAGACGGGCGAGATCGGTGCGATCATCCACGTGCGCGCCGAGGCGGGCGAGGGCGCGCCCGGCCCGCTGATCGAGCGCGGCTGGGATCGCGTGCCGCAGGCCGTCGAAACCCCCGCGCGTCCCCGCCAGACCGGCGACCGCCCGCTGGTCGTGGCGCTCGACCCCGGGCATGGCGGCATCGACCCGGGCGCGGAGCGCGGCGGCACGACCGAGGCGGTGCTGATGCTCCGCTTCGCGCGCGAGCTGGCCGAGGTGCTGCGCCGCGAGGGGCATGTCGTGGTCCTGACGCGCGAGAGCGACGAGTTCGTGGGTCTGCGCGGGCGCTCCGCCGTCGCGCGGGCGGCGGGGGCCGACCTGATGATCTCGCTCCATGCCGACGCGCTGGACGGCGGCGGCGCGGATGGCGCCAGCGTCTACACGCTCGACGCCGAGACCGGCGAGGGCATCGCGGCCGAACTGGCCGCGCGGCAGGGGCGGGGCGATCTGCTCTTGGGCGTCGAGCTGGAGGATCGCGGCGACGAGATCGCGCAGGTCCTGATCGACCTCGCCCGCGCCGAGACCGCGCCCCGCGCCGACGCCCTGGCCGACGCGCTGGTCGCGGGGATCGGCGCCGCGGGGCTCAATCTGCACACGCGCCCGCGGCTCGGGGCGGAATTCACCGTGCTTAAGGCGCCCGATATCCCGTCGGTCCTGCTAGAACTGGGCTTCATGTCCGACGAGGGCGATCTGCAGAACCTGCTCTCGCCCGACTGGCGCGCGCGCATGGCGACCGCGATCGCCCGCGGGATCGAGGCCTGGGCCGTGGCCGATGCCGCCGAGGCCCTGCGCCTGCGCCGCTAGGCCCGCGCGACCCTCACGCCCATGTGATGCGGACGCCGCGTCATCGCTGCGCGGGGACCTGCCCGCAGGCCCCGGCGCGCTTTGACCCGGCCCGGGCCCGCGCGTATACGGGGCCCGAATGGCAGGGAATTCCGACATGGCAGTCAACGTGATGAAGGCGACCGGCGGCTGGGCGTGGCGCGCGCTGAACGGGCTTTTCATGTTCGTTCTGGCGACGGTCGGCGCGGTGTTCTCGGCGGTGACGCTTGGCATCATCGCGGCCGCGCTGACGGTGGGCGCGATCCTGTGGATGTATGGCCGCGACCTGCCCAACCACGAACAGCTTGCCTCCTACACGCCGCCCACGATCAGCCGGATCTATTCCGGCGAGGGTCGCCTGATGGACGAGTTCGCGCAGGAGCGGCGCCTCTTCGCCCCCGCTGACGAGATCCCGGATCTGGTCAAGCAGGCCTTCATCTCGGCGGAGGACAAGAACTTCTACCGCCACGCGGGCTACGACCCGATGGGCATGGTCGCCGCCGCCGTGACCGCGGCCCGCGGCGGGCGGCTGCGCGGCGCCTCGACGATCACGCAGCAGGTGATGAAGAACTTCCTTCTGTCCTCGGACCGCTCCGCCGAGCGCAAGGTGAAGGAGATCATCCTCGCCTCGCGCATCGAGGAGACGCTGTCGAAGGAGGACATTCTCGAGCTTTACATGAACGAGATCTTTCTCGGGCAGAACAGCTACGGCGTGGCCGCCGCCGCGCAGACCTATTTCAACAAGCCGCTGGCCGACCTGACGCTGGAGGAGGCCGCTTACCTGGCGATCCTGCCCAAGGCGCCCTCGGATTATCACCCCGTCCGCCAGGTCGAGCGCGCGATCGACCGGCGCAACTTCGTGCTGCGCGAGATGTGGGAGAACGGCTACATCACCCGCGCCGAGATGGAGCGCGCGCAGCTCGCGCCGCTTCTGACGGTGCAGTCGGGCCATTACCCGCCCTTCCGCGCGCAGCTGCCGCCGCGCGACTATTTCACCGACGAGATCCGCCGCCAGTTGACCCGCGATTTCGGCGAGGAGGAATTCTTCACGCAAGGCTTCACCGTCCGCGCCACCGTCGATGCCGAGATGCAATCCGTCGCCGCGCGCGCGCTGCGTGACGCGCTGGAGAGCTTCGACCGCAGCCGCGGTATCTGGCGCGGCACCGGCAAGACGCTCCCGGCCGAGACGCTGGCCGAGGAGGCCGCCTGGCGCGACGCGCTGAGCGGCGCCGACGTGGCCCGCGACATCGACCTCGGCGGACGCTGGCACCCCGCCGTGGTGCTCGACGTGGCCGAGCAGAGCCTGACCCTCGGGGTCGAGGACGTGGACGGCACCGTCGCGATCCCGCGCGACGACATTTCCTGGATGCGCGGCGACTTCTTCGAGAATTTCGAGCCCGGCGACGTGGTCCATACCCGCCGGACCGAGGGCGATGCGGGCTGGACCCTGCGCCAGGTGCCCGAAGTGCAGGGCGGCTTCATGGCGATGGACGTCAACACGGGCCGTGTGATCGCGATGCAGGGCGGCTTCAGCTACCAGCACTCGGTCTTCAACCGCGCCACCCAGGCGACGCGGCAGCCCGGATCCAGCTTCAAGCCCTTCGTCTACGCCGCAGCGCTCGACTCGGGCTATCAGCCCAACACCATCGTCGTGGATGCGCCCATCGAGATCGACCAGGGCAACGGCGAGATCTGGCGCCCGACCAACGCGTCGAACCGGTTCTACGGCCCCTCGCCGCTGCGCACCGGGATCGAGCGGTCGCGGAACCTGATGACCGTCCGCCTGGCGCA
Source organism: Jannaschia sp. GRR-S6-38 (assembly GCF_029853695.1). Lineage (NCBI taxonomy): Bacteria > Pseudomonadati > Pseudomonadota > Alphaproteobacteria > Rhodobacterales > Roseobacteraceae > Jannaschia > Jannaschia ovalis. The sequence goes on from NZ_CP122537.1 coordinate 2,791,349, forward strand.
GGATGTCGGCATGGGCGTCGTGGGCAGCTACGCGGAGCGCTTCGGGGTCTATGACCGGATGGATCGGCTTCTGGCCAACTCGCTCGGCTCGCAGGAATCGACGCTCTACAAGATGGTCGCCGCCTACGCGATGTTCGCCAATGGCGGCGAGCGGGTGGAGCCGACGCTGGTCGACCGCATCCAGGACCGCTACGGCCGCACGGTCTACCAGCACGACAAGCGCGACTGCGCCGATTGCGAGCAGTTCGCCTCGCTGACCGACGGCTTCGGGCCGCGCATCGTGTCGAACCGCGAGCGGGTGATGGATCCGATCACGGCCTATCAGCTGACCTCGATGATGACCGGCGTGGTCGAGCGGGGCACCGCCTCGCGCACCGTCAACCTGCCGGTTCCGATCGCCGGCAAGACGGGCACGACGAACGACTCCAAGGACGTATGGTTCATCGGCTTCTCCAGCCAGATCGTCGCCGGCTGCTACATCGGCTACGACCGGCCCCGCAGCATGGGGTCCGGCGCATCGGGCGGCGGCATGTGCGGCCCGGTCTTCCAGGCCTTCATGGAGGAGGCGATCGAGAAATACGGCGGCGGTCCCTTCGAGGTGCCGGAGGGCGGGCATTTCGTGAAGATCGACCGCTACAGCGGCGCGGTCCTGCCCGAGAGCAGCACTGGCGAGCATGTCGTGGCCGAGTATTTCCGCGACGGCGAGGATCCGTTCTCGGGCCTGGGCAGCGGGCTGATCATCGATGGTGGCTTCGCCATGGCGGGCGATCTGCCGCTCTTCGGGCGCGGCGAGGGCGAGGAGGAGGGCGGCGGCAGCACGCAGGTCCAGACCTCGACGGGCCGCACCGTGGTCGTGCCGGAACGCGCCACCTTCGGGTCGCTCAGTTCGGGCGGGCTCTACTAGGGCGCGGCCCCCGCGCACCTTGTCGCCCGCCCGCGCAGGGGTTACCTCCGGCCCAAACCCGCGGAGGCATCATGCGCGCAGAAGTCCAGAACAACGTCGAGGCGATCGGCAAGTCGATCGCGCTGCTCAAGCGGCGCCTCGACTGGGAAACCGCGCCCCACCGGCTGGAAGAATTCAACGCGATGATCGAGGATCCCACGCTGTGGGACGATCCGGCGCGCGCGCAGAAGCTGATGCGCGACCGGCAAGGCCTGATGGACGCGATGGAGAGCATCACGACGCTGGAGCGCGACACCAGCGACAATGTCGAGATGATCGAGCTGGGCGAGGCCGAGGACGACACCGAGGTCGTCGCCGAGGCCGAGGCCGCCATCGCGCGCCTCGTCGACAAGGCCGCGGAGAAGGAGCTCGAGGCGCTGCTCGACGGCGAGGCGGACGGCAACGACACCTTCCTCGAGATCAACGCAGGCGCCGGCGGCACCGAGGCCTGCGACTGGGCCGAGATGCTGCAGCGCATGTATGTCCGCTGGGCCAACAAGCGCGGCTTCGACGTCGAGCTTCAGGCGCAGGAGATGGGCGGCGAGGCCGGGATCAAGTCGGCCTCCTACAAGATCAGCGGCAAGAACGCCTATGGCTGGCTCAAGTCGGAGTCGGGCGTGCACCGGCTGGTGCGCATCTCGCCCTTCGGCAAGGGCACGCGCGAGACGAGCTTCGCCTCGGTCTGGGTCTACCCGGTCGTCGACGACAATATCGATATCGACGTGGCCCCGAACGAGATCCGCATCGACACCTATCGCAGCTCGGGCGCGGGCGGCCAGCACGTGAACACCACCGACTCGGCGGTGCGCATCACGCATATCCCGACCGGCATCGTGGTCACCTCGTCCGAGAAGTCGCAGCACCAGAACCGCGATATCGCGATGAAGGCGCTGAAATCGCGCCTCTACCAGATGGAGCTGGACCGCCGGAACGCCGAGATCAACGCCGCGCACGAGGCCAAGGGCGATGCCGGCTGGGGCAACCAGATCCGCTCCTACGTGCTGCAGCCATACCAGATGGTGAAGGACCTGCGGACAGGCTACGAGACCTCGGACACGTCGGGCGTGCTGGACGGCGATCTCGACGCGATCATGGCGTCGGTCCTGGCCTCCAACGCCAGCGGCAAGAGCCGGGCGGATGCCGTGGCCGAGTGACGGCCCGGGCCGGACGATCTACGCCTGACACCCGTCACACCACGCGCAGTCCCTCGCGCTGCGGCAGGCGCATGATCCCCGCGATCAGCGCGGCGCCCGTGGCCGCGCCGTCCTCGGCGGCGATCTCCTCGCCCAGTTCGGCCGCTCCGGGATAGTCGAACCGGCTGAGCAACCCGGTCAGCGCCGCCTCGCCGGCCTCGGCATCGAAATTCTTCCGCGACAGCGTGACGGCCACGCCCAGATCGGCCAGCCGCGCCGCGTTGTCGGGCTGATCACCGCCCACCGGCACCACCAGTTGTGGCCGCCCCGATCGCAGCGCCTCGGCGCTGGTGCCCATGCCGCCATGGTGCAGGATCGCCGCCGCGCGCGGGAAGAGCGGCGCGTGCGGCGCGTAGGGCAGGGCCATGAGGTCGGGGCCGCCCGGTACCTCCGCCGCGCCATGCAGCAGCACCGCGCGCAGGCCCATGGCGCGCGCCATCGCCACCGCCTCCTGCCAGAAATCCGGTCCGTTCAGCCCCTGGGCGATGCTGCCCAGCGTCACCACCAGCGGCGCGGGCCCGGCATCGAGAAACGCCGCCAGCGCGTCGGGCAGATCGCCCACGGGCGGGGGCGGAAAGCCGGTCAGGCGCAGGTCCGGATGGGCGTCGGCGGGCAGGGGCGCGAAGCGCTCCGACCAGTGGCCGAGCCGCAGCGGCACATCGCCCGCATGGTCCAGAAGCGGCGTGCCGTCGAAGCGCGGCAGGCCCATCCCAGCGCGCACCCGGTTCAGCCCGCGCCGGTGGCGCAATGTCAGGACCCCGCGCCCGGCCGTCATCAGCGCGCGGTTCCAGGCCCGCGCCACGGCCCCTTGCGGCGCACGCACGGCCAGCCCGAAGCCGCGCGCCCGGGGCGGGTCCAGCGCCGAGAGAGTGAGCATGGGCTGCAGGGTCAGCGGGACATAGGGCTTGCCCGCCAGCTCGGCGGCCAGCGGCGCGTTCAGCGCGAAGGTCGTGCCCGTCACCGCCGCCGCATCGACGCAGAGCGGGCGCAGCGCCTCGACCATCTCGGGCAGCATCGGGATCGCCACCTTCGAGATCAGCGGCCCCGGATCGTGCAGGATCTGCGCCGCCACCTCGTCGCGGGTCACCCCAAGCGCGGCGCAGACCTCCGCTTGGCTGGGCCCGACGGGCGTCGCCAGGAGCCCCCAGCGCCGCGCCATGTCGCAATCCTCGGGCGAGAGCGCGAGCCGCGCTTCGACGCCCAGTACCTCCAGCGCGCGGGCGAGCGACAGCACCGGATAGAGATCGCCGAGCGAGCCGATCGTGGTCAGCACGACGGCCGCGCGCGTGCCGTCGGGGATGCGGCCCTCCAGCCCCGGAAGACGCGAAACCCCGCCCCTCGGAAGGGGCGGGGTCCGCATGTCGTCGCTCATGTCCGGATCAGGACTTGCTGGGCTCGGGCTTGGCCGGGGCCGACTGGCCGCTGGCGGAGGCGGCCTGCGCCTGCGCCTGCGGCGACCGGGGCTTGCCGGCCTGGCCCAGCGGGTCGTCCTGCCGCTGCACCGCGCCTTCGAAATGCGCGCCGCTCTCGATGGCGATGGTCTTGTGGATGATGTCGCCCTCGACCCGGGCGGTCGAAGTCAGGCGCACCTTCAGGCCGCGCACGCGGCCGACGACGCGGCCGTTGACGACGATGTCGTCGGCGATCACCTCGCCGCGGACGGTGGCGCCTTCGCCGACGGTCAGCAGATGGGCCTGGATGTTGCCCTCGACCTCACCCTCGATCTGGATGTCGCCGGAGGTCTTCAGATCGCCCTTCACGACCAGATCGGCCGAGAGCGAGGAGGGCGGGACCTTGGGCTTCATCGCCTGCGATCCGGCCCCGAGCTCGAGCCCGGCAGGCTTGGAGGGCGGCGCCGCCGGCGCGGTTCCGCCTTGCGGCGCGTTGGGCTTTTCGGCGTCGCCGCCGGGCTGGTTCAGCTTGGATTTAGAAAACATCCTGACCTGCGTTTATGAAGGTGACTGGGTTCAGGGCTTGCCCGCCGCGGCGGATCTCGTAGTGCAGATGCACGCCGGTCGAGCGTCCGGTGGTCCCCATACCACCGATGCGTTCCCCGCGCGAGACCCTTTGGCCGGTCCGCACGGATATGGAGTTAAGATGCGCATAGCGCGTCTCGAAACCCAGCGGATGCCGGATCTTCACCAGCTTGCCGTAGCCCGAGAGCCAGCCGGCATGGGTGACCACGCCTTCCGCCGTCGCGCGAATCTCCGATCCGCGCGGCCCGGCGAAATCCATCCCCGAATGCATCCGGCCCCAGCGCGGCCCGAAGCCCGAGGTGCGGCGATGCGGGCCCGGGACGGGATGCGCCAGCGGCAGGCTCTCGGCGGCGATGCGGTAGAGTTCGACCTCCTCCAGCCGGTTGAGCAGCCGGTTGGCGCGCTGCGTGTCCAGGTCCTCGCTCGCGGGCTCGCCGCGCGTCGACAGGACCAGCGGCTCCAGCGGGCCGCCCTGGCCGGAATAGCCGCGGCGCACCGTGTCGAGGATCGCATCGGGCGAGATGCCGGAGCGCTCGAAGACTTTCTCCAGCGGCTCCAGCGAAACCTGCACGGCTTCCTCGAGCCGCGCGAAGATGCGGTCGTTGCGGTCGGCGACCAGCTCGGCCATCGCCTCCATCCGGTCGATCTCGGCATCGGCGCCGCGGGCCACGACGACCGCCTCGTCGCGCTCCAGCGCCGTGGCGTCCAGCACCTCGGCCAGCGCCGAGGCGGTGGCCTGCGCGTCGGCGGCCAGCCGTTCGGCGCGGGCGGCGGCCTCGGGTGCGTTGTCCAGCCGGGCCAGGGCGGCCTCGGTCTCGGCGCGGGCGGCGTCGCGCTCGGCCACGGTGCGGCGCAGCGTGCGCTGGATGACCTCGATCCCGGTCTCGAGCTCGCGCACGCGCTGCTCGCTCTCCAGAAGCTCGCCCTGCATCTTCGAGACTTCCTCGAGCGCGGCATAGAAGCGCTCCAACGCCTGCTCGGCCTCGCGGGTGCGCGCGTCGCGCTCGTCCGAGAGCGCCTGCAGCCTGGTCTCGTAGGCCAGCTGCGCGCGCTCGGCCTGGTCGCGGGTCGAGCCCGAGGTGACGGCCCCGATCAGGAAGAAGGAGGTCACCACGACCATCCAGCCCAGCGCCAGCGCGCCGCCGCCCAGGATCGCGAACTGCGTCACGGGCCGCATTCGTACGAAGCGGGTTCCGTCGTCGGATTTCAGGAAGAGGCGTTGTTCGGGCAAATGGCGTTCGAGACGCGCGTTCAGTCTATCGGACAGGCGTTGCTTCACTCCCGTCTCCCCCGTCTGTGGCGCCGGGCCGCTGTTGCGGCGGCGGCGTGTTCCGTTCCCCTGGATCGGTTTTCCCGATGCGCATTTCGCGGTTTTCTATTCACGCTGTTGCATTGCCGCAACCACGGCACGGCGTCGCAGCCCTTCCGGCGCCCGAAGTGGCAGAAACCCGCCGGTTCGGCGCCGCGCCGTAACGCATCGGCGCGGTCAGCCCGTCTCGCTCAGCGGCCAGTAGAAATCGGGCGGCAGGCCGGCCTCGGCGCGCTTCTCCTCGTTGAAGGGCGGCTTGAGGGGGCCGTGGAAATAGCGCCGGACCAGATCGTGGAACACGTCCTTGGGATCGAGATCGTGGCGCCCGCACAAGAAGTGAAACCATTTCGAGCCGTAGGCGACATGGCTCACCTCCTCGGCATAGATCGTCTCCAGCGCGGCAACGGCGTCGTCGGCCCCGGCCTTGCGGAAGATCTCGATCATGCCCGGCGTCACGTCGAGCCCGCGCGCCTCCAGCACCATCGGCACCACGGCCAACCGGGCCAATAGGTCGCCCGCCGTCTCCTCGGCGGCGCGCCACATGCCGGCATGCGCGGCCAGCGCGCCGTAATGCGACCCGGCCGCCTCGAGGCATTCCGCCATCAGGCCCCAATGCTTCGATTCCTCGTCGGCGGCGCGCACCCAGTCGTCGAAGAATCCCGGTGGCATGGGCACATGGGCGAACCGCGCGATCACGTCCCAATGCAGGTCGACGGCGTTCAGCTCGATATGCGCCACGGCATGCAGCAGCGCGATCCGCCCCTCGGGCGTGCCGGGCTTGCGGCGCGGCACGTCGCGCGGGTGCTTCAGCTCCGGCCGCGCGGGCCGGGCGGGACGGTCGGGCGGATCGGCCGTGCCGATCTCGGGCAGGGCGCCCTCGGCTCGCGCGGCCTGCCAGGCGGCGGCGTAGCGGCGGCTGAGCGCGGTCTTGGCGCGCGCATCGGCGGTGGTCAGCACCTCCACTGCCATCTGCGCCAGCGGCGTCACGCGCGCGCGGCTTCCAGCACCGCCTCCGCATGGCCGGGCACCTTCACCTTGCGCCAGACCTGCTTCACCGTCCCGTCGGCCGCGATCAGGAAGGTCGCGCGTTCGATCCCCATGCTCTTCTTGCCGTACATGTTCTTCTCGACCCAGACGCCGTAATCCTCGCAGACCGAGCCTTCCGCGTCCGAGGCCAGCGTCACGCCCAGCTCGTGCTTGGCGGCGAACTTGTCGTGCTTGGCGACGGTATCCTTCGAGATGCCGACGATCTCCGCGCCCGCCTCGCGGAAGGCGTCGAGATGCTCGGTGAAGGCGATCGCCTCCTTGGTGCAGCCCGGCGTGTCGTCGCGCGGGTAGAAATACAGCACCACCTGCTTGCCGCGCATGTCGCGCAGACTGACCTCGCCGCCGCCATTGGTGGGCAGGGTGAAGTCGGGGGCCTCCTGGCCGGGCTGGATGTCGGGCATGGCACTCTCCTGTCGGTTGTCGCGAGAGGACTTGGAACCCGTCCCCCCGATGGTCAAGATGGCGCGATCCTGCGAGCCGCCCATGACAGATGACCTGACGCCCCCCCGCCGCCGCCGTCCGCTTCGCCGGGCGACGGGGGTCGTGCTGGTCCTGCTGGTCGCCGCGCTGGCCACCGCGGGCTGGCGGCTGACCCGCGGGCCGGTCGATCTGCCGGCCTGGGTTGTGGCGCGGGCCGAGGCGCGGCTGGGCGCGGGGCTGGCGCCGACCGCGCTGACGCTGGGCGGCGTTTCGCTCGATTTCGACACTGGGGCTCTGGCGCTCGGGCTGCGGCTGCGCGGGGCGGAACTCGCGCGCGACGGTGCGACGCTGCTGCGCCTGCCCGACGCGCGGGTCGAACTGGACGCGCGGGCGCTGGCCGCGGGCCGGCTGCGCCCCACCCGGATCGGGGTCGAGGGGCTGTCGCTGCGCGTGGCCCGCGACGCGGAGGGCCGGCTCAACCTCGGGCTCGGCGGGGGCGGCGGCGGCTTGCCCGACAGCTGGGCCGGCGCGTTGGAGAGCATCGACGCGGTCTTGTCCGCGCCCGCCGTGGCCGCGCTGGACGAGCTGCGCATCGACGGCGTCCGGCTGGACCTGTCGGATGCCGTCACCGGGCTTTCCCAGCAGATCGAGAACGGCTCGCTGGTGATGCGCCGGGCCGGGCAGGCGGCCGCGCTGGACCTGGTGACCGAGCTGCCGCTCTCCGGCGGGGGCGCGGCGCGGCTCACCGCGACGCTGGAGCGGCGGGTGCCGGGCGAGGGGGCGATGGCGCGCTTCGCGTTGGTCGGGCTGCCGGTCGGCCGCTTGGCCGAGGCGCTGCCGAACGTGCCTGCCCTGTCGCTGGGCCGTGGCACCCTATCGACCAGCGCGGCCATGACCCTGTCCGAGGACGGCGTGCCCGGCCCGCTGCGCGGCCAGGTCCAGCTGTCGGAGGCCCAGCTCACCGGCCGGCCCCGCTTCGCGCTGGACCGCGCGCGGCTCGGCTTCGCCTGGCAGCCCGGCTCGGGCCGGATCGCGCTCGAAGAGGTCGCGGCCTCCTCCGATGACCTGGCGCTCGCGGCGACGGGGCAGATCCTGCTCGAGGACGGGCTGGTCGGTCCAGTGCAGGTGCAGCTCCGGCTCGGCGAGACGGTCTTCGACCCCGAGGGCATGTTCGACCGCCGCGTGGCCTTCGACGAAGGCCTGATCGAGGCGCGGCTGACCCAGGCGCCGCTGGCGCTGCGGGTCGGGCAGGCGATGGTCACCGGCCCCTCGGCCACGGCGCGGGCCTCCGGCCGGCTGCGCTTCCGGCCCGAGGGGCTGGAGGGCGCGCTGCGCGTCGCGGTGCCGCAGATGCCGGTCGAGGATCTCAAGGCGCTCTGGCCGCGCGAGGTGCAGCCGCAGGCACAGCGCTGGTTCGACACGAACCTGCTGGGCGGCACGGCGCGGGACGTGGTCGCGGCGTTGCGGCTGGCGCCCGGCGCCGCGCCCGAGGTGCTGGGCAGCTTCACCTTCGCCGACGGCACCTTCCGCTACATGCGCTTCATGCCGCCGGGCGAGGGCGCGGCCGGCGCGGCGCAGCTCGACGGCGACCGCTTCTCGATCCGGCTGGACGCGGGCACCGTGCCGGGCCGGGGCCCGTCGACGCCCGAAGGCGTGGCACCCGGGCGCATCGACCTCGCCGGCACGCGCTTCGTCATCCCCGACGCCCGCCAGCGCCCGCCGCGGGGCGAGCTGTCGCTGGTGGCCGCGGGCGCGATGGGGGACGTTCTGGACCTGATGGACAACCGCCCCTTCCGGCTGCTGTCGCGGCTGGACCGGACGCGCGACCTGGTTTCGGGGGCGGCGACGGCGACCGTCTCGGTGTCGCTGCCGCTGCGGCCCGGCAACGCGCCGGCCGATATCGTCTACGAGGTCGCGGCCCGCCTGACCGGCGTCGAAAGCACCACGCTGGTCCCGAACCGCAGCCTCGCCGCCGAGGCGCTGGCGCTGCGCGCCGTCCCGGGGCTGGTCGAGATCACGGGCCAGGCGACGCTGGACGGGGTGCCCTTCGACGGGCGCTGGTGGCAGGTGCTGCCGCCGCCCTCCGAAGACGCGATCGACCCGAACGCGCCGCCGCCTCCGCCGCAGCCCCTGCCGGAGCCCGGACGGCTGGCCGGGCGCGCGACGCTGACGCCCGAGGGCCTGGCGCGGCTCGGCATCTCGGTGGGCGCGATCGCGCTGGACGGCGCGACCGCGGCGCAGGTCGAGGTCGCGCTTCCGCGGGGCGCGCCGCCGCAGCTGAGCCTGCGGTCGGATCTTTCGGGGCTTTCGGTGGGACTGCCGGCCATCGCCTGGTCGAAGCCCGCCGGCCGTGCGGCGGAATTCGCGCTGGAGGCCACGCTGGGCGCCACGCCCGAGGTGACGCGCATCGCGCTCGACGCGCCGGGGCTGGAGGCCGCGGGCCGCATCGTCCTGCGCCAAGGCGGCGGGCTCGAGCGGGCGGCGTTCGACCGGGTTCGGACCGGGTTCTTTACCGGGCCGCTGGTCCTGACGGGGCGCGGCGCGGGCCGGTCGCCCGCGGTCGCCATCCGGGGCGGCGCGGCCGACCTGCGGCGCGCGCTGCTCTCCACCGGAGGCGGGGGCGGCGGCGATCCCGCGCCGCTCGAGATCGTGCTGGACCGGCTGCAGGTGACCGAAGGCATCGCGCTCACCGATATGCGGGCGCGGCTGCGCGGCGGGGCGGGCGAGTTCACCGCCCGCGTCAATGGCGGCACGCCGGTCGAGGGCGTGCTGGCGCCGCAGGGGGATGGCAGCGCCGTGCAGATCCGCACCGGCGACGGCGGCGGCGTGCTGCGCTCGGCGGGGCTCTTCCAGGATGCCCGCGGCGGCGCGCTGACGATGACGCTGCGGCCCACGGGTCAGACGGGCGTCTATGCCGGCGCGCTGCGCGGCAGCGACCTGCGGGTCCGCGACGCGCCCGCGCTGGCCTCGCTCCTGCAGGCGCTGTCGGTCGTGGGCATCCTCGAGCAGCTAGGCGGCGAAGGTCTCGTCTTCCAGACCGTCGAGAGCGATTTCACCCTGCGGCCCAGCGACATCGTCGTGCGTCGGGCCAGTGCCGTCGGGCCGTCGATGTCGATCACCGCCGACGGGGTGTTCGACCTCGCCGCCAAGCGGATGGACATGCAGGGCGTAATCTCGCCGATCTACCTGGTGAACGGGCTGTTCGGCGCGCTGTTTGCGCGGCGCGACGAGGGGCTCTTCGGCTTCACCTACCGGTTGACCGGCCCGGCGGCGGATCCGCAGGTCTCGGTCAACCCGCTCTCGATCCTGACGCCGGGCGTGTTCCGCGACATCTTCCGCCGGGCCCCGCCCACCTGATAGGGGCGGCGGCATGAAGCTGAGCGATTTCGATTTCACCCTGCCCGAGGACCTGATCGCGACCCGTCCCGCGCGGCCCCGATCCTCGGCGCGTATGCTCGTGGTGCGGCCTTCGGGGCTGACCGATGCGCGGGTGTCGGACCTGCCGGACTGGCTGCGGCCGGGCGACCGGCTGGTGCTGAACGACACCAAGGTGATCCCCGCGCGGCTCTCGGGCGAGCGGGCGCGCGAGACGCGCGACGGCTCGGGCCGGGCGGCTTGCGAATTCACCCTGACGCAGGCGCTGCCGGACGGGTCCTGGCGGGCGCTGGGCAAGCCCTTGCGCAAGCTGCGCGAAGGCGACCGGATCGAGTTCGCCGCCGGGCTGACGGCGCGGGTCCTAGGCAAGGACGAGACCGAGGTGGCGCTACAGTTCGACAGCAGCGGCAAGGACTTGGACGCCGTTCTTCAAGTCGCGGGCGAGATGCCCCTGCCGCCCTATATCGCCGCCAAACGCAAGCCCGATGCGGCCGATCGCGATGACTACCAGACCATCTGGGCGCGCCATTCCGGGGCGGTCGCGGCGCCGACGGCGAGCTTGCATTTCGACGCGTCCCTGCTGGAGGCGTTGCGGGCGCGGGGCGTGGAGTTCACCGAGGTGACGCTGCATGTCGGGGCGGGGACGTTCCTGCCGGTGAAGGTGGAGGACGTAACCACCCACAAGATGCATGCGGAATGGGGCGAGGTCACCGCGCAAGCTGCGGAAGACATTGCGAAAACCCGGGCCGACGGGGGGCGGGTGATCCCAGTGGGGACGACCGCGCTGCGGCTGATCGAGAGCGCGGCGCGGGACGGGACCATCGCGCCGTTCCGGGGCGAGACGGATATCTTCATCTACCCGGGTTTCGAGTTCCGCGTAACCGACGGATTGATCACGAATTTCCACCTACCGCAGAGCACATTGCTGATGCTGGTCAGCGCGTTGATGGGGCGCGAGCGGATGCTGGCGGCCTATGCCCATGCGGTCGAGAACCGCTACCGGTTCTTCAGCTACGGCGATGCCTCGCTGCTGCTGCCGGAGGGGTGAAATCCGTGGATGATCTGCGGGTGATCTGCGGGTGATCCGTGTCGGACGTCATTCGACATCCCCTTCCGCGATATCGCGCACCGCGCCGGCCACGGTGACCGGGTCGCCTTGGGTGCCGGTCACCGTCACCTCCAGCCGCGAGGGGGCGCCCATATCGGCCCCCTGCAGCACGGTGAACGCGCCGCCTTCGCGGAGCCCGTCCCAGTCGAGATCGACCAGCGCGCCGCCCAGCGCCGCGGCGGCGGCGCCGTTGGCCGGGTCCTCGACCACGCCGCCGATGGCGAAGGCGTTGCGGGAATGGATCAGCCGCGGGGTCTCGATCTGCAGGAGCGAGATCGTGGTCAGCCGCGCGTCCCGCATCAGCGCCTGGCCCGCGTAGAACGGGTAGGCCATCGCCGCGAGCCGGGCGCGGTCGCGCAGCGCGAGGATCGCGTGGCGCTCGCCCGCCTCGGCCAGGCGCGGCGGCAGGCGGGGGTCGAGATCCCCGGCCGTCAGATCGAACAGCGCCAGCAGCCGGTCGCGCAGCCCGGGGTCGAGCGGAGCGGAGCGCGTCGGCGGCGAGGTCAGCGCAGCGCGCCAATCCGCGCCGTCGCGCGTCGCCTCGACCGAGATCGCGGCGTCGCGCAGCGCGAGCGGAAAGCGGCCCGGCCCCGCGCGGCGGCCGAGCGCCACGCCCAGCGCGATGGTGGCGTGGCCGCAGAAGGCCACTCCAGCGGCGGGCGCGTAGTAGCGCACGGTCCAGCCGCCCGCGCCGTCGGGCGCGGCGAAGGCGGTTTCGGAATAGCCGATCTCGGCGGCGATGCGCTGCATCTCGGCCGGCGGGGGCAGGGCGTCGCCGATGACGACGCCGGCCGGGTTCCCGCCGCGTCCGGCATCGGCGAAGGCGGAGAGGCGCTGGATTTCCATGGGCGATCCTTTCCGAACCGTTCCTAAAGCTGGCCTGCTTCTTTCGGCCAGATATACGCATATTGACAATCCGTATGTTGTCTAAGCTTTTGGCATCAACGGGCCTTGAAGGGGTGCGATATGTCGGGTGACGTTAGAGAATCGGGGTCTGCCTCATTCGTTTCGGAAGTGCTCTGGAGCTCGGCTTTCCCTCCCAGTCAACTCGATCGCATGCAAACTATTCTCAGAGGCCATGGCTATGGCGCTTTGGAAGTTTCGATGTGCTGCCCATCTGGCCTATCGGCACTCCGAAGGATGTTTTTCCTCACCTATGGCCCCGAGGGGCGTCCAGTCTCAAGCCTCTCGGAAATAGCCGTTCCCGAAAATTCTACGTTTCTTAAGATTACCGCTCGATTTCTAACGGCTCAAGAACGTGATCTTGGGCGTGTCAGGATGCTGAGTGCGGCAAACCTCCTGAGAATGACATTTGGAATTCCTGCCGCAAGGGAGGCGTGCTTATTTTGGCGGTCGGATGAGGGCAGATCCGAAAATAGATGGGTCTCTGACCCCGCATATGCATCGTTCTTTGACACACAAGCGCTCAATTTGTTTGGCGATCCACCGATTGAAGAGGCGAAAATTAGACGCATCCCCGACGAGGCACACATTTTGATAGACAAAGCATTATCGCAACGTTTCCCAGAAGAAGCCTTCATCCTTCTGTGGGTCGCCTTTGAGGCGATTATAAGCGCCTTTCCCGGAAATCAAACCAACGGAGAAAAGAGAAAGAGGTACTTCAAGGGAACCCTGATGTCCAACGATGCAAATGAAGAAGTCAGAATGCTTCATAGAGTTAGAGGCGACCTCTTCAAAGAGGGGCGTGCCGATTTGCCGGAACTGAGTTTGGCAATCCAGTCACTCTATTGCGCAATTCAACTCTCGATTCTTGAGGACTGCCCGCAGCGCGCGGCCTTTCTTAGAGGCTATGAAGCGCAGATCACGCAGCGTCGCAATGAAAGAAGTGTAGCGCCAAATTGAAGGGCTACGCGGGCGATCTGGAGCTTGTTGAAAGAGTCCGTCCAGAGTGTGATTGGTGTCTCGGACCAGTTTCCCAAGCGTCCCCTCTGAAACTTTGAATGAGCCGGTCTCAGACTTGTGCCTCAACCCTGCGGGCTCTGGTGCTCGCGGTGCCGGGCATGGACGCCTACGGGCCAGCCGACCGGCTGGCCGCGGGACAGGCTTTGCAGCCGCTGTTGCTGCTGGCGGCCGCACCGCGCTGTCCGCTCTCCGCGGGGATGAGTGCCGGAGGGGCGGAGCGGGCCCACGCCGCCCTTGACAGGCATCAATGCGCGCCGGGCCGGATCGCGAGAGCGTGGGGCTGTGACGGCACGGGCCCGGGGGGCGCCTGGGGGGAGCACCCGCGACCCAGCCGACACGCGGGGCGCGGCGCCGGCCGATCCGGCGCTGCGCCCCTTCACCGCCGCGCCGCCCGGAGTGCCCGAGATGCCCGACCGCGCCATCCTGGAAGAGCTGATCGCGCAGGCGGTGCTGGCGCCGTCGAGCCACAACACCCAGCCCTGGCTGTTCGAGATCGCCGGCACGGAGCTGCGCCTGCGGGCGGACGGGGACCGCACCCTGCCGGTGAACGACCCCGAGGATCGGGAATTGGTCATCAGCTGCGGCTGCGCGCTGTTCAACCTGCGCGCCGCGGCGGCGGCGGCGGGCCTGGGCTGCCAGGTCCGGGCCTTTCCCGACGCCGCGGACCCGGAGCTTCTGGCCGGGATCGGCTTCGCGGGGCCGCCGGATCCCGCGCTGGCCGCGCTCGCCCCGGCGATCGCCGGGCGGCGCACCCATCGCGGGCCCTTCGCCGCCGGGGCGGTCGCCGAGGGCGACGTCGCCGCGCTGGTCCGCGCGGCGGAGGCCGAGGGCGCGCGGCTCGCGATCATCGGCGACGCGGCGCAGCGCAGCAGCATCGCGGAACTGGTGGCCGAGGGCGACGCCGCGCAATGGCGCGATCCGGCCTGGCGGGACGAGCTGGCCCGCTGGATGCATCCCAAGCGGGAGGGCGACGGGCTGAGCCTGCCCGCGCCGGCGGTGCCCGTGGCGCGGGCGGTGGTGCGGCGGCTGGACCTGGGCGGCCGGGTGGGCGCGAAGGATCGCGCGCTGGCCCTGCGGGCGCCGGTGCTGGCGGTGCTGGGCACGGACGCCGACGGGCCCGCCGACCGGCTGGCCGCGGGACAGGCCTTGCAGCGACTGTTGCTGGTGGCGGCGGCGGCGGGGCTGCAGGCATCCTACCTGAACCAGCCGGTGCAGCTGCCGGCGCTGCGGCCGCGGCTGGCGGCGCTGTGCGGCGGGGAGGGCGCGCCGCAGATCCTGCTGCGGATCGGCCGGCAGAAGGCGATCCTGCCGCCCGCGCCGCGCCGGCCGCTCGCCGCGGTGATGACGGGCTGAGCACCGCGTCCCTCGGGGCCCCGAGGGGCGCGATTTGCGCGCGCGCGGCTTTGCGACAATCGACTTCGCATTCGGGATGGACGCATGGCGGCCCCGGGCGTAGGCGCGGGCCGAACCCATACGCGCGAATCGAGGCCGCCCATGTTCATCGTGATCCGGAATTCGTGGGCGCTGCTTCTGGGCGTGGCCCTGCTGATGGTCGGCAACGGCATGCAGGGCACGCTGCTGGGTGTGCGGGGCCAGATCGAAGGCTTCTCGACCGGCTGGATGTCGGTGGTGATGTCGGCCTATTTCGCGGGCTTCCTGCTGGGGTCGCAATCGGTGCCGCACATGATCCAGCGCGTGGGCCATGTGCGGGTCTTCGCGGCGCTGGGCAGCTTCGCCTCGGCCGGGCTGATCCTGTATCCCGCGCTGACCGATCCGATCGCCTGGACCGGGCTGCGGCTTCTGCTCGGGTTCTGTTTCTGCGGCATCTACATCGTCGCCGAGAGCTGGCTGAACAACACCACCACCAACGAGACGCGGGGCCGGGCGCTGTCGCTCTACCTGATCGCGCAGATGGTGGGGATCGTGGCGGCGCAGGGCTTCTTCGCGCTGGGCGACGCGTCGCAATACGGGCTGTTCGTGCTGGTCTCGGTGCTGGTGTCGCTGAGCTTCGCGCCGATCCTTCTGTCGGCCACGCCGGTGCCGCCCTTCGAGACCGCCAAGCCGATGTCTTTCCGCGAGATCTTCCGCGTCTCGCCTTTGGGCTGCGTGGGGATCTTCCTGCTGGGCGGCGTGTTCTCGGGGATGTTCGGGATGGCGGGCGTGTTCGGCGCGCTGGCCGACCTGACGGCGGGGCAGATCGCTCTCTTCGTGTCGGCGATCTACACCGGGGGCATGCTGGTGCAGTACCCGATGGGCTGGGCCTCGGATCGCTACGACCGGCGCAGGCTGGTGATCGCGGGCGCGGGGATTGCGGCGCTGGGCTGCCTGCTGGGCTTCAGCGGGCTGGGCGGGTACCCGGCGCTGCTGGTCGCGGCCTTCCTGGTGGGGGGGATGGCGAACCCGCTCTACTCGATCCTGCTGGCCTATACGAACGACTACCTGACGCCCGAGGACATGGCCGCCGCCTCGGCGCGGCTTCTGTTCATCAACGGACTGGGCGCGATCGGCGGGCCGATCCTGACCGGCTGGCTGATGGGCGCGGTCGGGCCGGAGGGGTTCTTCCTGTTCATCGGGGCGTTGATGCTGGCGCTCGGGGGCTACGGCATCTGGCGGATGGTGCAGAACCCGGAGGGCGTGGTCGACGAGAGCGCGGGCTATGTCGCGGTCTCGCCGCTGGGGACGACCTATGTCACGATCGGCTCGGTCGTCGAGGAGTGGGAGGAGGAATGGGACGCCGCCCATGTCGAGGACGCGGAGGCAGGCAGCGGCAAGGCCGCATGAGGGGAGGAGGATCCGATGGCGCATGATCCCGAGGACGTGCTGCGGTTCTGGCTGGAGGAGAAATCCCCGGCCGACTGGTACAAGGGCGGCGCGGCGCTCGACGCCGAAATCCGCGCGCGCTTCCTGTCCGCCTGGGAGGCGGCGCGGGACGGGGCGCTCTTCGACTGGATCCACACGGCGCGGGGTGCGCTGGCCTTCCTGATCCTGACCGACCAGTTCTCGCGCAACATCCACCGGGACGACGCCCGGGCCTTCGCCACCGACCCGCTGGCCCGTGCGGTGGCGGCGCGCAGCGTGGCGGCGGATCTGGACCAGCAGATCGATCCCTCGCCGCGGCAGTTCTTCTTCCTGCCCTTCGAGCATTCCGAGGACATGGCCGATCAGGACCGCGCGGTGGCGCTGATCGGGGAACGGATGGAGGCGCCCGAGACGCTGCTGCACGCGCGGGTCCACCGCGAGATCATTGCGCGGTTCGGCCGATTCCCGTTCCGCAACGAGGCGCTGGGCCGGGCCAGCACGCCCGAGGAGCGCGCCTTCATGGACGAGGGCGGCTACGGGGCGCTGCTGCGCGCGTTCCAGGACGGCTGAGAATTGGCCGGGGCCGGGGCGCGCCCTATCGTCTTCATCACGACGACAGCGAAGGAGGACGACATGGGACCGAATTACCTCGCCCGCTCGCGCCTGGCCTGGGCCTCGATGGCGATGATCCTGCTGGGACTGGGGCTGCACGGCGTGGCCGGGCTGGTCGATCTGCCGATCTGGGTGGTGCCCGCGGGTTATTTCGTGGCGCTGGCGGGCGCGATGCTGATGTTTTTCGGCTGGGTGCGCTGGCGCGCGATCCATCCGCCGCAGGGCTGAGCCCCGGGGGCGCGCCGGCGCGTCCGATCCCGCGCCATGCGCGGCGCGCAGAGCGGCCTTTTCGCACGGCCCCCTTTTCCCCGCGTCATGCGCCGGGTAGTTCAAGGCTGAACGAATTTCCCCGGAGGACGTCAGAATGGCCAAATCATTCGACATGATCGTGATCGGCGCCGGCCCCGGCGGCTATGTCGCCGCCATCCGCGCCGCGCAGCTGGGCCTGACGGTCGCCTGCATCGAGCGCGAGCATCTGGGCGGGATCTGCCTGAACTGGGGCTGCATCCCGACCAAGGCGATGCTGCGCTCGTCGGAGGTGTTCCACCTGATGCACCGCGCCAAGGAGTTCGGGCTGAAGGCCGAGGGGATCGATTACGACCTCGACGCGGTGGTCAAGCGCTCGCGCGGTGTGGCCAAGCAGTTGAGCTCGGGCATCGGGCACCTGTTCAAGAAGAACAAGGTCACCAGCATCATGGGCGAGGCGAAGCTGGCCGGGAAGGGCCGCGTCTCGGTCACGACCGACAAGGGCACCGAGGAGCTGACGGCGCCCAACATCGTCGTCGCCACCGGGGCGCGGGCGCGCAACCTTCCGGGGCTGGAGGCGGACGGCAAGCGGGTCTGGAACTACAAGCACGCGCTGCAGCCGCCGCATATGCCCAAGAAGCTGCTCGTCATCGGCTCGGGTGCGATCGGGATCGAATTCGCCAGCTTCTACAACACGCTGGGCGCCGAGACGACGGTGGTCGAGGTGATGGACCGCATCCTGCCGGTCGAGGACGAGGAGATCTCGAACTTCGCCAAGAAGCAGTTCGAGAAGCAGAAGATGACGATCCTGCAGAAGGCCATCGTCAAGGAGCTGGACCGCAAGGCCGACAAGGTGATCGCCACCATCGAATCGAAGGGCAAGTCGGAGACGCACGAGTTCGACACCGTGATCTCGGCCGTCGGTATCGTCGGCAATGTCGAGGGGCTGGGACTGGAAGAGGCCGGCGTGAAGATCGAGCGCAGCCATGTCGTCACCGACGAATACTGCCGCACCGGGGTCGAGGGTCTCTATGCGATCGGCGACATCGCCGGCGCGCCCTGGCTGGCGCATAAGGCCAGCCACGAGGGCGTGATGGTGGCCGAGCTGATCGCGGGCCGGAACGACGTGCACCCGGTGCGCCCCGAGAGCATCGCGGGCTGCACCTATTGCCATCCGCAGGTCGCGAGCGTCGGGCTGACCGAGGCGCAGGCCAAGGAGGCTGGGCACGACATCAAGGTCGGGCATTTCCCCTTCATCGGCAACGGCAAGGCCATCGCGCTGGGCGAGCCCGAGGGCATGGTGAAGACGGTCTTCGACAAGAAGACCGGCGAGTTGCTGGGTGCGCATATGATCGGCGCCGAGGTGACCGAGCTGATCCAGGGCTACGTGGTCGGCCGCCAGCTGGAGACCACCGAGGAGGACCTGGCGCATACCGTCTTCCCGCACCCGACCCTGTCGGAGATGATGCACGAGAGCGTGCTCGACGCGGACGGGCGCGCGATCCACTTCTGAGCACCACCCCCGATTCCGGGGGCCGGACGGGACTGGACGGGACGGGGCGGCGCGAGCCGCCCTTTCGCGTTTTGCGGGCCGGCGGACGGTGGGACGCGCGGCGGCCGCCCGGCGCCTGTCAGGCGGCCGTTTCGCCGTCCGGCAGGATTTCGACATCGGTCACGAGGATGATCTCGCAGCCGCCGACGATCGTGCTGTCGTCGCGCCGCGTCGAGGAGCTCCAGGTCGAGATGCGATCGCCGGTGACCTCGACCAGATAGCCGCGCAGCCGGACTTGCGCTCCGACCTCGATCGCCATCAGTGCATCGCTCACCGCCTGGTTCGCCGGGATCAGGTGGTTGTTGGTGACCTGCTCCGACCAGTTGGCGGGCAGGGCGGCGTCGGGCGGCGTGATGGCCCAGACGGCGCGCGGCGCGGTGCGGAATTCGATTGCGTCGGTGCCGCCGGGGCGGGCCAGATCGCCCCAGACGATCCCGAGGTCGAGCGGAGAGACCGGGCTCGTCGCGTCGTAGCGGAACTCGCGGCGGGTCACGACGCGCCCCTCGATGACGTAGCCATGCAGGAGACGCGCCTCGAACCCCTCGGCCAATCCGACCCGCATCGCCTTGACGGCCGTCTGCGCGGGCGCGCCGTCCGGCTCCGCCCTGAGCGGGAGTGACGGGAGCCGCGCGGTGTTCACCGCGGTCGCGATTTCGGGGGGCGGCGCGTATTTCTCGCCAACGAGCGTGACGAACAGCGCGGCCAGGCCGATGGCGAACAGGGTGAGTTTCGCTCCCTCGTCGAACATTCCGGGCGCTGCCCCTCGATTGCTGCGCGAGGGGCGGAGGATATCCGCGCAAGATGGCAGAAATTTGCCCTGTCGCGGGGCTGAGCGGGTCCGGGACCCGGGTCATGCGGCCGGGGGGCGGGTCACATGTGGTGGAAGTGATGGACCCAGCAGGCCTCGACGAACTTTTCCATGCCGTCCGGAATATGCGCGACGGTCCAGTCCGCACCCGCGAATTCGCTCAGGCTTTCCGCGCTGTCCCAGACCGAGATCATGGCGTATTCGTCCGGATCCGCCTCCGACGGCCCGCCCACCGTCACCTCACGGCACCCCGGATACTGCGTCACCGAGGCACGGGCGACGGTCCGGAACAGGGGCTCGAAGGCCTCGCGCAGGTCTGGCTTGATGCGGACGCGGTAGATGCGGGTGATCACGATAGGTCTCCTTTCGCGACAGCAAAACAGATCGCCCGGCGCGGTTGAACCGCCGAATTCCCGGCCCGAAAAAGCGAAGGGGACGCCGGGGCGCCCCCTTCTCCATCCCGGGGCAAATGCCTCAGGCGTGCGCGGCCGCTGTCTGCCAATCGGCCACCACGTCATAGGTCCTGGGTTCGGGCTTGCCCTCGAGATATTCCGCGAATTGCGACCAGAGCTCGGAGACCTTCTCGCGGCTCTGCTCGGACGTCTTGCGGTCCTTGACGAGCGAGACGACGTAGCCGTGCCCCTCCTCGTCGATGGCGTTGATGAAATGCGCCATGCCGGGCAGCCCCATGATCTGGGGCTTGAGCTTCTCCATCGTCTTGATGGCGGCCGCGCGCTTGTCCTTCTTGAACTTGAAGGTGGTAATCCTGGCGATCATCGACATTCCCTCCCAAAAATGCGGCGGCGCGTGCCGAAGCGGCCGAACCGCTGGCGCGATCCTAGCATGAAAGCGGCCCGGGCGGCCGGTCGGTGCGCGGGGGCGCGCGGCGTCGGCCATTTCCGGCTGCAGGGGACGGGCCCGCGCGAGGCGGCGATCCCTGTGCTAGGGTGGCCGCCGGGACATGGGAAAAAGGGGGCCGGCATGGCGCGGGAAGGCGATCCGTTCGGCGATGTGGAGAATGCCGGCGAGGCGTTCGTGGACGCGGTGATCCGGGCGCTGGAGGCGCGGGCGGCGGAGCCCGCGATGCAGCGCATCGTCACGGCCTATCTGGACGCGCTGGACTGGCCTGGGGACGGGCTGCATGTCGAGGTGGGCGCGGGCACGGGCGCGATCGCGCGGGCGATGGCGGCGCGGGCCGGGTCGGGGCGGGTGGTCGCGACCGATCCGTCGCCGGCCCTGCTGGCTGCGGGACGCGAGCTGGCGCGGGACCTGCCGAACCTGGCCTTCGAGGTGGCCGACGGGGCGGGCCTGCCGTTCAAGGCGCGCAGCGTCGACAACCTGGTGATGCACACCGTCCTGAGCCACGTGCCCGACCCGACGATCCTGCTGCGCGAGGCGGCGCGGGTGCTGAAATCGGGCGGGCGGCTGGTGGTCTGCGACGCGGATTTCGCCAAGACCTCGCTGTCGAGCGGGCCGGGCGATCCGCTGCAGGCCTGCGCGGAGTTCTTCGCACATTACTTCGTGACCGACGCGCATCTGGTGGCGCGGCTGCGCGACCTTCTGCGCGAGGCGGATTTCAAGCCCGGGCCCCTGCGGATCGACCCGCGGGTGATCGCCGAGGGGCAGGGCGCGATGACATGGGTGGGCCTGGGCGGGCGGCGCATGGTCGAGATGGGGCTGATCGGCCAGGACCTCGCCGACGCGCTCGTGGCCGAGCACGACCGGCGGATCGCCGAGGGCCGGCTTTACGGCTTCCAGCCCTTCGCGACGGTGATCTCGGTGCGCTAGGGCGGCGCGGCTGGCGGGCGCGCCGGCCTTCTGGCAAGGGGAGGCATGGACCGCACGCGCTGGGGCCTCGTCGCCCTGATCTTCCTCGCCGGGCTGCTGGCCGCGGCGCAGTTCGGCAAGATCGCCCTGACCCTACCGGAGACGGCGGCGGCCTTCGGGCGGCCGCTGCCGCAGATCGCGCCGCTGGTGTCGCTGGTCGGGCTGATGGGGCTGGCGCTGGGCGCGATGGCGGGCGGGGTGACGGCCGGGCTGGGACCGGGCCGCACCTTCCTGGGCGGGCTGCTGCTGGGCGGAGCGATGTCGCTGATCCAGGCCTTCATGCCGGGCTATTGGTGGTTCGTGGCCAGCCGCGCGGTCGAGGGCTTCGCGCATCTTGCGCTGGTGGTGGCCGGGCCCGCGCTGATGGCGGCGGCGGCCGATGACCGGGACCGGCCGGTGGTGATG
The DNA here is from genome assembly GCF_029853695.1 of Jannaschia sp. GRR-S6-38. Lineage (NCBI taxonomy): Bacteria > Pseudomonadati > Pseudomonadota > Alphaproteobacteria > Rhodobacterales > Roseobacteraceae > Jannaschia > Jannaschia ovalis. Next base: position 2,812,892 of record NZ_CP122537.1, read on the forward strand.
GGCCTCTGGGCGCTGTTCTTCGGGGCGTCGCTGGCGATTTCGGCGGTGATCTTCCCGGCGATCCTGGCGGTCGGCGGGCTGCCGCTTCTCTTCGCGCTGCACGGTGCGGCGCTGCTGGCGCTGGCGGTACCGCTCTGGCCGATGGTGCCGCGGATCCCGCGGACGCGCGTCTCGCTAAACCCGGTGGCCACGCATCGCGCGATCTACGCGCGGATGCGGACGGTGGCGCCGGGGCTTGGCTTCGTGTGCTACACGTTCCTCTTTGTGGCGCTGATCGCGATCCTGCCGCCCGGGCTGGACCGGCCGGGGCTGGCGGCGAGCCTGCCGATCTTCACGCTGGTCACGACGCTGCTGGGCGGCGCGCTCTGCCGCCGCTTCGTGCCGTGGAAGGTGGCTGCGTCGGGATTCGTGGGAACCGCGCTGGGGCTCATGGCCGAGATGGCGGGCGTGCCCGGCGCGCTGCCCTTCGCCTTCGCCGCGATGGGGCTGATCCCGGGGGCGAGCTTCGCCGCGATCCCCGCGCTGAACGCCGATCCGGGCGACCGCGCCCGCGCCACCGGCGCCATTGCGCAGCTGGGCAACTTGGGCACGGTCAGCGGCACGCCCGTGCTGGCCGCGATCTGGGCCGCCTTCGGGATCGAGGCGGTGATCTGGACGGGCGTCGCCGCCGCGCTGCTGGGCCTGGGGCTGGGCAGCTGGGCGGGGCGGCGGGCGGCTGGCACCGTCGATGGCGATGTGGTAGACGTTCGCTGAACGTTCTCCGCCGGGGCGGGACGCGGCGTCGAAGCGGATTGCATGATGGCGCGCGCCCCCTAGGTAACGGGTTTGGCAGGTTTCGGGGGCTGGCATGGCCGAGCAGAAGTTCATCGAGGTGCGCGGCGCGCGCGAGCACAATCTCAAGGGGATCGACGTCGATATCCCGCGCGACCAGCTTGTCGTGATCACCGGGCTGTCGGGATCGGGCAAGTCGAGCTTGGCCTTCGACACGATCTATGCCGAGGGCCAGCGCCGCTATGTCGAGAGCCTGTCGGCCTATGCACGCCAGTTCCTCGACATGATGCAAAAGCCCGACGTGGATCACATCTCGGGGCTGAGCCCCGCGATCTCGATCGAGCAGAAGACGACCTCGAAGAACCCGCGCTCGACCGTCGGCACGGTGACCGAGATCTACGACTACATGCGCCTGCTCTATGCCCGTGCGGGCACGCCCTATTCGCCCGCCACCGGCGAGCCGATCACCGCCCAGCAGGTGCAGGACATGGTCGACCGTGTGATGGCGATGGCGGAGGGGACGCGCGGCTATCTGCTGGCGCCCATCGTGCGCGACCGCAAGGGCGAGTACCGCAAGGAGATGCTGGAGCTGCGCAAGCAGGGTTTCCAGCGGGTGAAGGTGGACGGCGAATTCCACGACCTCGACACGCCGCCCGAGCTCGACAAGAAATTCCGCCACGACATCGACGTGGTGGTGGACCGCATCGTGGTGCGCGAGGGGCTGGAGACGCGGCTGGCCGACAGCTTCCGAACCGCGCTGGACCTGGCCGACGGCATCGCCATCCTCGAGACCGCGCCGAAGGAGGGGGAGCCCGAGCGGTTTACCTTCTCCGAGAAATTCGCCTGCCCGGTCTCGGGCTTCACCATCCCCGAGATCGAGCCGCGGCTGTTTTCCTTCAACGCGCCCTTCGGGGCCTGCCCGGTCTGCGACGGGCTGGGGGCGGAGCTGTTCTTCGACGAGCGGCTGGTCGTGCCGGATGTCACGCTGAGCCTGCAGAAGGGCGCGATCGCGCCCTGGGCCAAGACCAAGTCGCCCTATTTCACCCAGACCATCGCGGCGATCGCCAAGCATTACGGCTTCGACCAGAAGGCGGCCTGGAAGGACCTGCCCGAGGAGGTCCAGCAGGTGTTCCTGCGCGGCTCGGGCGAGGAGAAGATCAAGTTCCGCTACGACGAGGGGGGCCGCGTCTACGAGGTGAGCCGCGTCTTCGAGGGCGTGATCCCGAACATGCAGCGCCGCTACCGCGAGACCGACAGCGCCTGGGTCCGCGAGGAGTTCGAGCGCTACCAGAACAATCGCCCCTGCGGCGCCTGCGGCGGGTTCCGGCTGCGCCCCGAGGCGCTGGCGGTGAAGATCGGCCCCGCGGACGGGCCAACGGATGCGCGGTTGCACGTGGGCCAGGTCGTGCAGATGTCCATCGCGGAAGCCCTGCGCTGGTGCGAGGCGGTGCCGGGCCAGCTGTCGAAGCAGAACAACGAGATCGCGCGCGCCATCCTCAAGGAGATCCGCGAGCGGCTGGGATTCCTGAACAATGTCGGGCTGCAATACCTGACGCTGAGCCGGAACGCCGGGACCCTGTCGGGCGGCGAGAGCCAGCGGATCCGGCTGGCGAGCCAGATCGGCTCGGGCCTAACCGGGGTGCTCTACGTGCTCGACGAGCCCAGCATCGGGCTGCACCAGCGCGACAACGACCGGCTGCTGACCACGCTCAAGAACCTGCGCGACCAGGGCAATACGGTGATCGTGGTCGAGCATGACGAGGAGGCCATCCGCGAGGCCGATTACGTCTACGATATCGGCCCCGGGGCCGGGGTGCATGGCGGCACGGTCGTGGCCCATGGCACGCCGGGTCAGCTGGAGGCGAACCCCGCGAGCGTGACCGGCGACTACTTGGCCGGGCGGCGCGAGATCGCGGTGCCGGCGCAGCGGCGCAAGGGCAACCGCAAGAAGGTCACCGTGGTCGGCGCGACCGGCAACAACCTCAAGGGCGTGACGGCCGACTACCCGCTGGGCAAGTTCGTGGCCGTGACGGGCGTGTCGGGCGGCGGCAAGTCCACGCTGACCATCGAGACGCTGTTCAAGACGGCCTCGATGAAGCTGAACGGCGCGCGCCAGACGCCCGCGCCCTGCGAGACGGTCAAGGGGCTGGAGCATCTCGACAAGGTGATCGATATCGACCAGCGGCCCATCGGGCGCACGCCGCGGTCGAACCCCGCGACCTATGTCGGGGCCTTCACCCCGATCCGCGACTGGTTCGCCGGTCTGCCCGAGTCGAAGGCCCGCGGCTACAAGCCCGGGCGCTTCAGCTTCAACGTCAAGGGCGGCCGCTGCGAGGCCTGCCAGGGCGACGGGGTGATCAAGATCGAGATGCACTTCCTGCCCGACGTCTATGTCGAGTGCGAGACCTGCAAGGGTAAGCGCTACAACCGCGAGACGCTGGAGATCCGCTTCAAGGGCAAGTCCATCGCCGACGTGCTGGACATGACGGTCGAGGATGCGCAGGCCTTCTTCAAGGCGGTGCCCACGATCCGCGAGAAGATGGACGCGCTGATGCGCGTGGGGCTGGGCTATATCAAGGTGGGCCAGCAGGCGACGACGCTGTCGGGCGGTGAGGCGCAGCGCGTGAAGCTGTCGAAGGAGCTGTCGAAGCGCTCCACGGGGCGCACGCTCTACATCCTCGATGAGCCGACGACGGGGCTGCATTTCGAGGATGTGCGAAAGCTTCTGGAGGTGCTGCACGAGATTGTCGACCAGGGCAATTCGGTCGTGGTGATCGAGCACAATCTCGACGTGGTGAAGACGGCGGACCACGTGATCGATATCGGCCCCGAGGGCGGCGATGGCGGCGGCGAGATCGTGGCCACCGGCACGCCCGAGGAGATCGCCGAGGTCGAGGCGAGCCACACGGGGCGCTATCTCAAGCCGCTGCTGGCCGGCCGCCGGATCGCGGCGGAATAGGCCGGGGCATCGGGCAAGGGGGGCTGCCCCCTTCGCCCGCCCCGGACCGGGAGCGCGGTGGCCGGCGCTTCGGCGTCAGCTATGCGATTTGCGGGTGCTGATGCCGAGGAGCGCGTAGGGCGGGCAGTAGCCGGTCGCCGCCGTCGCCAGCAGGACCACGCCGACCAGCCCGGACAGCCAGGCCCAGGCGCCCGAGAGCGAGACGATGGCGAGGATCAGAAGGACCACGCCGATCACCGTGCGCAGCGTCCGGTCGGTCTGGCCCATGTTCTTGGTAAGCATCTCGAAGCCTCCGATAAGCGGTGAATACGGAATGACGATGCCGCAGCCGCGCGGGGCCGGCCATGACGTGGATCAAGCCGGGGCGTGGGCCGCGCGCGATTTCGGCGGCCTCCGCCCGCGCTGAGCGCCGGTTCACCGCCGGGTTTCGCCCTTAGTCCCGCGCGACGATCAGCCGGTTCAACCCATGGAAATGGTAGATATCGGCGTAGCGCGGCGGCTCGACCACGCGCAGGCCGGGTAGGCGCGCGGTCAGGGCGCGCAGGCCTTCCAGCAGCTCGAGCCGCGCGAGCGGCGCGCCGAGGCAGAAATGCAGCCCGGCCCCGAAGCTGACCGGCGGGGGCGCGTCGGGGAAGCGGGCGGGGTCGAAGCGGGCGGGGTCGGGATAGGCGGCGGGGTCGCGATTCGCGCCCGCGAGCAGCAAGCCGACCCGGTCGCCGCGCGCGAAGCGGTGGCCGAAGGCCGCGACATCCTCTAGCGCGTAGCGGGTGAACATGTGCAGCGGCGGGTCGTGGCGCAGCACCTCCTCGACCAGCGCTTCGGTCACCGGCGCGCCCCAGAGCCCCGCCGCGCAGAGCCCCGCGACGCCGTTGCCCAGCGTGTGGACCGTCGCCTCGTGGCCCGCGTTCAGAAGCAGGATGCAGGTGGCGTTGACCTCCGCCCGGCTGAGCGTGCCTTCGGCGGCGACTTCGGCCAGCCGGGCGATCAGGCCGCCCGGCCGGGGCGCGTCGAGGATGTCGGACAGGTAGGCGGTGAATTCGGTGGCGGCCTCGGCGGCGGCGACCTCGTCGGCGTGGCTGCGGCGGGCCTGGTACATGCCGACCATCGCGTTCGACCAGCGCAGGAGATGCGGTGCATCGGCCTCGGGCACGCCGAGCAGGCGCGCGATGACGCGGACCGGGAAGGGCCGCGCGAAGGCCTCGAGCAGGTCGAAGGGGCCCGCGGGCATGGCGTCGATCAGCTGGTGTGCGAGGGCGCGGATCTCGGGGCCCATCGCGGCGATGCGGCGCGAGGTGAAGGCACGCAGCACCTGGGCGCGCAGGCGGGTGTGGCGCGGCGGCTCCAGCTCAAGCATGGAATGGTCTTCGACCGCCCAGAAGCCGGCCTGGTGCGCGGGGCGGTCTGGCGGGAACGGATCCTCGCGCCCGAAGCGGCGGTCGCGCAGCAGCGCATCGACCGTATCCCGCCCGGCGGCGCCGGGCATGGCGTAATCCTCCCAGATGGCGAGCGGGCCCGCGGCGCGCAGCCGGTCATAGAAGGGATAGGGATCCTGCACGAAGCCGGGATCGGTCGGGGATTGGCGGAGCCGCTGCATGGGCGCGGGGTGCCCGGCGCGGGCGGGTCGGTCAAGACGGCTTGCCGCCCGCGCGGCCCCGCCGGTATCACTGCCGGCATGTCGCGCGCGCTTCTTCCCATCGCCACGCTGCTGGGCGCGGCCCTGCTGGCGGGGCTGGTCTGGTGGGTCACGCTGGGCCAGGCGCTGGCGCAGCTGGAGGCCAAGGGCCGCTCGGACCTGAGCCTGGCCGCCGACCGGCTGATGCTGGAGCTGCAGCGGTCGCGCGACCTGGCGGTTCTGCTGGCGGCCGACCCGCGGGCGCGGGCCTGGCTGTCGGGCGAGGGCGATCTCGACCAGGCGGGCGCGGCGCTGCGCGGCTTTGCCGACCGGGCGGGGGCGTCGGACATCCTGCTGCTGCAGCGCGATGGCACGGTGGTGGCGGCGGCCACGGGTCGGCTGGCGCCCGTCGCAGGCGCGTCCTGGCTCGACCGCGCGGGGCAGGGCGCGCTGGGGTTCGGGCCCGCGCCGGAGGGGCGCGCGGTGACCCATGCGGCGCCGGTCTTCGGGCCGTCGGGCAAGGTGACGGGGGCGGTGGCGGTCACGCGCTCGCTCTCGGGCATCGAGAGCGGCTGGCGGGGCGAGCCGCAGGCCATCTATTTCACCGACGCGGCGGGCGACGTGGTGGTGTCGAACCGCGAGGAGCTGCTGGGCGGGCCGCCGCGGCAGGAGCTGACGCCGATCCAGGGCTTCGATATCCGCCGCGTCGATGCCGGGCGCTACGTCCCCGATCACGCGCTGCATCTGGAGTTGCCGCTGCCGACGCTGGACCTGCTGGCCGAGCTGCTGCTCGACATCGCGCCGGCCAAGCAGCTGGCGCAGGCGCGGGCGCTGGCCGCGGGGGCGGGGCTTCTGGTGCTGGGCGCGCTGCTCGCGGTGCTGTGGGAGCGGCGGCGGCGGCTGGCGCGGGACAATGCCGCGCTGGAGGATCGGGTGGCGCGGCGCACGCGCGACCTGCAGGCCGCGAACCGCCAACTGACCGCCGAGATCGGCGAGCGGCGCGAGGCGGAGGCGGCGCTCAAGCGCGCGCAATCGGAGCTGGTGCAGGCGGGCAAGCTGTCGGCGCTGGGGCAGATGTCGGCGGGCATCAGCCACGAGCTGAACCAGCCGCTGATGGCGATCCGCAGCTTCGCGCAGAACGGCGCGACTTTCCTGGAACGCGGGCGGACGGAGGCGGCGGCCGACAACCTGGCCAAGATCGGAATGCTGGCGCATCGCGCGGGCCGCATCATCCGCAACCTGCGCGCCTTCGCCCGGGCCGAGCCCGAGCCGGCGGTCGAGACCGATCTGAGCGCGGTGATCGAGGCCGCGCTGGAGATCACCGAGACGCGCCGCCGCGAGGCCGGGATCGAGACGCGGCTGGACCTGGCGCCCGGGCCGGTTCGGGCGATGGGCGGCGAGGTGCGGCTGGGGCAGGTGCTGGTGAACCTGATCTCGAATGCCGTGGACGCGATGGCCGAGCGCGAGACCCGCCTGCTGGAGATCGCGCTGGAGGCCGATCCGCCGCGGATCACGGTGCGCGACACGGGGCCCGGCCTCGACAGTCCCGAGCATGTCTTCGACCCGTTCTACACCACCAAGGAGGTCGGCGCCGGGCTGGGGCTGGGCCTGTCGATCAGCTACGGCATCGTCTCGGGCTTCGGCGGCACGATCCGCGGGCGCAACACGGGCACGGGGGCGGAGTTCACCGTGACCCTGCCGCCCATCGCGGCGGAGGCGGCGGGGTGAGCGACGTACTGCTGATCGAGGATGACGCGCATGTCCGCGAGGCGCTGTGCCAGACGCTGGAGCTGGCCGATCTGTCGGTGGTGCAGGCGGGCAGCTTCCTGGCCGCCGAGCCGCGGCTGACGCGCGATCTGGCGGGCGTGGTGCTGTCGGATGTGCGGATGCCCGGGCGCGACGGCTTCCACCTGCTGGGCGTGGCGCGGCGGGTCGATCCGGACCTGCCGGTGATCCTGCTGACCGGCGAGGGCGATGTGCCCTCGGCGGTGCGCGGCATGTCGGAGGGGGCCTTCGCTTTCCTGGAGAAGCCCTGCGACCCGGACGCGCTGGTCGATACGGTGCGCCGCGCGCTGAGCCTGCGGCGCGCGACGCTGGAGGCGCGGCGCGCGCGGGGTGCGCAGGAGGGCGGGGACGCGGCGGCGCGGATCCTGCGCGGTACCTCGCCCCAGTCGCAGGCGCTGCGCGACACGGTGCGCGCGGTCGGGCGCGCGGCGGGGCCGGTTCTGATCCATGGCGAGCCGGGCACGGGGACGTCGAAGGTGGCGGAGGTGATCCATCTGCTGTCCGCGCGCGCCGGCGGGCCCTTCGTCAAGCGCGCCGCGCCGGCGCTGGACGCCGCGAGCCTGGAGGAGGCGCTGCGGCTGGCTGAGGGGGGCAGCCTGTTTCTCGACCATGTGGAGGCGCTGCCGCGCGGGCTGCAGCATCGCCTGCCCGAGGAGGAGGGCGCGCGCCTGCTGGCCGCGACCAATCGCGATCCCGCGACGCTGCTGGACGTGCTGGAGCCGGACCTGTTCTACCGTCTGGAGGGGCTGCGCGTGCATATTCCGTCGCTGCGCGACCGGCCGGGCGACATCCCGGTCCTGTTTGCGCATTACCTGGCCTCGGCCTGCGAGCAGGCGGATATCCCGGTGCCGACGGTCCCGCCCGAGATGCAGGCGCGGCTGATGGCGGGGGAATGGCGCGGCAACGCGCGGGCGCTGATGAACCACGCGATGCGCTACGCGATGGGGCTGGAGGAGCGGACCGGCACGCCGCGCGCGGGGCTGGCGGAGCGGATGCGCGCGGTGGAACGCTCGATCCTGGTGGAGACGCTGGAGCGCCATGGCGGGCAGGCGAGTGCCGCGGCGCGCGACCTCGATCTGCCGCGCAAGACCTTCTACGACAAGCTGGCGCGGCACGGGCTGAAGCCCGAGGACTACCGCGACGAGTGAGGATATGTGCGGATTTCCGCACAGGCCGGCGGCCGGGAGCGTGCGGATTTCCGCACAAGCCCGCGCCCGAACGTGAAGGACATCGCGCAAACACCTGAGGGGCAGAGAAAACCTCTGGGTCGATTTTGCCGCTTTACGCGCCCCGCGCAGGCCGTAACGTCGCGTCGCAACGTGTCCTAGAGGAGGGCACGAAAGGGAGGATATCCATGAAGTACCTGACCACCGCCGCCACCGCGCTGGCGCTGACCATCCCCGCCGGGGCCGCCTTCGCCGACGCCCATGGCGGCTGCGACGACGGCGAGATCGTCGTCAAGTTCTCGCACGTGACCAATACCGACCGTCACCCCAAGGGCATCGCCGCCAGCCTGCTGCAGGAGCGCGTGAACGCCGAGATGGACGGCACGATGTGCATGGAGGTCTTCCCGAACTCCACGCTCTACACCGACGAGAAGGCGCTCGAGGCGATGCTGCAGGGCGACATCCAGCTGGCCGCGCCGTCGCTGTCGCTGTTCGAGCCCTTCACCAAGGGCTTCCAGCTGTTCGACCTGCCCTTCCTGTTCGAGGACATCGCCGCGGTCGACGCGTTCCAGGCGTCCGAGGCCGGTCAGGCCCTGCTCGACTCGATGCAGCGTCGCGGCCTTCAGGGCCTGGGCTTCTGGCATAACGGCATGAAGCAAATGTCGGCCAACAAGCCGCTGATGATGCCCGGGGATGCCGCGGGCCTGAAGTTCCGCGTCCAGCCTTCGGACGTGATCGTCGCGCAGATGGAAGCGATCGGCGTCTCGCCGCAGCCCATGGCCTTCGCCGAAGTCTACGGCGCGCTGCAGACCGGGGTCGTCGACGGGCAGGAGAACACCTGGTCCAACATCTACGGCCAGAAGTTCTTCGAGGTGCAGGACGGCATCACCGAGACCAACCACGGCATCATCGACTACCTCGTCGTGACCTCGGTGGATTGGCTCGACAGCCTGGACGCCGACGTGCGCGACCAGTTCCTGACGATCCTCGACGAGGTGACCGTGGCCCGGAACACCGAGTCGACCAACGTCAACGAGGCGGCCAAGCAGGCCATCGTCGATGCCGGCGGCGAAGTGCGCCAGCTCACGCCCGAGCAGCGGACCGCCTGGGTCGAAGCGATGAAGCCGGTCTGGGCGCAGTTCGCCGAGTCGATCGGTCAGGAGAACATCGACGCCGCGATGACCTTCTCGAACTGACAGGTTCGCATTCAGATGCTACCGTTCCGGGCCGCCATCGCGCGGCCCGGACGCCATAGGGAGGGGGGTGCCCATGTCGACACGATATGAGCCGAAGGGCCGTTGGGGCCGCTACGTGCATTCGTTCGAGGAGACGGCCATCGCCGTCCTGCTGGGCCTGATGACCTTGCTGACCTTCGTGGCCGTCGTGCTGCGATACGTCTTCAACAGCTCGCTCATCTGGTCGCTCGAGGTCATCCTCATCCTCTTCGCGTGGCTGGTGATCTTCGGCGTCAGCTACGCCTTCAAGATCACCTCGCATCTGGGCGTCGACGCGCTGACCAACGTGCTGCCCACGCGCGGCAAACGGATCTGCGCGCTGCTCGCGGGGGTGGTGACCATCGCCTACGCGCTGCTGATGCTGAAGGGGGCGTGGGATTACTGGGCGCCCTATGCCGCGCTCGACCGTACCAGCGGGACGTGGTTCCCCACCGGCTTCGAGGAGACGCGCGAGCAGGCTTGGTACGTCACCGACCAGGTCCCGCCGATGCGCTGGCTGTTCGGCTGGCTGGAGCCGCTGATCAACCAGGGCGAGGCATACGAGAAGATGCCCCGGGTGATCCCCTATTTCATCCTGCCCCTGGGCTCGGCCCTGATCCTGTTCCGGGTCGTGCAGGCCTTCATCGCCATCGTGAAGGGCGAGCGCGAGAGCCTCATCGTCAGCCACGAGGTCGAGGATGCCGTCGATGAGGCCGCGTCACACCACTATGCCGGCGAAGACACCGCCGAACTCTATGACGGGCAGCTGCCGCCCGCGCGCAGGAGCTGAGCCATGGAAGTCGTCCTTCTCTTCACGATGATCATTGGCCTGCTTCTGGTCGGGGTCCCGATCGCGGTCGCGCTGGGGTTCAGCTCGATCGTCTTCCAGCTGGCCTTCTCGGATACCTCGCTGGGCTCGATCGCGGCGAGCTTCTACCAGGCGATGGCCGGGCATTACACGCTGCTGGCGATCCCGTTCTTCATCCTGGCCTCGAGCTTCATGTCCACGGGCGGCGTGGCGCGGCGGATCATCCGCTTCTCGATCGCCTGCGTGGGCCATCTGCGCGGCGGGCTGGCCATCGCGGGCGTCTTCGCCTGCATGATGTTCGCCGCCCTGTCGGGCTCGTCCCCGGCGACCGTGGTCGCCATCGGCACGATCGTCATCGCGGCGATGAAGCAGGCGGGCTACTCCAAGGAATTCGCCGCGGGCGTTATCTGCAACGCGGGCACGCTGGGCATCCTGATCCCGCCCTCGATCGTGATGGTGGTCTATGCCTCGGCCACCGACGTGTCGGTCGGCCGGATGTTCCTTGCGGGCGTCATCCCGGGCCTCTTGGCCGGGGGGATGCTGATGGTCACGATCTACATCTTCGCGCGCATCAGGAACATGCCTTCGGGCGAGTTCGCGGGCTGGGGCGAAGTGGGCGCGAGCTTTCGCGACGCCTTCTGGGGCCTGATGCTGATCGTCATCATCATGGTCGGCATCTACGGAGTGCCGGGCGTGACCGGCGCGATCTTCACCCCGACGGAGGCCGCGGCGGTGGCCTCGGTCTACGCCTTCGTGGTGGCGATGTTCGTCTATCGCGACATCGGCCCGCTGGCCCCGCGCCCCGCCCAATCGGTGGGCGCGGCAGTGGCCGGGCCGGTGGAGGGGACGCCCCGGTCGCTGATGCGCAATCCGCATACGCTGCTGACGGCGTTTTTCCACCGCGACACGCGCAATACGCTGCTGGAGGCGGGCAAGCTGACCATCATGTTGATGTTCATCATCGCCAACGCGCTGATCCTGAAGCACGTGCTGACCGACGAGCAGATCCCGCAGGCCATCGCCAACGCGATGCTGGGCGCGGGGCTGGGGCCGATCACCTTCCTGATCGTGGTCAACGTGATCCTGCTGATCGGGGGCCAGTTCATGGAGCCGTCGGGCCTTCTGGTCATCGTCGCGCCGCTGGTGTTCCCGATCGCGATCGAGCTCGGGATCGACCCGATCCACCTGGGCATCATCATGGTGGTGAACATGGAGATCGGCATGATCACGCCGCCGGTGGGGCTGAACCTCTTCGTCACCTCGGGCGTGGCGGGCATGTCGATGATGGCGGTCGTGAAGGCGGCGCTGCCGTTCCTGGCGGTGCTGTTCGTCTTCCTGATCATGATCACCTACATCCCGGCGATCTCGCTCTGGCTGCCCACCTCGGTGATGGGGCCGGAGGTGATCATCAGGTAGGGCGCGGGCTGCGGCCGAGACGCGATGGGACGGCGTCCGGGAAACCGGGCGCCGTTTTCCTTGAAGACCGCTGACCGGCCGGCGCTAGGCGTCGCGTCCCGGCTCGCCCGGATCGCTGGAGAAGAGCGCGATCTTGTTGCCCTGCGGATCGCGCAGATAGCCCACGTAGAATTGCGGGCCGTAGGCGGCCCGGAAGCCGGGCCGGCCCTCGTCGGAGCCACCGGCGGCGACCGCGGCGGCATGCAGCTCGCGGACCTGCCGCTGGCTGCGCGCCTCGAACGCGACCATCGCCCCGTTGCCGGCCGAGGCCGGGCGCCCGTCGAAGGTCGGTTTGACGTAGAAATCCGGCGGGGCGGGGAACGGGCCCGGTGGCGCGGGCAGGACGTAGCTGAGCCCCTCGGGCCCCTCCGTCAGCGCGTAGCCGAGGGGCGGCAGGAGGGCCGCGTAGAACCGTTTCGCGCGCGCGATGTCATCCGCGCCGACCGTGACATAGGCGATCATGGGTCGGGGGTCTCTCCGGCTGCCGGGTTCGTCTCCGGGTCATAGCGCGGGCCCGTCCGTCCGGCCCGCGCCCGTTTGCCCGAGGTGCCTGACACCGGGCGCGCGTCAGCTTTCCGCCAGCGCGCGCGCGATGGGCAGGAAGTCGTCCGCTGTCAGGCTGGCGCCGCCGACGAGGCCGCCATTGACGTTCTCCAGTGCGAAGAGCTCGGCGGCGTTCCCCGCCTTGACCGAGCCGCCATAGAGCAGCGCGATCTCGCCGCCCTCGGCCAGCTTGTCGATCAGACGGCCGCGCAGGGCGTCATGGACCTCGTCCACCTGCTCGGGGCTGGCGACCTTGCCGGTGCCGATGGCCCAGACGGGTTCGTAGGCGATGACGGTGTTGGCGGCGGTCGCGCCTTCGGGGAGCGAACCCTCCAGCTGGGAGAACAGCACGTCGAGTGTGCGCCCGGCCTCGCGCTCTGCCAGCGTCTCGCCGATGCAGAGGATCGCGGTCAGGCCCGCCGACCAGATGGCCGAGACCTGCGCGGCCACGTCGGCATCGGTTTCGCCATGGTCCTGGCGCCGCTCGCTATGGCCGGCCAGGCAATGGGTCGCGCCCGCATCGGCCAGCATCGGCGCGGCGATGTCGCCGGTATGCGCGCCCGAGGCGGCGGGGTGGCAGGCCTGGCCGCCCTTGGCCAGCCCCGCGGGCATCAGAGGCAGCAGCGTGGCGGGAGGGCAGATCAGCGTCAGCACGCCGTCCGGCGCGCCGGCGGCGGTGGCCCGCGCCTCGTCCAGGGCGGCGCGGGTGCCGTTCATCTTCCAGTTTCCGGCGGCGATCTTCTGCGGCATGGGACCCTCCTGTTCGTCTCGGGGGAGGGTCTAGCAGATCAGGACGGCGTGCCCAGCGTCTCGTCGAACTTGATCGACTCGCCGCAGCCGCAGGCGTCGACGACGTTGGGATTGCGGAACTTGAAGCCCGCCTCGAGCAGCGAAGTCTCGTAGTCGATCTCGGTCCCGAAGAGGAACATCTGCGCCATGGGCGCGATGATCACGCGGGCGCCGCCCTCGACCTCCACGACCTCGTCATTGGGCTCGACCTCGGCCACGTAGTCCATGGTGTATTCCATGCCCGCGCAGCCGCCCTTCTTGACGCCGATGCGCAGCCCCGCGGCGTCCTGCTTGGTCATCAGGCGCGCGATCTGCTTGGCCGCGGCGGGCGTGACGGTGACGGGGGATTGGCCGGGGATGGCGAACATGGGGCGAACTCCTGCTTGGGCTTAAAGGTAAGGGCAGCGGGCCCGGGCCTCAAGGGGTGAGCCGCGTCAGCGCCACGGCCACCGCCAGCGCCCATCCGAAGGAGGCGAGCGTGCCGATGATGACGTATTCGGCCTTGCGCGCCTCGGAGGCGGCCTCGAAGCGCAGGACCGACTTGGCGGCGATCAGGAAGCCGATCCCGGCGGGCTGGCCGATGATGACGAGAAGCAGGATCAGCGACCGCTCCAGCAGGCCGATCAGGCGGCCCGCGCCGGGCAGCGTGCCGGTGGGCGCGCCCGCGCCATAGGGCGCCATCAGCAGGCGGATCGCCGGGGCGGCGGGCAGGGTCGCCAGGAGGAAGCCCGTCGCGATGAGGGCCGAGGGCAGCCAGGCCAGCGGCAGGGCGGGCGTGCCGGGCAGCAGCAGGGCGGCGGCGACCAGCGTGGCGAGATGCAGCGCCTGGTCGGCCAGGTAGGACCAGAGCCGGTCGGGCAGGGCGAGCTTGGCGAGGTCGATCGCCGCATGGGCGGCCGCCAGCAGCCCCGCCGCTTCCCAGGCTCCGCCCAGCGCCAGCGCGGTCAGCGCGAAGACCACCGCGATATGCAGCGCGAAGACATGCGGGCGGGTCTTGTTGGCGACCATCCAGCCGGTCTGGAACACGTGATCGGCCAGCAGATGCGCCAACAGCAGCGCGGTGAGGGTGGCAAGCGTGGCGGGGTCGGCGAGCGGGGTCATGACAGGGTCCGGGACCTGTGAGACGTTTTACAGGCTTTTTGACCTGTAAGAATGGGAACAGGCCGGGTCATGCGCCGGCCTCGATCGTGTCCAGCGCGGCGCGGATCGCGGGGAAGCCCGCGGCGTCGAGCCGGTCGGCGAGGCTCTGCTGGCGGATGCCGAGCCGGTCGGCGAGGTCGGTCTGGCGCGGGGCGTCGGGCGGCAGCGAGAGGGCGACCGCCTCGGCCTGCGCCACGGTCCAGCGTTCGGAGAGGGCGTCGAGAAGGATCGCGGCCGCGGGCAGCAGCGGCAGGGCGCCCTCGGCGGCCAGCGCGAGCTGGCGGCCGCGCGGCATGGCGTCGAGCGCGGCGCCCGCGCGGTGGAAGGCGGGGCCGTCGGCATCGGAGAGATCCGCGCTGCCCTCGAAGGCCACGGGGCCGAGGCCGATGGCGATGCGCGTGGGCGGCAGGTCGGCGGCGCGCAGGTCGGCGCGGACCAGGAGCGCGGCGCGCAGCGCGAGGGCGGGGCGGATCAGCAGCATCTGCCAGCCGTCGCCGCGAAAGCGTGTCAGGCGCGGATCGGCCGCCTGCCAGCGGGCGATCTCGGCCGCGGCGGTCCCGAGCCGATCGAAGCCCGCGGCGAGCGCGTCCGCCCCCGCGCCGCGCGAGCGGACGAAATCGCCGATCAGAACCGCCCTGTCATCCATGCCGCGCCTCGAAGCCTGCCCCGCGCGACCATGCCGCGCGGGGGCCCGGACGAAAAGGGCGGGCCGTCGCCGGCCCGCCCGATTTGCCCCGAGGGGCGGAGTTCGCGTCACAGAAAGCTGCGGATCACAGCCCCATGCAATTGGCATAATAAGTGACCGTGGCGGGCCAGTCGGAGAAGACCCCGATCACGCCCACATCCTGCGCCAGCACGTCCAGAAGCTCGAAGGCCACGCCGTCATTGTCGGTCACCTCCTCGATCGACTGGTAGTACCAGCCGCCGCCGCCGCCCAGCGGGCCCGAGCGCTCGAGCGTCCAGGTGATAATCTGCAGATCGGCCTCGTTGGCGGCATTGGCCAGCGCGGAGGGCACGATCTGGCCGTCCTCGACCGTGACCAGCATCCAGAGCGGCGGCGCGATGACGTTCACGCCCATGCCCTTCAGCTCCGCCATGGTGTTGGGCCAGGTGGCGCGGTCCATCGGCGAGTAGCCCTCGATGTCGTACTCGTCCATCAGGTAGACCGCCTGAGCGCCGAACTCGGGCTCGTTCTCGATCCAGTAGAGCACGTCGTCGAGGTTGAACGACTGCGCCCAGACGCGCGACGGGTCGATGCCGGCGGCCTTGTACTCGTCGATCAGCTTCTGCGCGTAATCCTGCTGGCTGAAGCCCTCATGCGGCATCTCGACGGAGGGCGATTTCAGCTCGGGGGTGAAATCGGCGCCCATCGCGTCGAAAAGCGCGATCGACTCGGCATGAGTCATCAGCGTCGCGCCCGGCACGTAGAGATCGGTGCGGTAATCGGCGGTGCCGCCCAGATAGGCCTCGGCCGTGGTGGCGGAGCCGTCGGAGGCGTCCATCTTGGGCTCGAGCGTCTTGAACTCGGCCAGGGTCAGGTCCGAGGTGCGGCATTCGGCGGTCGCGTCCTCCTCGCCCGCGGCGGGCTGGAAGGGCGTGGTGCACTTGGCGCCCAGATCGGTGACGACGATGTTGGTCGTCGTGTGCAGGTCGTTCTGCGCGTGGCGGCAGACCAGCTCGTGATCGGCGGTGAAGGTGACGTCGCATTCCAGCACGCCCGCGCCCTGCTGCACGGCGGCGACATTCGATTCGACGGTGTGCTCGGGGAATTGCAGCGGTGCGCCGCGATGCCCGATCGAGAAGGCGGTGCGCTGGGGCGTCTGGCCGAGGCAGGATTGCAGCTTCTGCTTGAGCGGGCCGTCCTCCATCTGGCCCACCAGCCAGGCGGGGCGGGGGCCGTAGGTCAGCGCGTCGGCGGCGGCATGGGCATCGGCCAGCGCGGAGCCGGTCATCAGGCCCAGTGCGAGTGCGGATCGGATCATCATCTTCGTGTCTCCCTTGGAACGCGACGGTGACGGCCGGATGGCCGCCTGCCGTAACATACCCGTGAACGATCCGTGACGGGCGTATGAAAGGCAATCCTCGGGACGGATTTGCATCCGGCGGCATCCGTGGCCGCGGCGTCGGGAAAGAGGCGTCGGCCGGACTCCGCTTTCATTTTCGCGATATCGGCGCGGAGTCGCGCGGCGAGCCCGCGCTGCGGTCGAGGACGGAGGAGACCTGCCGGGCGAAGAGTTCGGCCCCGGTCGGGGCGTGGGGAGGGGACTCGGTCGTCAGATCCTGCGCAAATCGCGCCTGCGACGCGGGTCGAAAAACCGGACAGGGTCAGCCAACGCGGGCCGGACCGGCGCGCTTCCCTCCGCGGGGCGTCTCACATGAAGCCCAGTTCCAGCCGCGCCTCGTCGGACATCATCTCCATGCCCCAGGGCGGCTCCCAGGTGAGGTCGACATCGACGGTCTTGATGCCGGGAACCGAGGAGACGGCATCGGCCACCCAGCCCGGCATTTCGCCCGCGACGGGGCAGCCGGGCGCGGTGAGGGTCATCACCACATGGGCCTCGTTCTCGGCGTTGAGCTCGATCGTGTAGACGAGGCCGAGATCGTAGATATTGACCGGAATTTCGGGGTCGAAGACCGAGCGACAGGCATCGACCACCGCCTCGTGTAGCGGGTGGTCCGTGGTCGACGGCGCGATTAGCGGCGCGCCTTCGAGGCGATCGGCGGAGGTCGTCTCGGTCATGTCACTTCCCGTCTGGAGGAATTGTCGACCGAAAAGATAAGCAATGCGGCCCCGAGGGGCAAGGCGGCGCCGCAAGGGCGCCGCCTTCGGTCGATCAGAAGCGGTAGTTGACGTTCAGACCGATGGTGGTGGCGTCGACTTCGACACCGGGGACGTCGAAATCGTCGAACTCGTGGTAGAGCACTTCGGCGCCGACCGTGATGTTTTGCGTTACGAAGCGCTCGCCACCAATACCGGCGAAGTAGCCGTCGCCGTCGCCGATCGTGTCGGTGTCGGCGCGTGTGTAACCGCCGATGCCGTAGACCAGGTTCGGGCCGAAAGCGAAGCCGCCGCGAAGACCGACACGAAGGACATTCTCGATGGTGACGGCAACATCGGTGCTCGTGGCACTGCCGTCATCGAAAATCGTGGCCGTTCCGAGATCGATATCGGCGAAGTCATAGTCGAGGCGGCCACCGAGGACGAAGCCGTTGGCGAAGGCATAGTCGTAACCGGCGCGCAGGCCGAAGGTCGGGCCGTCGCCGTCGAGCGCGTTCAGCGACGCCAGAGTAGCGGTGTCGTCGGCATCGAGCGATGTATCGTCGGTGTCGCCGTCGAAGTCGGCGCGAGCCGCGTCCACGTTGGCGTTCAGGAAGCTCAGTCCGCCGCCAACATAGGCGCCCGACCAGCTGTAAATCGGCGCGACGACGATCGGCGCGGCGGGGGCGGTTTCGACCACGACCGGCTCGATGCCGGCGGCCATCACGGGCAGCGCGGTCGTCGTCAGCAGGGCGGCCGTGGCAAGGAGGTTCGTCTTTTTCATATCTCGTCCTTTCAGGACTGGTGTCGTTTCAAATGGCAGGCCGATGCGCGGAGCTCGGTGAAATGTCCAATACGCGCCTACCGGCCGTATAACCGAAGAGGGAACGCGCCGAGACTCGGCATCGGTTGCATCGCCACGGTAAGTTGTCGTGATCATTGTAATTCCGCAACAGAAGCGGCGGCTGCCGCCACTGGATGAGCGCCTTCCCGCCGGGGCCCCGCGGCGCGGGGCGTCTCAGGCGCCGAAGACGATCCGCGCGGCCTCGGTCCGGTTGCGGACGCCGAGCTTGCGGTAGGCGTTCGAGGCGTATTCGGCGACCGTGTGCGGAGAGATGCCGCAGAGCCGCGCCACCTCCTTCCGGGGCAGGCCCTGGGCCTGCAGCCAGATCACCTCGCGCTCGCGCGGGGAAAGCCCGTCGAGCCGGGCCATCTCGGGGGCGACGAGCAGGTCGCGGAACCCGGGCGTTGCGGCGGGCTCCGGCGCGGGGAAGCCCAGCTCCTCGAGCCGGCGATGCGCGATCAGGCAGAGCAGGCGGAATTCCTCGCGCCGGGGCAGGATCGCGGCTTCGAAACAGGCCCGGTCGAGCGGGGTGCCGAGGTTGAAGCCGCCGAAGCGCGGCGAGCCCACGAGGCGCATCGGGATGCCGAGCCCGCTGCTGAAGCCGTGATCGCGGGCGGCGCGGATGAAGGCGCGGGCGGCTTCCGGCAGGTAGTCGTGCTCCTGGAGGAAGGCCGCGCCGGTGCGCGTGATCTCGTAGCTGGCGCAGCAATGCTCGAGGAACGGGTCGGTGGCGGGGGCGTGGCCGTCATGGATCGCCGGCGTCGTCGTGAGCATCCGCACATCCGTGCGCGCGGCATCGGAGCTGAGATAGAGCACGGTCGTCACGCCCTCGGCGCCCAGCGCTGCCACGGTTGCGCGCCAGACAGCCTCGATCGTATCGAGAGTCTCGATTTCGCGGGCCTTGGCCAGCAGCATGCAGTGTCCGTCCCATTCCCTGACCGGTCCCCCTACGTCCGTAGGGGGGGACCGATCGGCAAGACTTTGCTATTTTTCATTGTGTTGTAACAAGTCCTTTGTTTACCCGGCGGCAAGGTTTCAGCCGCCATGGACCGGGGCCGGCGCCCATTCGGCGCTCGGCCCCGCTCCGCTTTCGGGTCCCGGGATCGCGTGCTAAGCGGCGCGCCGACCGCTTCCCGAGGATCTGACCAGATGACCGCAGCATTCGATTTCGCGCTCGAGGCGAGTGACGGGCGCGCGCGCACCGGCCGGATCACGACCCCGCGCGGCGAGATCCGCACGCCGGCCTTCATGCCGGTGGGCACGGCGGGAACCGTGAAGGGGATGCTGCCGGAATCGGTGCGCGCGACTGGCGCGGACATCCTGCTGGGCAACACCTATCACCTGATGCTGCGACCCACGGCCGAGCGCATCGACCGTCTGGGCGGGCTGCACGGCTTCATGAACTGGGACCGCCCGATCCTGACCGATAGCGGCGGCTTCCAGGTGATGAGCCTCGGCGCGCTGCGGAAGCTCGACGCGGATGGGGTGACCTTCAAGAGCCATATCGACGGCTCGAAGCACCGGCTGACGCCGGAGCGGTCGATGGAGATCCAGCGGCTCCTGGGCTCCGACATCGTGATGTGCTTCGACGAATGTCCCAGCCTGCCCGCCGACCGGGACCGGATCGCGGCCTCGATGCGGCTCTCGATGGATTGGGCGGCGCGGTCGAAGGCGGCCTTCGGGGACCGGCCGGGCCACGCGCTGTTCGGCATCCAGCAGGGCGGGCTGGAGCGCGACCTGCGCGCCGAGAGCGCCGAGCGGCTGCGCGCGATCGGCTTTCATGGCTACGCCATCGGCGGCCTCGCGGTGGGCGAAGGGCAGGCGGCGATGTTCGACTGCCTCGATTACGCGCCCGAGCAACTGCCCGCCGACCGGCCGCGCTACCTGATGGGGGTGGGCAAGCCCGACGACATCGTGGGCGCGGTGGCGCGGGGCGTGGACATGATGGATTGCGTGCTGCCGACCCGGTCGGGCCGCACGGGGCAGGCCTTCACGCGGCACGGCGTAGTCAATATCCGCAACGCGCGCCATGCCGACGATCCGCGCCCGCTGGACGCGGCCTGCGGCTGCCCGGCCTGTCGCAACTACTCGCGCGCCTATCTGCACCATGTCAGCCGCGCCAAGGAGATCATCGGCTCGATGCTGATGACCTGGCACAATCTGCAGTTCTATCAGGACCTGATGGCCGGAATGCGCGGGGCGATCGCGGAGGGGCGCTTCGACGCCTGGCAGGCGGAGTTCCACGCGGCGCGCGCCGAGGGCGACATCCCGCACCCGTGATTCGTCCGGCTGCGCGCGGGGTGGTCCGCAACATGGCCGCTTCGAGGCGCGCGGCCCGGAATGTGGCGCGGGCCTGACGGCGCGTGGGCGGCGGCGTGACGGCGGCGGGGTCATTTCGCGATCCGGGCCCGGTTAGGGCGCTTTTCGCTGATCGGCCGGCCGGCTGCGTCTAGTGTCGAGCGATCAAGCCGCAACGCTTCCGAGCCCGAGGATCTGCCATGTTCCGCCCCCTTATCGTCACCGGCCTCGCCTTCGCGGCGATGCTTGCCCAGCCCGCCGCCGCGCAGCTGTCCCAGATCGACCGCGCGACGATCAGCGCGATCGAGAACACGCTGTCGAACCGCCTGCCCGCGAAGGCGCTCGATCTCTGCGAGATCCCCCAATCGAAGTGGGACGCCGTTCTCGGCGAGCTGATGATGGGCGACTGGGTGATGACGAACGGCGTGGGCACCGCCACCGAAGGCAGCATGCAATACGACCTGACCGACGAGGAGATCACCCAGATCGAGGTGTTCCGCCAGTCGGGCCAGGGGATCGTGATCACCGGCGCGCCGCTGCCCGAGACGGTTCCGCTGCAGTTCTACAAGGGCGAGCTATGGCCCTTCACCGTCGATGGCGCGGTGCAGTTCCCCGGTCACGAGATCCTTTACGATACCGCGAACACGATGCCGCTCGACTGCGCCGCCGGCAATCTGCCGCGGCTGCGGGCGCAGGGGCCGATCAACCTGCCCGAGGGGGTCGGCGATTTCGATCTCTATCTCTACATCCTGAGCGAGCAGGAGGCCTATGGGGCGCACACGATGGATCTCGTGGCGCCCAACGGGCAAACGATCTCCATCGCCCGTTTCGTGAGCTTCGTCCGGCAGTAACCCCCCCAGGTCCGGACGCTCCGACGCCGCCCCGCAACGGGCGGCGTCGTCGCGTTCGGGGTTTCGCTTGCACGCGCCTTGCGCCGTCGCCAGACTGGCGGGACAAGACGGGAACACCCCGCGCATTGACGCCGCCGCGCCGCGACCCCACCTGTGGGTCCGACACGGAAGGTTCCAGACGCCGCCGCGACCGGGGCACGGGACCTTTGCGAAAGGAAACGAGCATATGACCCATTCCACCCACCCCGTCCTGCCGTTGCGCGACATCGTGGTGTTTCCGCACATGATCGTCCCGCTCTTCGTGGGCCGCGAGAAGTCGGTCCGCGCGCTGGAGGAGGTGATGCAGGACGACAAGCAGATCCTGCTGTCCTCGCAGATCGATCCCTCCGCCGACGAGCCCGACTCCGAGGGCATCTACCGCGTCGGCGTGCTGGCCAACGTGCTGCAGCTTCTCAAGCTGCCCGACGGCACCGTGAAGGTGCTGGTCGAGGGCCGGCGCCGCGTGAAGATCACGAAATTCCTGGAGAACGAGAGCTTCTTCGAGGCCGAGGCCGAGGGCCTGATCGAGGAGCCGGGCGACGCTGCTACGAGCGAGGCGCTGATGCGCTCGGTCGCCGAGGAGTTCGAGCGTTACGCTAAGGTCAAGAAGAACATCCCCGAAGAGGCGCTGGGCGCCGTGGCCGAGTCGCGCGACGCGGCCAAGCTGGTCGATCTGGTTTCGGGTCACCTGGGCATCGAGGTCGCGCAGAAGCAGGAACTGCTGGAAGTGCTGACCGTCTCGGAGCGGCTGGAGAAGGTCTATGGCCTGATGCAGGGCGAGATGAGCGTGCTGCAGGTGGAAAAGCGCATCAAGTCCCGCGTGAAGTCGCAGATGGAGCGCACGCAGCGCGAGTACTATCTCAACGAGCAGATGAAGGCGATCCAGAAGGAGCTGGGCGACGGCGAGGACGGCCAGAACGAAGTGGCCGAGCTGGAGAAGCGCATCGCCGAGACCAAGTTCTCGAAGGAAGCGCGCGAGAAGGCCGAGGCCGAGCTCAAGAAGCTGAAGAACATGTCGCCGATGTCCGCCGAGGCCACGGTGGTGCGCAACTATCTCGACTGGCTGCTGGCGATCCCTTGGGGCACGAAATCCCGCGTCAAGAAGGACATCACCCGCGCGCAGGAGGTTCTCGACCGCGACCATTACGGGCTTGAGAAGGTCAAGGAGCGGATCGTCGAGTACCTTGCCGTGCAGGCGCGCTCGACCAAGCTGCGCGGCCCGATCCTGTGCCTCGTCGGCCCGCCGGGCGTCGGCAAGACCAGCTTGGGCAAGTCGGTGGCCAAGGCCACCGGGCGCGAGTTCATCCGCATCTCGCTGGGCGGCGTGCGCGACGAGTCCGAGATCCGCGGCCACCGCCGGACCTATATCGGCTCGATGCCGGGCAAGATCATCCAGGCGCTGAAAAAGGCGAAGACCACGAACCCGCTCATCCTGCTCGACGAGATCGACAAGATGGGACAGGATTTCCGCGGCGACCCGGCTTCGGCCATGCTGGAGGTGCTGGACCCCGAGCAGAACGCGACCTTCGTCGATCACTATCTCGAGGTCGAATACGACCTGTCGAACGTGATGTTCCTGACGACCGCGAACTCCTACAACATGCCCGGCCCGCTTCTGGACCGGATGGAGATCATCAGCCTCGCCGGCTACACGGAGGAGGAGAAGGTCGAGATCGCCAAGCAGCACCTGCTGCCCAAGCAGATCAAGGGTCACGGGCTGCGCAAGGGCGAATTCGAGATCAGCGACGACGCGCTGACGGCGATGGTCCGGGTCTATACCCGCGAGGCCGGCGTGCGGAACCTGGAGCGCGAGATCGCCAAGGTCGCGCGGAAGGCGGTCACCCGGATCGTGGGCAAGAAGGAGGACGCGATCCGCGTCACGGCCGACAATCTGGACGACTACCTCGGCGTGCCGAAATACCGCTACGGGCTGGCCGAGCAGGAGGACCAGGTCGGCGTCGTGACCGGGCTGGCCTATACCTCGGTGGGCGGCGACCTTCTGCAGATCGAGGCGCTGCGCCTGCCCGGCAAGGGCCGGATGAAGACCACCGGCAAGCTGGGCGACGTGATGAAGGAATCGATCGACGCCGCCTCGAGCTACGTGCGCTCGATCGCGCCGAAGATCGGGGTGAAGCCGCCCCGCTTCGACACGATGGACATCCACGTCCACGTGCCCGACGGGGCCACGCCGAAGGACGGGCCCTCCGCGGGTCTGGCCATGGTGACCTCGATCGTGTCGGTCCTGACCCGCATCCCGGTGCGCCGCGACATCGCCATGACCGGCGAGGTCAGCCTGCGGGGCAATGCCATGCCGATCGGCGGGCTGAAGGAGAAGCTGCTGGCCGCACTGCGCGGCGGGATCACCACCGTGCTGATCCCCGAGGAAAACGAGAAAGACCTCGCCGAGCTGCCCGACAGCGTGAAGAACGGCCTGGAGATCGTGCCGGTGAAGCATGTCTCGGACGTGCTGAAGATGGCCCTCGTCCGGGAGCCCGAGCCCATCGAATGGGACGAGGCCGCCGAGGAGGCCGCCGCGCTGGCATCCAAGGCGAAGGAGGATACGGGTCAGGGCGCCACGGCGCACTGACCGGCCGCTTGATCGCAGGGAATGCGGGCGCGTCCTTCGGGGCGCGCCCGTTTTTCGTGACCGGTCGGCGCGGATCGGCCGGACCGGGCCGCCGGCGCGATCCGTTGACGGGCATCAAGGCGGTTCGCGATCCGATCCCTAGCGTGTATGCATGTCACCAACGCAACGCAGGAGAGGGACGCGCCATGATGACCCGCGAGGAATATCTCGAGAAGGCCCGGACGCAGGTCCGGGACTGGAATGCGGAGATCGAGAAGATGCAGGCCCGGATGCGCGAGGCCGAGGCCGAGGCGAAGACGCGGTTCGAGACCAACCTCGCCGAGATGCGCAAGCGCCGCGACGAGGCCGAGGTGCAGGTCAAGAAGATGGAGAAGGCCGGCGATCAGGCCTGGGACGACCTGCGCGCCGGGTTCGAGAAGTCGTGGGACGACATGCAATCGGCTTTCCGCACCGCGATGGGGCGCTTCAAGTAACGCGCGCGCGCGGCCCCCGGCGCCCGAAGGCGCCGGAGGATCCGTCGCGACGGGCCGGGGCTCAGCGTTCGATCGCGCCCAGCAAGTTCGCGTGGTCGTCGGTCCAGGCGGCGCCGGCCGCATGCGGCACGGCCACCCAGCCGTCCCGCGCGGCCAGCTCGGCGATGGAGGCGGCGTTGCGCGACATCACCGCGACCTGGCTGCCATTCGCGCCGGCCACGTCGATGCCCGGCTCGACCGTCGCCTCGCGGTAGGCGACCTGCAGCCCCGCGTCCCGCGCCAGCCGGCTGAGCGGCGGCAGCAGGTCGTAATAGCGGTTCGAGATGTGGAAGACGAGCCGGCCCTCGGGGGCGAGACGGTCGAGATAGATCGCCATTGCCTCGGCCGTGAGCAGGTGCACGGGCACCGAGTCCGAGCTGTAGGCGTCGAGGACGAGCACGTCGAATTGCATCGCCTGACGCTCCAGCACCAGCCGGGCGTCGCCCAGGTGGATCGGCGCGTCGGGGGCGCAGTCGGGCATGAAGGTGAAGAGGTCGCGATCGGTGGCGATGCGGATGACCTCGGCGTCGATCTCGTAGAAATCCCAGCTCTGGCCGGGCTCCGCGTAGCAGGCCAGCGCGCCGATCCCGAGGCCCACCACACCGATGCGCGCATCTGCGGGCAGGCCGGGGTCGGTCACCATCTGCGCCATCGGGCTGCGCGGGTGGTAGTAGGAGCGCGGGATCAGGCGGCCTTCGTCGCCCGTCCATTGCATGCCGTGGATCGTGGTGCCGTTGGTGTAGAGCCGCAGGCCGTTCGCGTCGCGCACCACATGGGCGCCGAAGAAGCTGCGATCCTGCAGGATCGGGGCCGATCCGTTGCCGATGATCGCGGTGCCGACGGCGAGGGCGGTGACGGCCACCGGGATCGAGAGCGGCATCCGCCGCCCGAACCAGAGCCCCAGCAGGACCACTGCGGCGAGGATGAAATCCATCGCGCGATCGGCCTGCACACCATCTGGCCGGTTGGTCGCGAGCGCGAGCGCCAGGGCGGCGATCGTGATGCCCCAGGTGGCGGCGCGCGGCGCGCGGATGATCGGGCCGCCCAGCACCAGCAGGGAGACCGCGATCACGGTCAGCGGGATCTCGAGCAGCGTGTCGAAGAGCGCGGGCGCAAGCAGCGAGTTGAATAGCCCGCCCAGCGCGCCGCCCACTGACATGACGACGTAGAAGACCGTCAGCCGCGCCGCCTCGGGCCGCGCCTTGTAGAGCGCGCGATGCGCCTTCATCGCGATGAAGAACAGCGCCAGGCAGAGCAGCACCGCGCCCAGCGGCGAGAAGCTCTTGACCATCAGGCGGTTGGACAGGAAGGCGAGGATCGCGAGGCCGACGATGAACAGGCTGTCGATCGCCCGGTCCGAGATCAGCGGCCGGTTGGTGAAGGTCAGCACGAAGGTGAGGATGTAGAGCGAGAGCGGCACCGCCCAGACCAGCGGGATCGAGCCCAGGTCGATGCTGATCTTGGTCGTCACCACCAGCATGGTCGAGGAGGGCACGAAGGCCAGCCCCAGCCAAAGCGCCACGCGCTTGAGATCGATGGGCGCGGCTGGGGCCGCCGCCTCGGCCGTCGCGGCGCGCGCCGGCGCAGTGCGACGGACCAGGAGGCCCGAGGCCAGCACCATGCCGCCCAGAAGGACGAAGCCCGCCGACCAGACGAGACCGGTGGCCGAGCCGCCGAGGAAGGGCTCGGCGAGGAGCGGGAAGGCCAGGAGCGAGATCAGCGATCCGGCATTCGAGGCGGCATAGAGGAAATAGGGGTCGTCGGCCGATGGCCCGTCGCTGCGCGCGTACCAGGCCTGGATCAGCGGCGCGTTGGCCGAGAGCATCGCGAAGGGCACCCCCACCCCCGCCGCGAAGAGCATCAGGGTCTGCCAGGGCAGCGAGCCGCCCGGCTCGGGCGTCCAGCCCGCGGGGACCGAGAGCGGCAGAAAGATCAACGCCGCGCCCCAGATGCACAGATGGATGGCGAGCTGGCCGCGTTGCGGCACGTAGCGCACCAGGAGGTGGGCATAGAGATAGCCGCCGATCAGCACCGTCTGGAAGAACAGCATGGCCGTGGTCCAGACGGCCGGCGCGCCGCCCAGGAGCGGCAGGACCAGCTTCGCGAAGAGCGGCTGGACGAGGAACAGGAGGCTCGCGCTGAGGAAGATCGTCAGCGTGAAGATCGCCGCCGCCGGCAGGCGCCGGGATTTCGGCGCGGCGATCGGGGCGGCGGAGCTGGCGTCGGTCATCGGGGGCGGCCTCACGAGAAACGGGTTTGTGTCATCGTTCCCGTTGGCAGGACAATCCGACCCGATTGTGGCGCATATGCGGAATCTCGGGGATCGATGGCCGCGATGCGGCGGGGTTCGATGCCTCTTGCGAGGGGGTGCGGCCTGCGCTATCCGGGCGCCCGTCGGGTGATTAGCTCAGTGGTAGAGCGCTTCGTTCACATCGAAGATGTCGGGGGTTCAAATCCCTCATCACCCACCATTCCCTTCCCGACCGCGCGGATGCGATGCCCGAGTATTTCATCCTGCGCCACGGCCAGACCGAGTGGAACCTGGAGCGTCGCCTCCAGGGCACGCTGGACTCGCGCCTGACGCCGCTTGGCCGCGTGCAGGCGGCGCGGCAGGGGGCGATCCTGCGCGCCCATGGCATCGCCGCTCCCGTCTTCGTCAGCCCCCGCGGCCGGGCGCGGGCGACGGCGGCGCTGGCAGGGCTCTCGGGGCGGATCGAGCCGCGGCTGGCCGAGATCGGGCTGGGCGATTGGCAGGGCCTGCTGATGGCCGAGCTGCCCGCGGGATCCGGCGTCGACTGGAAATTCGCGGCCCCGGGCGGCGAGAGCCGGGCGGCGCTTGAAGCCCGGGTCGCGTCGCTGCTGGAGGACCTGCCGGCGCGCGCGATCCTGGTCACCCACGGCGTGCTTGGCATGGCGCTGCGCGCGCGGCTTCTGGGGGGCGCCGACTGGGACGCGCTGGCCGAGCCGCAGGGCGTCGTCATCCACACCCGCGACGGGGTCGAGCGCATCCTGCGCTGAGGCCGCGCGCTTGCGACGCCGGCCGGCTTGGGCTAGGCCGCGCTCGGGTTCCGGGTGGTTAGCTCAGTTGGTAGAGCGTCTCGTTTACACCGAGGATGTCGGGGGTTCGAGCCCCTCACCACCCACCACGACCCCCGCCGCGGACGCCTGCCGCCGGGGCGGCCAGGCCCCCGTTTCGAGGCTCAGCCCTTCGCAAGCTAGAGCGCGACCGGCGCCCTTCAGGCGCGCAGGGCCGGAAGGCCGATGCCCGCCGCCTCGAACCCGCCATCGACAGCCAGCCGCTGGCCGGTCACGAAGCTGGCCTTGTCCGAGCAGAGCCAGAGGATCGCCTCCGCGATCTCCCGCTCCTGACCGTAGCGGCAGAGCGGGATGGCGTCGTGATAGGCGTCGATGATCTCCTGGGTGTGCACGGCCATAGCCAGCTTGGTGCGCACCGGGCCGGGGCAGACGCAATTCACGCGGATGCCGTATTCGCCCAGCTCGACGGCCTGCTGCTGGGTCAGATGGGCGACCCCGGCCTTGGAGGTGCCGTAGGCCACGCGCAGCGTCGAGGCCCGCAGCGCGCTGATCGAGGCGATGTTCACGATGGCGCCGCGTGTGGCCTTCAGCGCGGGCAGGAAGGCCTGGCTCATCAGGAAGGTGCCGTCGAGATTGACGGCCATGACCGCGCGCCAGCGCTCGAAATCATGCGCGTCGAGCGGTCCGAAATCGGCGATGCCCGCATTGTTGACCAGCGCGTCGACCCGGCCCAGCGCGGCCTCGACCGTGCCGACCAGTCGGGCCACGGCGTCGGGATCGGCGATGTCGCAGGGCAAGGCATGGGCGCGCTCGTCGCCCAGCGCCGCAGCGGCGCGGGCCAGCTCCTCTTCGTCGATATCGACCAGCGCCACCTGGCGGCCCTCGGCCAGGAACAGTTTCGCCGTCGCCAGCCCGATGCCGCGGGCCGCGCCCGTCACGATCGCCGTCTTCTCCACCCTGTCCTCCCTCGCATCCCCGCCCGGTCTGGCGGCAGCGGTCGGTCCGCGCAAGTCCCGTGCGCCGATGCGGGGATGCGCGGCGCGGGCGATGGGCCTAGCATCGGTGCCGGAAAGGAGACGCCATGAGCTGGAACCCCGCGCTGGACCCGCATTGCCCCATGGGCGACGAGGTCGACGCCATCGAGACCGTCATCGTGCCCCGCGCCCGCGACCTGGGCGGCTTCGAGGTGCGCCGCGCGCTGCCCGCACCCGCGCGCCGGATGGTCGGCCCCTTCATCTTCTTCGACCAGATGGGACCGGCGGAATTCCTGCCGTCGCGTGGTATGGACGTGCGGCCGCATCCCCATATCGGGCTGGCCACAATCTCCTATCTGTTCCGCGGCCGGATGCATCATCGCGACAGCCTGGGCACGGATGCCTGGATCGAGCCCGGGGCCGTAAACTGGATGGTCGCGGGGCATGGCATCACCCATTCCGAGCGCACCGACGACGCGACGCAGACCGACCCGATGCCCTTCTTCGGGATCCAGACATGGGTGGCGCTGCCCAAGGATCACGAGGATCGCGCGCCGGCCTTCGAACATGCGCCGGCCGATGCGCTGCCGATGCTCGACGGCGAGGGCAAGGCGGTGCGGTTGATCCTGGGCGAGGCCTGGGGCGCGCGGGCGCCGGTGGAGACGGCCTCCGCGATGTTCTACGCCGATGCCGTGCTGCAGCCGCACGCGGCGATCCCGCTGCCCGACAATCACGAGGACCGGGGCGTCTATGTCGTCGAGGGCGAGGTCGCCATCGCCGGCGAGACCTTCGAGGCCGGGCGGATGATGGTCTTCCGCCCCGGCGACCGGCTGTCGCTGAAGGCGGGGGCGGCGGGGGCGCGGGTGATGCTGCTCGGCGGCGACACCCTGGAGGGGCCGCGCTTCATCTGGTGGAATTTCGTCGCCTCCTCGCAGGACCGGATCGACGCCGCGAAGGAGGCCTGGCGCGCGGGCGACTGGCGGCATGGCCGGTTCCAGCTCCCGCCCGGCGACGATGCGGAGCATATCCCGCTGCCGGACCGGTAAGGCGCCGCGCGGGGCCGGCCGGGCGGCCTGCGACAATCCCGTCCGGGGCCGCTTGACGCGCCCGGATCGCGGCCTTACACCCCCGCTCACGCCGGGAACGGCGGGCAAGCTGCGCGGTTGTAGCTCAGTTGGTTAGAGTACCGGCCTGTCACGCCGGGGGTCGCGGGTTCGAGCCCCGTCAACCGCGCCACTCGCTTGCCCAAACCTCCCGTCCGATGCGCGGTTGTAGCTCAGTTGGTTAGAGTACCGGCCTGTCACGCCGGGGGTCGCGGGTTCGAGCCCCGTCAACCGCGCCACTCGCTTGCCCAAACCTCCCGTCCGATGCGCGGTTGTAGCTCAGTTGGTTAGAGTACCGGCCTGTCACGCCGGGGGTCGCGGGTTCGAGCCCCGTCAACCGCGCCACTAATTTCCATCCTTGCACGAACGCCCTCCGGGCTCGCCGACCGCGGCTGGCGCTGCCGGAGCGCCGGACCACCGGGCAGGGTGCCTGTTTCAGTGCGCTCAGCCGCGGCCCCTCGCGTTCAAGCGCGGCAGCATCGCGCTGAAATCCCGACCCCTGCCGTCCTCATGCTCCACGAAGGCGGCGTATTCGCGCGTCGCCGCGGCGCCCATCGGCGTGGGGCAGTCGACCGCCTCCGCCGCCTGCTGGCTCAGCCGCAGGTCCTTGAGCATCAGATCGGCCGCGAAGCCGGGTGTGTAGTCGTTGTCGGCGGGCGATTTCGGACCCACGCCCGGCGCGGGACAATAGGTGTTCATCGACCAGCTGGACCCCGACGAGGTCGAGACGACGTCGAACATCGCCTGCCGATCGAGCCCCAGCTTGTCGGCCAGCGCGAAGGCCTCGCAGGTGGCGACCATCGTCGCGCCGAGGATCATGTTGTTGCAGATCTTCGCCGCCTGCCCGTTGCCCGCCGGCCCGCAATGCACGGTGCGCCCGCCCATCACGTCGAGCAGCGGCGCGGCCGCCGCCAGCGCCGCCGCCGTGCCGCCCACCATGAAGGTCAGCGTCCCCGCATCCGCGCCGCCGATCCCGCCCGAGACCGGCGCGTCGAGCGCGCCCAGACCGCGGGCCTCGGCCATCGCGGCAACGGCGCGGGCGGAGGCCACGTCGACGGTCGAGCAATCGAGAAGCGTCGCGCCCTCCGCCATCGCCGGGATCACCTCCTCGGCGACGGCGCGCAGGATCTCGCCATTGGGCAGCATGGTGACGACCACCTCCGCCCCGTCCACCGCCGCGGCGGCGCTGTCGGCCGGGGTCACGCCCTCGGGCGCGGGGGCGGCGGTGTCGTAGCCGGTGACCGCGTGGCCCGCGCGGGCGAGGTTGCGGGCCATGGGCGCGCCCATGTTGCCCAATCCGATGAATGCGACCTTCATGGCGTCTCCTCCAGTTGCAGGGCGTCGGGCCCCAGCGGCATCAGCATGCGCGACACGTCGAGCGGTGGCACGGCGTCGGGGCCGGAATGCCGCCAGCGCGGGCTGCGGTCCTTGTCGATGATCTGCGCGCGGATGCCCTCGACGAAATCGGCATGTTCCAGCGCGCGGAAGGTAAAGCGGTATTCGAGGCCCAGCGCCTGCTCGATCGTGGGATCGTCGCCCAGCCGGTGCAGCATCTCGACGGCGCAGGCCATCGAGAGGGGCGAATTGCGTGCGAGCGCGGCGCGTGCCTCTTCGGCCAGCGCGCCTTCGGCGCCCTGCAGCGCGCGCCAGATATCGCCCAGCGTGTCGCCCGCGAAGAGCGTGTCGATCTGGGTCCGCGCGGCGGCCAAGGGGGCCTCCGGCGGCGCGGAGGCCGCCGCATCCACCGCCGCGGGCGCGCCCGTCTCGATCAGCCGGGCCTTCAGCGCGTCCCAGCCCTCGGGCACGAAATAGTCGGCGAAGCCCGCATGGATCGCGTCGCCCGGGCCCATCCGCGCGCCTGTCGCCGCGAGATACTCGCCTAGCCGCCCCGGCGCGCGGGCCAGGATCAGCGAGCCGCCCACGTCGGGCACCAGCCCGATGCCGCATTCCGGCATGGCGATGCGCGAGATCGCGTCCACGATCCGGTGCGAC
The DNA here is from genome assembly GCF_029853695.1 of Jannaschia sp. GRR-S6-38. Taxonomy (NCBI): domain Bacteria; kingdom Pseudomonadati; phylum Pseudomonadota; class Alphaproteobacteria; order Rhodobacterales; family Roseobacteraceae; genus Jannaschia; species Jannaschia ovalis. The sequence continues at coordinate 2,844,128 of NZ_CP122537.1, forward strand.
CCGTGGCAGCCCACGCCCACGCCGCCGCCCATGGTGAAGCCGTGCAGGAAGGTCACCACGGGCTTCGGGAAATGGAAGAGCTTGGCGTTCATCCGGTATTCGTCCGCCCAGAAGCGCCGGCCGTAATCGTAGCGCCCCTCGGTCCCGGCGCGGTGCATCTGGGCGATGTCGCCGCCGGCGCAGAAGGCGCGGCCCGGCGCGCCATCGATCAGCACCAGCGCGACCGCCGCGTCGTCGCGCCAGGCGTCCAGCGCGGCCTCGATGGCGAGGCACATCTCCCAGCTCAGCGCGTTCAGCACGTCGGGCCGGTTCAGCGTGATGCGGCCCGCACGGCCCTCGATGCGGATGTCGATCTCGGAACTCATGGCCCAGCCTCATCATGGGTCCGGAAATACTTCGGGGGGCCCGGGGGGCGGCGCCCCCCGGCGGGTCGGCGCGGCGAAGACGCGCCGAGACGGCTCACGCCGCCAGCATCTGCCGCGCCACGATCAGGCGCATGATCTCGTTGGTGCCCTCGAGGATCTGGTGCACCCGCAGGTCGCGCACCAGCTTCTCGATCCCGTAATCGCCGAGATAGCCGTAGCCGCCATGCAGCTGCAGGCAGCCGTCGACGACCTCGGACCCGGCCTCGGTGACGAATTTCTTGGCCATGGCGCAGAACTTGGTCGCGTCCGGCGCGCCCTTGTCGAGCTTCCACGCCGCCTGGCGCAGGAAGGTGCGCGCGGCCTGCAGCTCGATCTCCATCTCGGCGAGGCGGAACTGGGTGTTCTGGAACTCGGCGAGGCTCTGGCCGAAGGCCTTGCGTTCGCGCACGTAATCGACCGTCTGGTCCAGCGCCTGTTGCGCGGCGCCCAAGGAGCAGGCCGCGATGTTGAGGCGGCCGCCGTCGAGCCCGGCCATGGCGTAGCGGAAGCCGTGGCCGTCTTCGCCCAGGAGGTTGCCCAGCGGCGTGGGGCAGTCGTCGAACTGGACCTGCCGGGTGGGCTGCGCCCGCCAGCCCATCTTGTCCTCGAGCCCGCCGAAGGACAGGCCCTCCGCGCCGTCCTCGACCACGAAGGCGCTGATGCCCTTGGGACCCGCGTCGCCCGAGCGGGCCATGACGATATAGGCGTCCGAATAGCCGCCGCCCGAGATGAAGGCCTTGGTGCCGGTCAGCCGCCAGGCGTCGTTGGTCTTGACCGCCCGGGTCTTCAGCGCCGCCGCGTCGGAGCCCGAGCCGGGCTCGGTCAGGCAATAGGAGAAGAAGGTCTCGCAGGTCAGCGCCTTGGGCAGGTATTTCGCCTTCAGCTCCTCCGAGCCGAAGCCGTCGATCATCTTGGCGCACATGTTGTGGATCGACAGGAAGGCGGCGGTCGAGGGGCAGGCCTGGCTCAGCGCCTCGAAGACCAGGGTGGCGTCGAGGCGGCTGAGCCCCGCGCCGCCCGACGCCTCGGAGACGTAGAGCCCGCCGAAGCCCAGCTCGGCCAGCTTGGGCCAGAGCGCCTTGGGGATGTCGCCTGCCGCTTCCCAGTCGCGGGCATGGGGCGCGATTTCGGACCGGCCGACATCGCGGGCCATGTCGAAGATGGCCTGGCTTTCCTCGGAAAGTGCGAAATCCATCACCCGGTCCCTCCCGTGACCTGATTTGAACACCCGTTCAATTAGCGCCGCGGGGGCGGCCCTGTCAAAGGCGGATGCGGCCGCGGCGGCGCGGCGCCGCAGCGCTAGAGATCGGCGCCGAAGGTCTCGACCAGATGGGCCACGACTGCGCGGCCGGCATCGGTCTTGTCCGCGCCGTCCGCGCGCGCGGCCTCGAAGATCTCGCGCTGGCGGTCGGCGGCGTTGCCGCCGCGGGCGATGTCGCGGGCGCGGGCCACCTCGGCGGTGCAGCCCAGCGCCTCGGCATCCTCGGCGATTAGCTCCAGCCATTCCTCGACGAGATCGGGCAGTGGGACGATCTGCCGGCGGCCGAAATCGATCAGCCCGCCGCGCACGCCGTGGCGCATCGCGCGCCAGCGGTTCTCGTCGATCAGGAACCGGTCGTAGACGCGCCAGCGCTGGTTCGCCTGCCGCAGCCGCCAGAGCCGCCGCATCGTCGCCTGCACCAGCGCGGCCAGCGTCAGCGTGGTCTCGAGCCGCGGAGAGACGTCGCAGATCCGCGTCTCGACGGTCGGGAAATTGTCCGAGGGGCGCAGGTCCCACCAGATCTTCGTGCCGTCCTCGATCACGCCCAGCTCGACCAGCGTCTCGACCGAGCGGCGCCAATCCGACCAGTTGGACAGCGTCGGCGGCAGCCCGGTGCGGGGCATGTTGTCGAAGACCGTCAGGCGGTAGCTGTCGAGCCCGGTCTCGTCGCCCTGCCAGAAGGGCGAGGAGGCCGAGAGCGCCAGCAGGTGGGGCAGGAAATAGGCGAATTGCGCCATCAGGTCGATGCGGGTCTCCTCGTCGACGATGCCGACATGGACATGCATGCCGCAGATCAGCATCCGCTCGGCCACGGCCTGCAGGTCGCGGGCGAGTTCGCGGTAGCGGTCCTTCGGGGTGAAATGCTGGTCGCGCCAGTCCGAGAACGGGTGGCAGGAGGCGGCGATGGGGGCGAGCCCGTGCTGGCCCGCCAGCTCGGCCACCGTGGCGCGCAGGCGTTTGAGATCGTCGCGCGCCTCGCCCACATTCGCGCAGACGCCGGTGCCGACCTCGATCTGGCATTGCAGGAATTCGGGGCTGACTTGGCTGCCCAGCCGGTCGGACGCCGCCTCCATCAGCGCGTCGGGCGCCTCGACCAGCGCGCCGGTTTCGGGGTCGACGAGGAGGTATTCCTCCTCGATCCCGATGGTGAAGTCAGGCTCGGACATCGCGCTCCCCCTCTTGGAGGGAGCAGGATGGCCATTCACGCGGCGGCGGCAAGCGTCAATTCCGCCGCGCACCGTGGGTTAGATCACGCGGACCTGCGTGCCGATGGGCGTCAGCGCGAAGAGCTCGGCGATCTTCTCGTTGTAAAGGCCGATGCAGCCCGAGGAGGACCGGCGACCGATCTTGCGCGTGTCATGCGTGCCGTGGATCAGGTAGGCGGGCCAGCTGAGATACATGGCATGCGTGCCCAGCGGGTTGCCGGGTCCGGCCTCCATGAAATCGGGCAGCGTGGGGTCGCGCTCGCGCATGGCGGCGGTGGGGGTCCAAGTCGGGCCGACCTTCTTGCGCACGATCTCTGTATAGCCGCGACGGGTCAGCTCGTCCGACATCGGCACGGAGGTCGGGTAGAGACGGTAATCCGAGCCGTCGCCCGACCAGAAATGCAGCGCGCGGCTGTTGGTGTCGCAGATGATGGTGGCCTTCCCCAGCCCGTCGAAATGCTCGCGCCAGTCGATCATCTCGAAGCTGGAGGTGTTGCGGCGGGCGATGTCCTGCCCGATCGGCGCGAATTGCGCGAGGGCCGGACGGGCGAGCGCGGGGGCGGCGAGCGCCGCGGCGGCGCCCAGCATGAGGTTTCGGCGTGTGCTGTGGGTCATCGGTTACTGCTCCGAAATTTTCGCTCTGCTAGCAGCGACGCGCCCGTCGTGGAAGGGCCGCGCCGTTCACATCTTCGCGGGCGGGGACGTCGGCGCCGCCCCGCCGACGGGCCGCGCCTCCGCCGCCCGCCTTAGTCGTTCCGCTTGGGCCGGCATCGCGCCCGTTCCGCGCCGGGAGTGACTGGCCGGAGCCCCGACGCGCCGTCGGGGGGCCGGATCAACTCGAGGACAGGCTGCCGGTCATGCGCGGGTGGAACTTGCAGAAATACGCGGCATCCCCGCGGAAATCGACGGTCACCAAGGCGGATTGCCCCGCCTGAAGCGCGCCGGTGTCGAAGAGGCCCGCCTGCGTCGAGGTCGCGCTGTGCAGCGCGCCGTCGCGATTGGTGAAGGTCACCGTGTCGCCGGGGGCGACGGCCAGCGTGGCGGGGGTGAAGCGAAAATTCCGGATCGTGACTTCATGGCTGGCGGCCCGGGCCCGGGTCGCCATCGTCGCGGCCAGCGGCAGAGCGGCGGCGGCGGTCAAAACGTTGCGGCGGGTGAGTGTCATGGGAGGGATCCTTTCCGGTTGCCCGGCGTCATCCTCCTCTTCCCGCCGCGACCGATCAACCGCCGCCACGCGATCGTGACCTACTCCATCACGGGGATCGAGAACTCGCCGCCTTCCTTGATGCCCGAGGGCCAGCGCGCGGTGACCGTCTTGGTGCGGGTGTAGAAGCGGAAGGCATCGGGGCCATGCTGGTTGAGATCGCCGAACATGGATTTCTTCCAGCCGCCGAAGGTGTGGTAGGCCAGCGGCACCGGGATCGGCACGTTGACGCCCACCATGCCCACGTTCACGCGCTTGGCGAAGTCGCGCGCGGCGTCTCCGTCGCGGGTGAAGATCGCGGTGCCGTTGCCGTATTCGTGGTCCATGGCGAGGCCCAGCGCCTCCTCGTAGGTCTGCGCGCGCACGCAGGAGAGTACGGGGCCGAAGATCTCCTTCTGGTAGATCTCCATGTCCTTCGTCACGCGGTCGAACAGATGCGCGCCCACGAAGAAGCCGTCCTCGTAACCCTGCATCTTGAAGTCGCGCCCGTTGACGACGAGCTCGGCGCCCGCGTCGATGCCGGACTGGATCAGGCGGTGGATGTTCTCCTTCGCCGCGGCCGTCACCACGGGGCCGAAATCGACGTCGTTGCCGGCGGTGTAAGGGCCGACCTTCAGCGCCTCGACGCGCGGGACCAGCTTCTCGATCAGGCGGTCGGCGGTCTCCTCGCCCACGGGCACGGCGACCGAGATCGCCATGCAGCGCTCGCCCGCCGCACCGTAGCCCGCGCCGACCAGCGCGTCGGCGGCCTGGTCCATGTCGGCATCGGGCATGATGATCATGTGGTTCTTCGCGCCGCCGAAGCATTGCGCGCGCTTGCCGTTCGCGGAGGCGCGCTCGTAGATATAGGCGGCGATTGGGGTGGAGCCGACGAAGCCCACCGACTGGATGACCGGGTGGTCGAGGATCGCGTCCACCGCTTCCTTGTCGCCGTTCACGACCTGCAGGATGCCCTTGGGCAGGCCCGCCTCCTCCATCAGCGCGGCCAGCATCAGCGGCACCGACGGGTCGCGCTCGGAGGGCTTCAGGATGAAGGCGTTGCCGCAGGCGATGGCGGGCGCGAACATCCACATCGGGATCATGGCGGGGAAGTTGAAGGGCGTTATGCCCGCGGTGACGCCCAGCGGCTGGCGCATGGAATACATGTCGATGCCGGGGCCCGCGCTGTCGGTGAACTCGCCCTTCAGATGATGCGGCGCGCCGATGCAGAACTCGACGACTTCGAGGCCCCGCTGCACGTCGCCGGCGGCATCGGGCAGGGTCTTGCCGTGCTCGCGCGACAGCGCCTCGGCCAGCTTGTCCATGTCGCGGTTCAGCAGGTCGACGAATTTCATCAGCACGCGAGCGCGGCGCTGCGGGTTGGTCGCGGCCCAGGCGGGCTGGGCCGCCTCGGCGATGGCGACCGCGCGGTCGAGCTCGTCCTTAGAGGCAAGCGCGACCTGCGCCTGCACCTCGCCAGTGGCGGGGTTGAAGACATCCGCGCGGCGGCCCGCGCCCGCGGCCTCCGCGCCGTCGATCCAATGTCCGATCTGTTGCATGGCATCCTCCCAGAAAGCATCCGCCGCGGAGGTTACGCGCTGGATGGCGGCGGAAACAGAGACGATCCCGCTGGACCGTCTTGCGGTTTTGTCGGTACGTATGGGCGTATGGACTGGGACGACCTGCGAATTTTCCTGAGCGTCGCGCGCGCGGGCAGCCTGACCGAGGCGGCGCGTGGGCTGCGGCTGGATCCCGCCACGCTGAGCCGCCGGGTGCGACGGCTGGAGGCCGCGGCGGGCGCGGCGCTCTTCGTGAAATCGCCGCAGGGCTATGCGCTGACTGGGGCGGGGCAGGGGCTGATGCCGCATGCCGAGGCGATGGAGGCAGGGGCCCGCGCGGGCCGCGCGGCGCTGTCGGGGCCCGCGAAGCTGGCCGGCCGGGTCCGGATCGGCGCGCCGGACGGCATCGGCAGCCACGTCCTGCCGCAGGTCTGCGCGGGCCTGCGCCGCGACCATCCCGACCTCGCCTTCGACATCGTCGCGTTGCCGCGGCTGCTGGACCTGTCGCGGCGCGAGGCGGATATGGCGATCACCGTCTCTGCGCCCGCGGCGGGGCGGCTGATCGTGCGGCGCATCTGCGACTACCGGCTCGGGCTCGCGGCGCATCGCGACTGGCTGGCCGCGCACGGGCCGGTGACGCGCGACAGCCTGCGGGACGCGGACCGGGTGGGATATATCCCGGACATGATCTTCGACCCCGATCTGGACCATCTGGGCGAGCTGGGGCTGGGCGCGCCGGATCTCGCCTCGAACTCAGCCAACCTGCAATGGGCGCTGATCCGTGCCGGGGCCGGGGTGGGCGTGGTCCACGACTTCATGCGCGCCGCCGACCCGGCCGTGGTCCCGGTGCTGCCCGAGGCGGGGCTCAGCCGGGCCTTCCACCTGGTGCGCCATGCCGACACGACCGGCGCGCCCTTCGATGCGGTGGCCGACCTGCTGGCCGAGCGCATCCGCGTCGAGATCGCCCGGCTGGAGGCGCGGGCAGCCGCCGCTTGACTTGACGCGGCGTCGCGCGGACGCTGGCGGGACAAGCCAGATGGAGGTGGCCCCATGTTCGTGACGCAAATCCTCGCCTCGAAGGCCAATACCGGCGTGTTGACCATCGATCCGCAGGCCACCATCGCCGATGCGGTGGCCGAGCTGGGCGCGCGCAAGATCGGTGCGCTGGTGGTGTCGAAGGACGGGCGCCGCGCCGCGGGGATCCTGTCGGAGCGCGACATCGTCCGCGAGATGGGCCGCCAGGGCGGCGCGATGATGGACCGCAAAGTCTCCGAGTTGATGACCTCGGACGTGCAGACCTGCCGCCCGGGCGACGACGCTCAGGAGATCCTGACCCGCATGACCGCCGGACGCTTCCGCCACATGCCGGTGGAGGAGGACGGGCTGCTGGTCGGGCTGATCTCGCTGGGCGACGTGGTCAAGGCGCGGCTGTCGGAGGTCTCGATGGAGAAGGACGCGCTGGAGCAGATGATCGGCGGCCATACCTGATCTGGACGCCCGCTCGCGCGGCCCCATCTTCGGCGCCATGGACCGCGCCGCGCTGGAGGACCGCTGGAAGCAGCTGACGAACCGCGACCTGCCCGAGGCGGCGGGGCCCGGCTGGCCCGTGCATCTGAACCATTGCTTCCAGCGCATCCTGCTGGATCACGCGACCGGCGGCGTCTGGTACGACGCGATCCCCAGGCGCCCCGCCTATGCCCATGCCCCCGACGACGTGCTGGCCCGCGCCGTGGCGCTGGGCGAGGCGGTGCTGGCGGGGCGGGCCGATCTGGACGCGCTGAACCGGCGGAGCCTGCGCTGGCGCGGCAAGGCCGGTTGATCCGCGGGCGGGGCCGTGCCACGCAGGACGCAACAATCTTGCGGGGGCACCCATGCGCATCGGGCTCTATCCGGGCACGTTCGATCCGATCACGAACGGCCATATCGACATCATCGAGCGGGCCTGCCGGCTGGTCGACCGACTGGTCATCGGCGTGGCGATCAACCGCGACAAGAGCCCGCTCTTCACGCTGGAGGAGCGCGTCGAGATGGTCACCGCCGAGGCGCGGCACTGGTGCAAGCGGACCGGCACCGAGATCGTCGCCCACCCGTTCGAGAACCTGCTGATCGACTGCGCCGTGGACGTGGGCGCGCAGGTGATCGTGCGCGGCCTGCGCGCGGTGGCGGATTTCGAATACGAGTTTCAGATGGTCGGCATGAACCGCAAGCTGAACGACGAGATCGAGACCGTCTTCCTGATGGCCGATACCGAGCACCAGGCCATCGCCTCGAAGCTGGTGAAGGAGATCGCGCGGCTGGGCGGCGACGTGTCGAAATTCGTCACGCCCCCGGTGCGCGACGCGCTGATGCGCAAGTTCGCGCGTTAGGCCCATCGCGCGGTCAGAGGCGGCCCATCGCGCGCAGCTTCGCGGCCAGCGCCTCGGCGCGCGTGTCCCCGGCTTCGAGCGCGTGGACCCAGGCCTGCGTCAGGAAGAAGGGCCGGGCCGGTGCGTCCGCCCGCTCGGCGGCCTGCGCGTAGAGGCCGATCAGGCGCGCGCCGTCGCCCGCCTCATGCGCCGCCAGCAGGGCGGCATCGAGGCGGGCGTCGGGGCTCGCGTCCCTCATGCGCCCAGCTTGGCCGCCACCCAATCGTGGAAGGCGTGGGTGGGGCCGTCCATGGCCGGGCTGAAGCGTCCGCCGTCGAAGCCCGGGGCCGCGCGGCCGCGCTGCATCCCCTCGACCACGAACAGATCCTCCTCGAAAACCGCACGCCATTGCGCCGCGTTCCGGTCGGCGAGCGCGACATCCGGATCGGGTGTGGCATAGTAGAAATGCACCTGCTCGCGCGTCCGGTCGGGCCCGTCGGGCATCAGGACGATCGCGAAGGCATGGTCGCGATGCGTGCCCAGCAGCACGTTGGGAAACAGGCTGAGATACTCAGCCGCCCGGTCCCATTTCGCAGGCAACCCGTCGAAATCCGGAAAGCGCGTCGCGCCGTCGGTGAGCTGGCGGTAGACCGACGTGCCCTGGCCCGAGAAGCCGTCGCCTTCGATATGGTAATGGTCCTCGAGCCGCGAATAGGCGTTCAGCCCGGGATGGATCCAGGGCAGGTGATAGCTTTCGCAGTAATTCTCGACGGCGAGCTTCCAGTTGCAGGCGACGGCCAGCTCGAAATCGCGGCCGTCATGGTGCAGCGGCTGGTCGAATTCCGCCCAGCGGGCGATGGCGGCGGCGTGGACCTCCGGGAAGGGCGGGGCGGTGCCGTCGAGATTGACGAAGACCACGTCGCGCCAGACATGGGCGGCGACCTCGATCAGGCCCAGCCCGTCGCGGTCGATCCGGGCGTCGCTGTTGCGGCCCGGCCCGCCGACATGGGGCGTGGCGACCAGGCGGCCCTCGGTCGAGTAGCACCAGGAATGGTAGGGGCAGCGGATCGCGCCCTCAATGCGGCGCGGCTCGGAGACGAGGATCATGCCGCGGTGGCGGCAGACGTTCTGGAAGACGCGGACCCGGCCCGCGCGGTCGCGCAGCAGAAGGAGCGGCGCGCCCGCGAAATCGATGGGCACGGCGTCGCCGTTCTGCGGCACCTGCGCGGCGACGCCGATCCCGGCCCAGCTTCCGTGCAGGATCGCCGCCGTCTCGGCGCGGATCGTCTGGGCGTCGGTGTAATGGGCATTGGGCAGACCGCTCGCCCGCCCGATCGGCTGGCGCACGGCGGCGAGCGCGTCGATATCCTTCATGGGCCCACTCCTCCCGTTCCGTCACCAGAAGGGTGGAAGGCCCGGCTCGGGGCTGTCTTGTCCACGAGCGACGCGCCCGCGGCGCGATCAGGCGGTGCTGCCGCGCGACAGGGCGGCGACCCCGGTGCGCGCCATCTCGACCAGGCCGATCGGGCGCATCAGATCGGCGAAGGCGTCGATCTTGCCCACGTCGCCAGTGATCTCGAAGACGAAGCTGTCGAGCGTGCTGTCGACGACGTTGGCGCGGAAGATCTCGGCCAGGCGCAGCGCCTCGATCCGCTTGTCGCCGGTCCCGTGCACCTTGAAGAGCGCCAGCTCGCGCTCGACCGCCGGGCCCTCGACGGTCAGGTCGTGGACGTCGTGGACCGGCACGATCCGGCCCAGCTGCGCCTTGATCTGCTCGATCACCTGCGGGGTGCCCGTGGTGACGATGGTGATGCGCGAGGTGTGCCCCTCGTGGTCGACCTCGGCCACGGTGAGGCTTTCGATATTGTAGCCGCGCCCCGAGAAGAGGCCGATCACGCGGGCCAGGACGCCGGCTTCGTTGTCGACGAGCACGGCGATGGTGTGCCGCTCCTGCACGTCCGAGAAGGTCGGGCGCAGGTTGTAGGCGGAATGGCTGGTGGAGCCCTTCTTGAGCTTGAGCGGCGACATCGGGTCTCTCCTTGGGGCGGCCTCGCGGTTTCTTGCCGAATTTCGCCGCGCTTGGAAAGCGCCGCGAGAAATTTGGAACCCGCACCGGGGGGATCGTCGTTTTCACCATGTCCGCGGCGGACGCGCCGCCGCGGGAAACCTGCAATTACCTCAGGAGTTTACACATGAAGACCCCTGCACGTCTCACCGCCGCCGCCATCGCCATGATGCTGGCCGCGCCCGCCTCGGCCCAGATGGTCATGATGAGCTACGACGTCGATGGCGACGGCCAGCTGACCGGCGCCGAGTATCGCAACCTATTCAACGACAACTTCACCGTCGCGCGGTTCGACACGGACAATGACGGCATGCTGTCGATGGAGGAGTACGAGGCCGCTTTCGGTCCCGTGACCGCGCGTCTGGCCGAGGTCAATCCCGAGGTCGAGACCAATTTCGACATCAACGCCGACGGCATGATCGACGAGGAGGAACTCGCCGAGGGTGTCCTGTCGATCTACGACGCCGACGACTCGGGCTTCATCGACGGGGACGAGTTCACCGTGCTGACGACCGATTACGACGGCTATTTCCAGCGCAGCGAGTGATATCTCGCAGAACGTCGCGCCTGGCGCGGATGTTCGGGGGCGGTCCTACGGGCCGCCCCTTTCGCGTTCCGCCCTCCGTCGGCACGCCGCCGCCTGTCAAGCGCGGGCCCGGCGGCGATCCGTGCATCCTTTGCGCTGCTTTCCGCCCGCCTTGCGCGGATCGACGGCGGATCGGGCGCCGGGCCGCGCCCCCGGGTGGAGCGGCGGGCCGCCGCGGCGCAGAACCGCCCCATGGCCCGGGCCACGCGCCCGGGGGTTCGACAGGAGAGATGACATGACACGGATATTGACCACCGCCGCCTTGCTTGCGGCGACCACCGGAGCTTTCGCGATGGGCCATGGGGCCTGGGACATGGACGGCTCCGGCGCGCTGAGCCCCGAGGAATTCAACGCGGGTTTCGGCGCGATGGGCACGCATGGCGGCTTCGACACCGATGGCGACGCCCTTCTGGACGAGGCGGAATGGACCGCGGGGCCGGCCGAGGTCGGCGAATGGGTCAACATGGACCTCAACGGCGATGGCGGCGTGGACAGCACGGAATACAACGCCCTGCTCTTCAACCGCTACGATACCGATGGCAGCGGCGCGATCGAGGCGAGCGAGATGGCGATGATCGACGCCGATCTCGCGACCGGCGGCATGCTGTCGCAATAGGCGCGTGGGGGCGGGGCGGCGTCTGGCTGGGCCGCCGCCCCGCCCTAGCTGGCGGATCAGGAAAAATGGAGATCCGCCATGACGACACGCCTTGCCCTGAACGCCGCGCTCGCCCTTGCGCTCGCCGCCCCCGCTTCGGCCCAAACGGTTTTGGGCTGGGCCATGCTGTCCCCGCTGCAGGAGCTCGACCGCGACGGCGACGGCCAGTTCGAAGCCGGCGACATCGACGGGTTCGACCTGCCGGAGGCCTGGGACATGGACCAGAGCGGCACCTGGAGCATCGTCGAGATCAGCCAGTCGCTCTGGGCCGGATGGGACGGCGACGATTCCGGCGTGCTGGAGCAGACGGAGCTGGCGACGATGACCGGCCTCGCCGAGGCCGGCACCTACGTCCTGGAGTGAGCCCTAGACCAGCACCGCGCCCGTCGCGGTGATGGCGCCTTGCGTCTCGGCATTGGCGAGCAGCATCTCGTTATGCGCCTTGCCCGAGGGGATCATCGGGAAGCAGTTCTCGTGCTTCTCGACGAGACAGTCGAACACGACCGGGCCGTCATGCTCGATCATCTCCATGATCGCGTCATCCAGGTCGGCGGGGTCGGCGCACTGGATGCCCTTGGCACCGAAGGCCTCGGCCAGCTTGACGAAATCGGGCAGCGCCTCGGACCAGGACTGGCTATAGCGCTCGCCGTGCAGAAGCTCCTGCCACTGGCGGACCATGCCGAGCCGTTCGTTGTTGAGGATGAACTGCTTCACCGGCAGGCGATACTGCACCATCGTGCCCATCTCCTGCATGTTCATCAGCCAGGAGGCCTCGCCCGCGACATTGATGACGAGCGCATCCGGGTGCGCGACCTGCACCCCCATCGCGGCCGGCTGGCCGTAGCCCATGGTGCCGAGCCCCCCGGAGGTCATCCAGCGGTTCGGGTCCTCGAAGCCGAGATATTGCGCGGCCCACATCTGGTGCTGGCCGACCTCGGTGCAGATGTAGCGGTCATGCCCCTTGGTCAGCGCCTCGAGCCGGGCGACGGCGTACTGGGGCCGGATGTTCGGGCCGTCCTGCGTGAAGGCCAGGCAGTCGACGGTCTTCCACTGCTCGATCTGGGCCCACCATTTCTGCAGCGCCTCGCGGTTGACCTTGCGGCCGCGCGCCTTCCAGACGCGCAGCGCGTCCTCCAAAACATGGCCCACATCGCCTAGGATCGGGATGTCGGCCTTGACCACCTTGTTGATGCTGCTGGGGTCGATATCGACATGGACCTTGGTCGAGAGCGGGCTAAACGCGTCCAGACGCCCGGTGATCCGGTCGTCGAAGCGCGCGCCGATATTCAGCATCAGGTCGCAGCCATGCATGGCCATGTTGGCCTCGTAGAGGCCGTGCATCCCGAGCATCCCCAGCCACTTGTCGCCCGAGGCGGGATAGGCGCCGAGGCCCATCAGCGTGGAGGTGATGGGAAAGCCCGTGGCCTCGACCAGTTCGCGCAGGAGCTGGCTCGCGGCGGGGCCGGAATTGATGACGCCGCCGCCGGTATAGAAGACCGGGCGCTCGGCGGTCTCGATGGCCTCGACCATCTGCTCGATCGCCTCCGCGTCGCCCTTCATGCGCGGCTGGTAATGCGAGGTCTTGATCTGCTTCGGCCCGACATATTGCCCGGAGGCGAATTGCACGTCCTTCGGGATGTCGACCAGCACCGGGCCCGGCCGCCCGCTCTGGGCGACGTGGAAGGCCTCGTGCAGGACCGGGGCCAGGCGGTCGGTCTCCTTCACCAGCCAATTGTGCTTGGTGCAGGGGCGGGTGATGCCGACGGTATCGGCCTCCTGGAAGGCGTCGGAGCCGATCATGAAGGTCGGGACCTGGCCCGACAGCACGAGGATCGGGATCGAATCCATCAGCGCGTCGGTCAGCCCGGTCACCGCGTTGGTCGCGCCGGGGCCCGAGGTCACCAGCGCGACGCCGATCTTGCCGGTCGAGCGGGCATAGCCCTCGGCGGCGTGCACGGCGGCCTGCTCGTGGCGCACGAGGAAATGGCGGATATCGTTCTGCTGGAAGATCTCGTCATAGATCGGCAGCACGGCGCCGCCGGGATAGCCGAACACCGTGTCGACGCCCTGATCCTTGAGCGCCTTCACGACCATCTGCGCGCCGGTCATCTGCTTGCTGCTCATCCGTCCGTCCCTTTCCACGAAAAACCCCCGGAGGGGTCAGCTCCGGGGGCGCATGGTTGCCGATATGGCTGCCGCTATTCGCGACCCATGCACCCTGGCCCAATGACTACGAGAGATAGGTTCATCATCCACTCCGTTCGGGAATCATCCATACCGATGGGGACGGGGGGGTCAACCAGCCCGCTGGAGAAAGTTGCACGTCTGCGGCGATTTCTTGTCGTTTATTGCGCGGGGCGCGGCGTCTGGTCGCGGCGGGCCGGGGGCGTGGCGCAAGAGGCCCGGGCGCGGCTGCGCCCGGGCCGAGGCGGTCACGAGGGAAGCATTCCCGCCTCGACGGCCGCGGCGATCTCGTCTTCGTTCAGGGCACCGTCGCCATCGGTGTCCATGCTGGCGAACATCTCGCCGGTCACGTCGGGGTACTGGGCCACGAGTTCCTCCATCGTGACCATCCCGTCGCCATCGGCGTCCTGGGCCCAGGCCGGGGCCGCCGTCAGAAGCGCCGCGGCGCAGATCTTGGTGAGCGTTTTCATAACGTAACTCCCTGGTTTCGGTTTGCCGGCGGGCGTCGTGGCCCGCCTGCCGTCCAGCAAAGCGGAAGCCGCGTCACGGGACAGGCCCGGCGGCCGCGGGGGCCGTTCCGGGCGCCGCTCCGCGTCTTCCGGGGGTGCCGGTCGGCGCCGGATGGCCGGTCAAGGGCCGCCCGGAAGCGCCGCGCGGAAACCGTCCGGCGGCGGCCGCCGTCTTGGGCAGGGCTTCGCCGCAATCGGCGCCGGCGCCGGGCCGGAAAAATCGGCGGCCCGGCGCCAGTTACGCGATGCCGGGCCGCGAAAATCGGCCGGCCGGCGCTGCCGTCCGGTCAGCCCACCGCCCATCCGGCCAGCGCGATCCAGAGCGGGATGGCGAGGATCGCGACGGGCGTGCCGAGTCCGGTCGAGGTGCCGACATAGGCCGAGGGGTTCGCCCCGGGCAGCGCGCCGCGCATGGTGGGCGGGCCCGAGATGTCCGAGGACGAGGCCGCCATCACCGCCAGCAGCACGATGCCGCCCTCGCTGAAGCCCGTCAGATGATGGGCGGCGACTCCCGCGCCCAGCCCTAGGAGCCCGTGCACCAGCGGGGCCAGCAGGCCGTAGGCGAGATAGGCATGGGCGACGCGGCGCATCTCGCTCAGCCGCGCCCAGGCCTCCATCCCCATGACCAGCATCAGGATCGACAAGAGGCCCCGGAAGAGCGGCTCGTAGAAGCTGTCGAAGACCGCGTCCGGCCGCGCGAAGAGGCCGATGCCGATGCCCGCCAGAAGCGCCGAGATCGCGGGGCTGCGCGCCGTCTCGGCCAGGATGCCCGGGACGAGGCCCTTCTCGACCCCGCCCAACCGCGGGCCGCCGCCCAGCGCCATGGTGCCGCCCGCAGCGCCCGCCGCGGCCGCGTTCCGCGCCATGCCGAGCTTCGCGATCACGATCGCGGTGACCAGCGCGGCCACGTCCATGAAGGGATAGAGCGCGCCGATGAAGCCTTCGGATGCGATCCCGGCATCGTCCAGCATCGCCATGCCGGCAGCCAGCGTCGAGGCCGAGACCGCGCCGAAGAGGCCCGCGGTGGCCAGCGCGTCCTCGCGGCCGACGCCCCGCAGCCGCGCGAGCGAACCGGCGCCCAGCAGCACGATGGCAATGCCCACCGCCGCGGCGAGTAGGGCCGGGACCGCGAGCGCCACGAGATCCGCCTCGCGCACCGAGATGCCGGCGCTGAGCCCGACCTTCAGCAGAAGCAGCATCACGATCAGCTTGTAGGCCGGGTCGGGCACCGCCAGCTTGCTGCCCGCCGCCGCGAGGACCATGCCCGCGATCAGGAAGGCCAGCGTCGGCTTCTGCAGCTGTTCGAGAATGGTGGCGGCGATGCCGAGCAGGATGTCCATGATGCCTCTCCGGATGGATGTCCCGGGGATATGGCCGGCGGCAGGGCAAAAGAAAAATACAACTATCGCGGCAGAACGTTCTATAAAATGGAACTATGAACCGTCTGAACTACCATCACCTGCGCTATTTCCACGAGGTCGCGACGGAGGGGCATCTGGGGCGCGCGGCGGAGCGGCTGAACGTGTCGCAATCGGCGCTATCGACGCAGATCCGCCAGCTCGAGGCGCGGCTGGGCCACGAGCTGTTCGACCGGACGGGCCGGACGCTGACCCTGACCGAGGCGGGGCGGATCGCGCTGGACCACGCCGCGCGGATCTTCGGGACGGGCGAGGAGCTGCTGGCCAGTCTGCGTGAACAGGGGCGCGCGGCGCCGCTGCGCGTGGGCTCGCAATCGACGCTGTCGCGCAACTTCCAGATGCGCTTCCTGCGGCCCGCGCTCGAGGACGGGCGCTGGGAGATCGAATTGCGCTCCGGCTCGACCGCCGTGCTGCTCGACGGCCTGCGCGCCCTGGCGCTGGACGTGGTGCTGACCACCGAACTGCCCGCCACCGCCGAGGAGGGGCTGACGGCCGCGCGCGTGGATGAGCAGGCCGTGGGCCTGCACGGCGTGCCCGAACGCCTGCGCCACGGTGACCTGCGGGGCCTCCTGGCCGGCGAGCCGCTGATCCTTCCGACCGATGCGGCGATCCGCGCCCAGGCGGAAGCGCTGTTCGCGCGGCTCGACGTGCGTCCGCGCATCGCGGCGGATGTGGACGACATGGCGATGGTGCGCCTGTTGGCGCGCGAGGGCGCGGGGCTGGCCGTCGCCCCGGCGGTCGTCCTGGCCGACGAGATCGCCTCGGGGCGCGTGGCCTCGGCGCCCTACGACCTGGCGATCCGCATCCCGTTCTACGCGGTCACGATCCGGCGGCGCTTTCCGCATCCGGCGCTGGCGGACCTGCTCGGCGGCTAGAGCAGCCCCGGAAGCCAGAGCACGATGCCCGGGAAGGCGATCAGCACGGCCACCGTCGCGACATCGGCCACGAAGAAGGGCGAGGCGCCGCGGAAGACGTCCTGCACCGAGATGTCCATCTTCGCGTCCTGCGCCACGCCCGCCACGACGAAGCAGTTCAGCCCGATGGGCGGCGTGATCAAACAGAGCTCGGCCATCTTCACCACGATGATCCCGAACCAGATCGCCGCCTCCTCGTTCGTCATGCCGAGCGCGCCCGGTTCGGCGCCGACGCCGCCGTTGAGCGCCATGACGGCGGGGAAGGTGATCGGCAGGGTCAGGATCAGCATCCCGATCGCGTCCATGAACATGCCGAGGATTACGTAGGCGCCCAGGATCATCAGCAGGATCCAGTAGGGCCCCATGTCGAGCGAGGTGATGAAATCGGCGAAGGCGTCGGGCAGCTTGGCGAAGCCCAGGAAGCGCACGTAGATCAGCACGCCCCAGATCATCGCGAAGATCATCACGGTCAGTTTGGCGGCCTCCATCAGCGCGCCCTGCAGGTCGCGCCAGCGCATCCCCTGCCAGAGCGCCATGGCCAGCACGACGCCCGCGCCCAGCGCGCCCGCCTCGGTGGGCGTCGCCCAGCCGAAATAGATCGAGTAGACGATGATGAAGACCACGAGCAGGATCGGCATCGCGCCGGGCAGCGACGCGAAGCGCTGGCGCCAGGTGAAGCCCGTCACCGCGGGCCCGAGCGAGGGGCGGATGCGCGCGAGCCCGATCACCAGCCCCGCGTAGATCAGCGCCGAGACCAGCCCAGGAAGGAAGCCCGCGAGCAGCAGCTTGCCCACCGATTGCTCGACGATGATCGCGTAGATCACGAGGATGGCGGAGGGCGGGATCAGCGAGGCGAGCGTGCCGCCCGCCGCCACGACGCCGGCCGCGAAGCGCTTGTCGTAGCCCAGCTTCAGCATCTCGGGGATGGCGATGCGCGCGAAGACCGCCGAGGTCGCCACCGAGGCGCCCGAGACGGCGGCGAAGCCCGCGGTTGCGAAGACCGTCGCCACGCCGAGCCCCCCGGGCGTCCAGCCGATCCAGCGCTTGGCGGCCTCGAACAGGTACTGCGTCAGCCCCGCGTAATAAGCGAGATAGCCGATCAGGATGAAGGTCGGGATCAGGCTGAGCGCGTAGGTCGTCGATTTCGAGTGCGGCACCTGGCCCGCCAGCTTGGCGGCGGTGACGAGGCCGCGGTCGAAGCCCTGCTTCTGCATGAAGAACAGGCACAGCCCGACGAAGCCGATGAAGGCCGCCGCGAAGGCCACGCGCACGCCGATCAGCACCAGCACCAGAAGCAGGCCCGACAGCCACAGCGACAGGGTGAAGATCTCGACCCCGTCGAGCAGGGCGCGCATGTCGATCAGGTCATCCACGGCGGCTGCCCCCGTATAGGTCGTCGCCTGCGGCGATCACGCCGACCGAGGCGGCCTCCTTGCTGGCCTGCTCCGCCGGGTCCTCGGGCAGGGGCACGGCGACGATGGCCTCGCCCCCGGTCCGCAGCCCGCGGCCATAGGCCCAGATCTGGATCGCGAGGCGCAGCCAGAGGATCGCGAAGGCGACCGGCACGGCCAGCTTCGCCGGCCAGAGCGGCAGCGCGATGTCGATTGAGCTGTCCGACGACCAGTTCGGCGCGTTCCAGTCGAAGCTGCGCAGGAAATGGAACCACGTGCCGTAGATCAGCGCGGTGACGACCAGAAGCATGAAGATCACCGACAGGAATTCGAAGAGCCACAGCACCCGGCCGCGCAGCTTGCTGACCAGAAGGTCCATGCGGATATGCCCGCCCTCGCGTTGGACATAGGCGAGGCCCAGGAAGGCGAAGACGGCCATGAATTGCTCGGTCCAGTCGATATAGCCGGGCACCGGGGCGTTGAGGAACTTGCGCAAGAGGACGTTGGCGATGGCCAGCAGGACCAGCGCGAAGATGACCACGCCCGACATGAGGTTCAGGAAGGCTTCGAGCCGCAGAAGCGCGCGGTCGATGCGGGACAGGCGGCTGTCGTCCGTCAGGACGGAAGATGGTGTCGACATGGCCCCTCACCGCGCACGGGCGCGTCTTTCCTTCGCGGCGCCCCGGATCCCTCCGGGACGCCTGGTGGGAATTGGATCAGGCGGGTGCGGGACGCCTCCTCGGGCAGGCGCGTCCCGCCTCCGTCTCAGTCCGGTGCGTTGTCGGCGATGGCCTGCATCGTCAGGTCGTAGAGTTCCTGACCCGGCAGGCCGTTGGCATTCGCCTCCTCGATCCACGCCTGGTGGATGGGGTCGGCGCCCGCGCGCAGCTTGGCGATCTCGGCCTCGGCCACGGTGACCTTTTGCACGCCCTTCTCGGCCAGGGTGGCTTCCCAGCCTTCCAGCAGCTCTGCGTAGTTCTCCAGGTAGTAGTCGATCGAGTCCTGCACCGCTTCGTCGAGGATCGCCCGATGCTCGTCCGACAGCGCGTTATAGGCGTCGATATTGACCACGACCGGGCAGTTCACGGTGCCGGGGTTCAGGTTCTCGGTCCACCAGTCGGCGATGTCGATCGTGCCGAAGGACAGATGCGCGTGCTGGGCGAAGGCGACGGAGTCGACGACGCCGGATTCCATGGCGTTGTAGGCCTCCGAGGACGTGACCGAGGTCGGGACCGCGCCGACGCTCGCGAACATGTCGCCGATGCCGCCGGTGGCGCGCACGCGCATCCCGTCGAACTCGGCCACCTCGTCGCGCGGCTCGCCGGTGCCGACGATGTTGTATTGCGGCATGGGGCTGGTCATCAGCATCCGCGCGTTCCACTGGGCCATCTCCGCGGCCACGGCCGGATGCTCGTAGATCGTGTGGCTGACCGCCGTTTCCTGCTCCAGGGTCTCGACCCCGAGGAAGGGCAGCTCAAGCACGGTGATCGCGCGATTCTTGTCGCGGTGATAGCCCGCGCAGAACTGCGCCATCTCGAAGGCGCCGATCGAGATCCCGTCGAGGTTCTCGCGGTTGTTCGACAACCCGCCATAATTCACGTCGATGGTGAATTCCCCACCGGAGCGTTCGGCGACCAGCTCGGACAGCTTCTCGACATGCTCGGTGAAGGCGCGGCGCGTTCCCCAGAGCGAGGCGTTCCATTCCACGGCCAGCGCCTCTCCGGCGAAGGCCAGCGTGAGGACGGCGACGGAGGTCGTCGTGAGTATCTTCATCGTATCTTCTCCCTGTGCGCGGGGCTCCCTCCCCGCGTCTGTGCCGGGCAGGCTAGGGCAGGGGCCGCGGGGCGGCAAGCCTTGCGAGGATTGCCCTGTCGTGCCACGCCGGGGCCATGACAGCGCTGAAGGATCGGCTCGCCTCGGGCGAGGTGCTGCGCGGGCTCTGGCAGAACCTGCCGGGGCCCGAGGCGGCCGAGATCGCCGCGGCCGCGGGGTTCGACTGGCTGGTCCTCGACGGCGAGCACGGGCCCTGGGACCCGGGCGACATCCGCCGCCGCCTGATCGCCGCGCCCGACGCCGTGGTGCGGGTGCCGATGGGCGAGGCCTGGGTGGTCAAGCAGGCGCTGGACCTGGGCGCACGCGCGATCCTCGTGCCGATGGTGGACGATGCGGCCCAGGCCCGCGCCGCGGTCGCCGCCTGCCGCTATCCGCCCGAAGGCATCCGCGGCATGGGTGCCTTCGTTGCGCGGGCGGCGATGTACGGCGCCGATCCGGGCTATCCTGCGCGGGCGAATGCCGAAATCTCGGTCTGGGTGCAGGCCGAAAGCCGCGCTGCGCTTGCCGATCTGGACGCGATCTGCGCGGTCGAGGGCGTCGATTGCGTCTTCCTCGGGCCCGCCGATCTGGCCGCCGACATGGGAACCACCCCCGCCGATCCGGCGGTCCATGCCGCGCTGGAGGATGCCATAGCGCGCATCCGCGCCAGCGGCCGGGCCGCGGGAATCTTCGCCGCCGAGCCCGCGCGCTGGATCGCGGCCGGGGCCAATGTCGTCGCGATGGGATCGGACGGGATGGTCCTGATGTCCGGGCTCCGGGCGCTGCTGCCGTGATCCGACTCTCGGCGCGCGGCGCGCATGCGGTCTTCGAGCCGGGATCGGGGCACCTTCCGGAGCTGACGATCGACGGCGCGTCGGTCCTCTGGGCCGCGCCCTGGCGGGACGACCCGGCGGTGCAGTCCGACGCGGCGATCCCGTGGGTCGACCGGCGGCTGGGCGGCAGCTTCGTCTGCGCCCCCTTCGGCCGCGACGACGCCGATGGCGGGCCGCCGCACGGGCTGGCGGCCAATGCACCCTGGCGGGTCACCCGGGCGGGGCCCTCCGCGCTGACCGCGCGACGGCGGCTGTCGCGCGGCCGGGTCGAGGCGCGGCTGGCGCTGCGCGACGGGCACCCGGCGCTCTACCAGACCCATCTGCTGGAGCTCGACGCGCCCTGCAGCTTCGCGCATCACCCGGTGATCCACCTGTCCGGCGGCGGGCGAATCCGCTGCTCGCCCAAGCGCGCGGCGCTGACCTTCGACGCGGATGAGGGGGCGGCCTTCCCGCGCGCCGCGCGGACCGAGGATTACCGCTTCGACGGCCGCGACCTGCGCGACTATCCCGCCGCGCCTTGCGAGGATTTCGTCGCGCTGGTCGAGGCGGCCCCGGGCCTCGCCTGGACGGCGCTGGAGCGCGTCGCGGAGGCGGACACGATCCTGATCCTCAAGCGCGCCGAGCAATTGCCGCTGACCTGCCTGTGGATCTCGAACGGGGCGCGGCAGGTCGCACCGTGGCTGGGGCAGACCGGGATTCTGGGCATCGAGGACGCCGCCTGCGCGGGCGCGGACGGCTTCGCCGCGGCGCTGTCGGGCGACACGCGGCTGGCGGCGGAGGGCGTCCCGCTGGTCCTGCCGCCTGGCCGCCACCTGATCCCCCACGCGATCCTGCGCCTCGCCGGCCGCCACGAGATCACCTCCGTCACGCCCGGCGACGGCGTCCTGCACCTCGCCACGACCGCGGGCGCGCGGGAGGTGCCCTTCGCGCCGGAGCATTTCGCATGATCCTCGTCGATGCCGATGCCTGCCCGGTGAAGCCGGAGATCACCGAGGTCGCGATCCGCCGCAACATGCAAGCGATCTTCGTGGCGGGCAGCTTCCTGCGGCTGACGACGCATCCGCTGATCAAGCTCTATGTCGCGGGCGAGGGGTTCGACGCCGCCGACGACGCCATCGCCGAGGTCGCGCGGCCGGGCACCGTCACGGTCACCGCCGACATCCTGCTGGCCGAGCGCGTCATCAAAGCGGGCGGCGCAGCGCTCGATCCGCGCGGGCGCGAATTCACCGAGCGCTCCATCGGCGAGACCGTGGCCACCCGCGACCTGATGGCCGAGCTGCGTCCGGGGATGGAGGGGATGACCGGCGGGCAGGGCGGCGGCCAGCGGCCCTTCGGCCCGCGCGACCGCGCCGCCTTCAAGAACGCGCTGGACCGAATCCTGACCCGGATCGCGAGGGGCTGAGTCTCCTCGGGCGGCAAAGACGTTGTGGTGCGGTGCCCCTCTTCGCGCCTAGCGGTTGCCGCGCCCCACGAAGCGCCCGGCCTCCGAGGCGGCGAGCTTGAGTGCGCGAGACTTGTTCACGCATTCCTGCCATTCGCTTTCGGGGTCGCTGTCATGCACGATCCCGGCGCCCGCCTGCACGTGCAATTGGCCGTCCTTCAGCACCCCGGTCCGGAGCGCGATGCACATGTCCATGTCGCCATTGGACGAGAAATAACCGACCCCGCCTGCGTAGACGCCGCGCTTCAGGGGCTCCAGCTCGTCGATGATCTGCATCGCGCGGACCTTCGGCGCCCCCGAGACGGTGCCAGCCGGCAGACCCGCCAGCAGCGCCGAAAGCGCGTCCTGATCGGGGCTGAGCCGACCGGTCACGTTCGAGACGATATGCATCACGTGGCTGTAGCGTTCGACCACGAAGGTCTCGGTCGGGCTGACCGTCCCGGGGCGCGAGACGCGGGCCACGTCGTTGCGGCCCAGATCGAGCAGCATCAGGTGCTCGGCGCGCTCTTTCTCGTCGGCCAGCAGATCGGCCTCGAGCGCGCGGTCCTCCTCCGGCGTGGCCCCGCGCCGGCGGGTGCCGGCCATGGGGCGCAGCGTGACCTCGTCGCCGAAGACGCGGACCAGGATCTCGGGGGACGCGCCGACGATCTGGAAGCCGCCGAGGTCGAAATGGAACATGAAGGGCGAGGGATTCGTGCGCCGCAGCGCGCGGTAGAGCGCGAAGGGTGGCAGCGGGAAGTCGTAGCTCCAGCGCTGCGAGGGCACGACCTGGAAGATGTCGCCCGCCGCGATGTACTCCTTCGCACGGGCGACGGCGTCGAGGAAGGCGGGCTTGGGGAAATGGCTGACCGGCTCGGCCAGCGCGAAGGGCTCGGCCATGTCGCGCGGCTCGGTCACCGCGCGGCTGAGGCTGGACAGCGCGTCCTGCAGCCGCTCGGCCGCCTGTGCATAGGCCGCGCGCGCCGAGCCGCCGCCCGCGGCCCAGGCGGGCGCGACGAGGATGACCTCGCCCTTCACCCCGTCCAGCACCGCGACGACCGAAGGCCGCATCAGCACCGCGTCGGGCAGGCCCAGCGGATCGGGGTTCACGTCGGGCAGGCGCTCGACCAGCCGGATCATGTCGTAGCCCAGATAGCCGAAGAGCCCGGCGCTGGCCGCGGGCAGGTCCGCCGGCAGGTCGATGCGGCTTTCGTCGAGCAGCGCCCGGATCGCCTCCAGTGGCGCGCCCGCATCCTCCCAGGCCTCCGGGTCCCAGCGCGCGGCCCGGTTCACGCGGCTGGTCTCGCTGCGGCATTCCCAGATCAGGTCGGGCTTCATGCCGACGATCGAGTAGCGTCCCCGCACCTCGCCGCCGGTCACCGATTCCAGCATGAAGGAGAAGGGCTGCGCCTCGGCGAGCTTCAGCATCAGGCTGACCGGCGTGTCCAGATCGGCGGGCAGCCGGGTCCAGAGAACCTGGTTCGCGCCGGTCTCGAACGCGGCCTCGAAGCTGGCGAAGTCGGGGGCGATCACGGCGTCACGCGCTTTCCTACTGGCCCAGAAGCTGGGCCTGCACGGCCTGAACGGCCTGCTGGTCGACGGTGAAGCCCGCCCGCGCCTGCACGGCGCGGCCGTAGAGCGAGAAGAGATCGGTCGCGATCTCCTGGCGCTGGCTGGCGATCAGCGCCTCGCGCAGCTCGGCCGTCTCGGGATCGGACAGGTCGGCCTCGTTCACCGCATCGAGGCGGACGACATAGGCGGCGTCGGCACCGCCCTCGACGGCGAAGACGGCCTCCGGCTCGGCCTCGAACAGCGCGTCCAGCAGGGCGGGGGGCGTGCCTTCGAGGCGCGCGTCGCGCCCCAGCCCCGCCAGCGTCTCGGGCGTGCCGGGCAGCTCCGCCGCTGCGGCCAGCTCCTCGGCGCGCTCCGAAAGGCGGCGGCGCAGCGTGTCGGCCTGCCAGGCGGCCTCGACTGCGTCGCGGATATCGGCCAGCGGCGGGGTGGCGGGCGGGGTCACGCCGTCCAGGCGCAGCGCGAAAAGGCCGCCATCCGACAGGGTTTCCAGCTCGGGGAAGTCGCCCTCGGTGACGTCCAGCGCGGCGGCACGGAATTCGTCGTAGCCGGCGATGCCGTCGATCACGGTCTCGTCGAAGCCGATGCTGCCCAGTTGCAGATCCGTCTCGGCGGCCAGCTCCTCCAGCGTCGCGCCGCCGGCCAGCAGATCGTCGATCTCGTCGCGGGCGGCGTCGATGCGGCGGCGGGCGGCATCGGCGGCGAACTCGGCGGCCAGGTCGTCGCGCGCCTCCTCGAAGGGCACCTCGGTCGGGTCGAGAATGGCGTAGACGCGGAAGAGCGTGGGGCCGAGCAGCGTCTCGACCGGCCCGACGACGCCCGGATCCTCGAGCCCGAACAGCGCCTCGGCGACGGGGGCATCGACATCGTCGGCGGCGATCTCGCCCTGGTCCACATCGTCGAGCGTCAGGCCGCGCTCGGCGACCAGCGCGTCGAAATCGGTCTCGCCGGCCGCGATCGCGGCGCGGGCGGCCTCGGCGGCCGCGGCATCGGGAAAGGCCAGCCGTTCGGCCAGCACGCGGGCGGGCTGGCGGTATTCGTCGGCGCGCGCCTCGTAGAGTTCGCGCAGGGCGGTCTCGTCGGGCTCGATCGCGTCGACCAGCAGGTCCGGCGTGATCCAGGCATAGGTGATCTCGCGCCGCTCGGGCGTCTCGAAGCGGGTCAGGTTCTCCTCGTAGAAGGCCTGCAGATCCGCCTCGGTGGGGGCGGTGATGCCCGCGGGCAGGTCGGCCACGGTCACGGTGGCGAGCGTCGCGTCGCGGGTCTCGGCCAGCCAGGCGACCAGCGCGTCGACACGGGCCTCGGGGCTCTCGGTCCCGCCCAGGACGGCGGCCTGCAGAAGCTCGGTCGCGACGTCGTCGCGCACGCGGGCCTCGTATTCCGCCTCGCTCAGCCCCGCATTGCGCAGCGCGAAGGCATAGCCGTCGCGGTCGAAGCCGCCGTCGAGCCCGCCGAAGGCCGGGGTCGCGCGGATGCGCTCGGCCACCTCGGCATCGCCCACGGACAGGCCCATCTGCCCCGCCTCCCAGGCCAGCGCCTGCTCGGCCAGCAGCCGCTCCATCACGGCGCGGTCGATGCCGAAGGTCTGAAGCTGCGCCATCGTCAGGTTCTGGCCGGTCTGCTGCGCCAGCCGCGCCTGTTCGTTCTGCAGCGCGCGGCCGTAATCCTCGACCGTGATCTCGCGGTCCCCGACCTCGGCCACCGACGACAGCGAGCCGCCGAAGCTGCCGATGCCGAAACCGCCCAATGCGAGGATCAGCAGGGCCAGCACCGCCCAGACGACGGCGTTCGACTTCTTCTTGCGGCGTTCCTCGGCCATGGCGCTCCCCGGGTTGCGTCGGGCGCCTGTCTAGGCGCGGCAGGGGCGGGGCACAAGCGGGGGACGGGGCCCGGTCAGAGCCCGCTCCGCGTGACCTCCCGCAACCGGTCGAACAGCATGGCGATCCCGTCCGTGTCGGCATTGGCGAAGGCGATGCGAAGCGTCGCTTCGGCCCGGCCAGATCCGCCCGCATCGCGCCGGGGCCCGAACATCGTGCCCGGCAGCGTCAGCAGCGCCGCGCGATCGACGAGCTTGCGGCAGACCGTGTCCGAGGCGGCGTCGAACGGATGCGCGACATAGGCGAAATAGGCGCCGCAGCCCTGCAGCCGCCATTCGCTAAGCCCGGCGAAGCCCGCGCGCATCGCGGCGCGCCGGGCCAGGATCTCGGCGCGTTCACCGGCCAGCCAGTCACGCAGGTTTTCCATCCCCCAGAGCGCCGCGCGCTGGCCGATGCCGTTCGGGCAGATCGTCACCGTGTCGAGCCATTTCTCGACCTCGCGCAGCCGCGACGGCGCGGCGAGGATCGCGCCGACGCGGTGGCCGGTCAGGCGGTAGGCCTTGGAGAAGGAGTAGAGCTGGATCAGCACGTCGTCCCAGGCGGGATCGGCGAAGAGGGCGTGGGGGGCGCCGTCGCGCGCGTCGAAATCGCGGTAGGTCTCGTCCACGATCAGCGCGAGGCCGCGCGCGCGGGCGAGATCACGGAAGGCGGCGAGCGTCTCGGCCGGGTATTCGACGCCGCCCGGATTGTTCGGGCTGACGAGCACGATGGCCCGCGTGCGCGGATCGATCAGCGCGGCGGCTTCGTCCGGGTCGGGCAGCAGGTCGGAGCCGGTTTCCAGCAGGCGGGTCCCGATGCCCTCCATGTCGAGCCACATCTTGTGGTTGAAATAGAAGGGCGTGGGCAGGATCACGTTGTCGCCCTTCGCCGCCAGCGTGGCGATGGCGGCGGCGAAGGCCTCGTTGCAGCCCGAGGTGATCGCGACCTGCCCCGCGTGGATGTCGCCGCCATAGGCCGCGCTCCAATCCGTGGCGACGCGGTCGCGCAGCTCGGGCAGGCCGAGGACGGGGCCGTAGAGATGCGCGGCGGGATCGGTCAGCACGATCTCGGCCATCGCGCGGAGCATGGGCTCGGGCGGCGGGTCGGCGGGGGCCGCCTGGCTGAGGTTCAGCAGCGGCCGGTCCGCCGGGAAGGACGCGCCCTCGATCCAGCGGCGCGCCTCCATCACGGGCGGGGCGTCGGTGGCGGCGAGGGCGGGGTTGATGTGCTGGCTCATGGCGCAGGGGTAGGGCGCGCGCGGTCGGGGGGCAAGATCGGAGCGGGTTGGCGGGCGGCTGCGATCTGCACGGCGCCCGAACGCAAAGCGCCCGCCGAAGCGGGCGCCTGGTGTCTCGGGTGGACTGGCCTCAGAACGGAATCTCGTCATCCATGTCGGATCCGCCGCCGGCGCCGCCCGTGCCGCCGCCGAAGCCGCCGCCATTCTGGCCGCCACCGCCGCCATAGCCGCCGCCGCCCGAGCTGCCGCGATCGTCGTAGCCGCCGCCTCCGCCGCCGCCTTCGCCGCGGCCGTCCAGCATCGTCAGCTCGGAGCGGTAGGGCCGCAGCACGACCTCGGTCGAGTAGCGGTCATTGCCGGACTGGTCCTGCCATTTGCGGGTCTCGAGCTGGCCCTCGACATAGATCTTCGAGCCCTTTTTCAGGTATTGCTCGGCCACGCGGACCAGCGGCTCGGAGAAGATCGCGACGGAGTGCCACTCGGTCTTTTCCTTGCGCTCGCCCGAGTTCTTGTCGCGCCAGCTCTCGGAGGTGGCGATGCGCAGATTGCACACCTTCCCGCCATTGCCGAAGGTCCGCACCTCCGGGTCGCGGCCCAGATTGCCGATCAGGATCACCTTGTTCACGCTTCCGGCCATGCCGCCCACTCCGTCTGTCTCGAATCTGCCGGCACCTGAGCACCGGTGTGGTTAACTAAGCCTGAAGCCCGGGGGGCGAAAGGGGGGCGGGCACCGCCATCGCCGCCACCGCGAGGGTTGGCGGATGCCGCAAGCTCGGCTACCGTGGCGCCCGGCGCGGACGCCCTCCGCCATAATCGGGCGGCGCGCGGGTGAGGATGCGAGGGACGTCCGATGCGTATGCTGTTTCTGGCCGCGGTTGCCGCGGCGCTGGGTCTGACATCGATTGCCGAAGCGCAGACCTTCTCGTCGCGATCGCGCGCGACGCTTTTCGAAAACCAGACCGCCGTGATGGACCGGCGCCTGTCCACGCAATACGCGGGCTCCAGCCGGCTGATCCCGGTGACGCGGCAGCCCGCAGCGATTCCCGGCCGCGAGACCATCCCGCGCTACAACGGCTCGCAGCGCTCGGCCTATCTGGGCGACGCCCGCGCCGCGGCTCGCCGCCACGGCATCCCCGAGGACCTGTTCCTGCGGCTGATCCGACAGGAATCGGGCTGGAACCCGCGGGCGCGCAGCCACAAGGGCGCGCTGGGCCTCGCGCAACTGATGCCGCAGACGGCGCGATCGCTCGGCGTGAACCCGTCCGATCCCAAGCAGAATCTCGAGGGCGGGGCGCGGTATCTGTCCATGCAGTATCGCAAGTTCGGGTCCTGGCGCCTTGCGCTCGCCGCCTACAATGCCGGGCCCGGCGCGGTGGAGAAGCATGGCGGCATCCCGCCCTATCGCGAGACCCGGAACTACGTGCGCGCCATCATGGGCCGGGGCTGACGGGGCCGATCCGCAGCGGCCGCAACGCGGGCGCGCCTCAGCCCCGGAACCCCGTCCCCTGCAGCACGCCATGTTCCAGCGCGTAGCGCGTCAGCCCGGCGGTCGTGGAGATGCCCAGCTTGCGCTTGATGTTCTTGCGATGCGTCTCGACCGTCCGGACCGAGATATCGAGATCATGCGCCACCGCCTTGTTCGAGCGTCCCTGCGCCACCAGCAGAAGGATCGCCTGCTCGCGTGAGGTCAGCGGCTCGGTGCCGTCGGCCGTCGGCTCCAGCGCGCTTTCGGCGCCGGGGCAGAGATAGCGCTCGCCGGCCAGCACGACGTCGATCGCGCGGCGGATCTCCTCGGTCGGCTGGTCCTTGAGGCAGTAGCCCGCCGCGCCGTGGCGCAGGGCGGTGGCCACGTATTCGGGCGCGTCGTGCATCGACAGGATCAGGACGGCGACGTCTGGATGGCTCTCGCGCAGAATCTCGGTCGCCGAAAGGCCGTCCATGCGCGGCATGTTGAGGTCGAGAAGGATGACGTCGGGCGCCAGTTCCCCGGCGCGGTCGATCGCCTCGCGGCCGTCATGCAGGGTGCCGACGACTTCGAGATCGTCGAAGGTCTCCAGCAGGGCGCGGATTCCGTCGGCGACCATCGGGTGATCATCGACGATGAGGATGCGGATCGGCCGGTCCATGGCGCCCCGGGCTTAGGGCCAAGCCCCGTCTGGCGCAAGAGCGGGCGGGCCCGGGCGGCCGCTCACTCCGCCGCGTGGCGCAGCGGCCGGTCGGGTTCGGGCGACAGCAGATGGCTCAGCGGCACGACCGCCTCGACCACCGTGCCGCGCCCGCCCGCGCCCGGCGCGATGGTCAGCGTGCCGTCGAGCTGTTCGATCCGTTCGGCCATGTTGCGAAGGCCGAGGCCCTGGCCCGCTCGCTCCATCCCGCGGCCGTCATCCTCGATCCGCAAGGTCGCGCCGCGGCGATGGCCGAACAGCGCGACCGAGACGCCGCTGGCCCCGGCATGGCGCTCGATATTGGTCAGCGCTTCCTGCGCGATGCGGTAGAGCGCGGTCTTCGCCTCGATATCGAGGCGGTTGCGGAAGACCACGGTGCGGAAGGCCACGGGAATGCCGGTGCGCTGCTCGAACCCTTCGCAGAGGGTCTTGAGCGCGGGGCCGAGGCCCAGATCGTCCAGCACACCCGGGCGCAGGTCGTGGCTGATCCGGCGGACCTCGCCCAGCGCGCCCTGGAGCCCGGCGATGGCGCCGTCCAGCGCTTCCTCGGCCTTGGCGTCGCCCCTGGCGGCCAGGCGGCGCGCCAGTTCCAGCTTGTAGCGGATGCCCACGAGAAGCTGGCTGATCGAGTCGTGCAGCTCGCGCGCGACGCGGCCGCGCTCCTCCTCCTGCGTGTCGAGCACGCGCTGGGTCAGCGCCTTCAGCTTGGCATCAGCCAGCCGCCGCTCGCGCACGGTGATCAGGAAGCCCGAGGCGAAGACGCCCAGCAGCGCCGCGGCGGCGATGGCGCCGATCCAGAGGAACTGGCTGCGCACCCGCTCGCGCAGCTCGGCGCGGGCGATGGCGGTCTGCGCCAGCACATCGTCCAGAAAGACGCCCGTCCCGATCGCCCAGCGCCAGTCCTGCAGGCCGATCACGTAGCTTAGGATCGTCGCTTCCTGCCCCGATGACGGCTTGCGCCATTCATATTGGTGATAGCCCGACCCCTGCCGGGCCAGTTCGATCAGCCGGTCGGTGACCTCCATGCCGTTCGCGTCCTCCATCCCCGACCAGTCGCGCCCGATGAGCCAGGTCTGGCGCGGCGCCACGAGGTTCCGGCCGTCATAGTCGTAGACGAAGAAGAACCCGTCCGTGCCGTAGAGCATGGCCGACAGGATCTGCGTCACCCGCAGCTTGGCCTCGTTGTCGTCGGGGGCGGCGTTGCCGTAGATGGTGATGAAGGCGGTGCGCGCCAGCTGGACGTAGTTGCGCAATTCGCGCCGCTTGGCATCGATCATCGTGGCCTCGAGCGCGGCGATTTCGCGCGCCGCGGTGCGCTCGGACTGGATCGCGACCATGGCGGCGATCGCGCTGACAGCGAGGATCAGCGGCAGCGAGGCCAGAAGCAGGAGGCGGCGGCCATAGGTGAGGCGGGGCAGGCGCATGGGCGTGCATTAGACCGCATGGCCATGGGCCGCGCCAGTGGGGGGCCTCTACGTGTTTTCGGGTATTTGACTCCGCCTTCCGCTTCCCTAGTGTCGCGCCACGCCCCGAAAAGGGGGCCGTCGCCGCGCCGGGAGGGCGTGGAGATACCATAGAATCCAGGGGAGGGATCCATATGGACCGCCGTTCATTCCTGACGAAATCCACCATCGGTGGCGCCGCCGCCGGTGCCGCCGCGCTGGCCGCACCCGCCTATGCGCAGGGCAACCGCACGCTCACGATGGTCACGACCTGGGGCCGCGGCCTCGCCGGCGTGCATGACAGCGCGCAGCGCGTCGCCGACAGCATCACCGCCATGTCGGACGGCCAGCTCACGGTCGATCTGAAGGCCGCGGGCGAGCTGGTCGGCGCCTTCGAGGTGTTCGACGCCGTCACCTCGGGCCAGGCCGACATGTACCACGGGGCTGACTACTACTTCGTGGGTCAGCACCCGGGCTATGCCTTCTTCACCGCGGTGCCCTTCGGCATGACCGCGCAGGAGCTGGCCAACTGGTACTACCATGCCGGCGGCATGGAGCTGCATGACGAGCTGGGCCAGATCTTCGGCCTGAAATCCTTCCTGGGCGGCAACACCGGCGCGCAGGCCGGCGGCTGGTACCGCCAGGAGATCTCCTCGCCCGAGGACTTCCAGGGCCTCAAGTTCCGCATGCCGGGCCTCGGCGGCCAGGCGCTGGGCAAGATGGGCGCCTCCGTCCAGAACCTGCCCGGCTCGGAAGTGTACCAGGCGCTGGCCTCCGGCGCGATCGACGGGACCGAGTGGATCGGGCCCTGGGCCGACGAGAAGGCCGGCTTCCAGGAGATCACCAAGACCTACTACACCGCGGGCTTCCACGAGCCGGGTGCCGGTCTTTCGGTGGCCACGAACCGCGACGTCTTCGAGAGCCTGACGCCCGCGCAGCAGAAGATCATCGAGATCGCCTCGGCGGAAGCGCACCAGTGGAACCTGGCGCAATTCCTGACCGAGAACGGCACCGCGCTGCAGCGTCTGCAGTCGGGCGGCGTGACCGTTCGCGAATTCCCCGACTCGGTCTGGGACGCGATGGGCACCGCCTCGCGCGAGGTTCTCGACGAGAACATGGGCGACGAGCTGTTCAAGCGGATCCACGACAGTGCCATGGAAAGCATGCGCGCCTCGTCGAACTGGCTGACCCGCTCGGAAGGCGCCTACCGCAGCCAGCGCGACCGCGTGATGGGCTGACGGCCCGCGGGCCGCTCCGGCGGCCCGCCCAACAAGGCGTTGGCATGCGCCGCGCCATGGCCAATACTGCAGGTCCGTCCCGATCCGGGGCGGGCCATCCCGCATCCCGGGGAAGGGGCCCCGGCATGCGGCCAACGGGGGGGCGCAATGCTCGACGCGATCGTCTGGTTCTTCACGAACCTCGCCATGGCCTTCTGGAACCTGGCCGTTGCGATCTTCAATCCCGGCTCCTGGCTGGCGTGGCTGACCTCGTGGGAGACCACCGAGGACAAGGAATCGCTGATGCGGTTCATCTATTACGGCGCCTCGGCCGAGTTCTTCTTCGTCATCCTCGCGTTGTTCCTCGTCATCACGCTGGCCGGCTGGTTCTCGCGCCGGTTCTTGTGGTCGGTCGTGCGCGGCTCGGAATTCACGTTGAACTGGATCGGCCGGATCGCTGCCTGGGCGGGGCTTCTGATGGTGCTGCAGCAGATCATGATCGTGTTCCTGCAGCGCATCTTCCGCGTAGGCGACATCTCGATCGGGCCCTTCGGCACGACCTTCACCCGCGACCTGTCGTGGTACTCGGAAGAGCTGAAGCTCTATAACGCAATCATCGTCTGCCTCTGCGTAAGCTGGACCTTCATCCAGGGCGGACATGTGCGCGTCGACCTCGTCTATTCGGCGGTCGGCCACCGCGCCAAGCGCGCGATCGACATGGCGGGCAGCCTTCTATTCATGGTGCCGTCGCTGGTGCTGATCTGGCTCTTCTCGTGGTTCTTCTTCTGGCGCTCGATGATCACGCCGGCGACCTCGGCCTCCGATCCGCTGGACCGGCTTCTGCTGAAGGCGCGGGCCGTGCGCTGGAATGTCGAAACCATCGGCTTCAGCCCCAACGGCTTCGACGCCTATTTCCTGTTCAAGGTTCTGATCCTGCTATTTGCCGCCACGGCCTTCTTCCAGGCGCTGGTCTTCTTCTGGCGCTCCTGGCTCGAATACCGCGAGGGCGAAATCAGCGCCGGGCGGTATCTCGACCGAGACATCCTGGGCGACGAGGACGCCGAGAGGGTGGCCGAGATCCACTGATCCGCGCCGCCCGCCGCGGGCGGCGCACCGTCACGGCGCGGGCCGCGACGCCAAGATATTCCGGTCGACGACGCCCCTCAGAGGCGCGGGACCGACACGAGGGGACGAGAGATGCTTTTCGGACTGGACGGGGTCGAGATCGGCCTGATCATCGTGTTCCTCTGCCTCTTCGGCGGGATCATGTCGGGCTTTCCGGTCGCCTTCGCCATCGCGGGCGCCGGCGTCATCAGCTTCGCGATCATCGCCGCGCTCGACAGCGCGGGCATCCTGATCCACCAGGCCATCGACACCGCCTCGCCGGAATATGCCGCGCTCATCGCGGAAGGCATTGCGCGCGACGCGATCTCGACCTTCCGCTTCCCGGAGCTGCCGCGCGTCGAGGAGGCGCTGTTCCCCGGGGGCTGGGAACTGGCGCTCGACCGCAACCTCAGCTTCATCGTCAACCGCATGAACGAGCGGGTGATCGCCGGCGCCTCGATCGAGACGCTGCTGGCGGTGCTGATGTTCGTGATGATGGGCATCACGCTGGAGCGCTCGAAGATCGCAAATGACCTGCTGACCACCATGGCGCGGGTCTTCGGCCCGCTGCCCGGCGGCCTGGCCGTGTCGATCGTGATCGTGGGCGCCTTCCTCGCGGCCTCGACCGGGATCGTGGGCGCGACGGTCGTGACCATGGGGCTGCTGGCGCTGCCGACGATGCTGCGCAACGGCTACTCGCCGCAGTTGGCCACCGGCGTGATCGCGGCGAGCGGGACGCTGGGGCAGATCATCCCACCGTCCATCGTGATCGTGCTGCTGGGCACGCTGGCGGGCGACATCTATTCCACCGCGCAGGAGAACCGCGCCGCGCTGGTCGGCTGCTCGGACGCGCTGACCTATCTGGGCGAGCCGGCCGTGGTCTCGGTCGGCACCCTGTTCCAGGCGGCGCTGCTGCCGGGGATCTTCCTGGCCTTCCTCTACGGTGCCTATGCGTTCGGCTTCGCGCTGCTCAATCCGTCGAAGGCCCCCGCGGTGCAGCTGGAAGGCGGCCGCGGCTCGGTGGTGACCCGCAACGACGCGCTGACCTGGTTCCTGGGCGTGCCCGCCGCGCTAATCTTCGGCGCGGTGGCGCTGGGCCAGCTCAACGTCATCGGCGGCCAGTCAACCATCGTCTCCAGCTTCTCGCAGGCCGGCGACACGGCCTCGCTGCGCACCAATGTCTCGCCGCAATGCGCCGAGGCGATGATCGAGCTTCACGGGCAGGAGGCCTGGGACCAAGCGCTGGCCGAGCAATCCGCGATCGACGACGCGGGCGGCGTGGAATTGGCGCGCCAGCTGAGCGACGAGGAGCTGGCCGCCGCCGAGGCCGCCGCCATCGCCGATGCCGCGCCCATCGGCACGGGCGTCGCCGTCCTGTTCATCGGGCTGGCGCTGGTCCTGTCGGTCGCCCGCGGCATCAACCCGCTGGCCGATCCGCGCCCGATTGTGATCGGGGCGGGGGGCGTCGCGCTGGCCTTCCTCGTGGACTGGACGCTGATCGCCCCCGACACCTCGCCCGGCGCGACCTTCGTGCTGATGGCAATCCCGCTGGCGGTCACGCTCTGGGGCGTGGCTCCGGCCTTCGGGCGGCTGGCGCAGAACGAGCTGCTGCGCGTGGTCTTCCCGCCGCTGGTGCTGATCGTCGCGGTGCTGGGCTCGATCCTCGGCGGCATCACCAACCCCACGCCCGCGGCCGCGCTGGGCGCGGGCGGCGCGATCATGCTGGCCGCCTACCGCAAGCTGCAGGAGGAGGGCCGCTCCGGCGGGACGATCCTGCTGGCGACGCTGGCGCTGGTCATCATGATGCTCTTCGGGATCAATTTCGACCTGCGCATGGGGCTGGAGACGACGACCACGGGCGACGTGATCGCGATGGCCATCGCGCAGATCGCGTATCACGCGGCCTTCCTCGGCTTGCTCTATGCCTGCTGGGTGCTTCTGCGGACGGGCGTGCTCGGGCCGGTGGTGCGCGAGACGGCGAAGGTCACCTCGATGGTCTTCACCATCCTGATCGGCTCGCAGCTCCTCAACCTCGTGCTGATCTCCTTCGGGGGCGAGCACTACATCCAGCAGTTCCTGCAGAGCTTCGACAGCGAGCTGAAGGTCTTCCTGATCGTCATGCTGGTGCTGTTCATCCTGGGCTTCGTGCTCGACTTCCTGGAGATCATCTACATCGTCATCCCGATCGTCGGCCCCGTCATCTACGGCGGCACCTTCGATCCGAAATGGGTGACGATCATGATCGCGGTGAACCTGCAGACGTCGTTTCTGACGCCGCCTTTCGGCTTCGCGCTGTTCTACCTCCGCGGGGTGGCGCCGAAGGAGGTGACGACCGGGCATATCTACCGCGGCGTGATCCCCTTCGTCCTGATCCAGGTGGTGGGTCTCGGGATCCTCTGGCTCTTCCCGTCGATCGTGACGATCGTCCCAAGCCTTCTGCCGAACAACTGACCGCGAACGGGGCCCCGCGCGGGCCCCTTTCGTTTTCGAAAAAGCAGATTCGTGCAAGGGCACCCTCCGGTAAATGCGGCGCGAGTTGGGCGAAAATGCCCCGAATCCGACACGGTAGCCCCGCAGCTTGCGACAAAGAGCAAACCAGAAGGGTTCAGGACGATGCGTTGGAAACGGGTTGGATATGTGGGGTCCCGATTGGCACTCGCGGCGGTGGTTCTGCTCGCCAGCCAGGCGGCCATCGTCGATGCGGCGGTCCAGGGCCAAGACACGGTGCGCAGTGCCATCGGCTCCTACCTGCACTCGGACGGGGTCGCCGTGGCCTACGCGATCTGGATCGTGAACGCGGCGCTGGCGATCCTCCTGGGCCTGCGGCTGCAGTCTTTCTTCGTGACCTCCGCGGGCCTCGTCATGAGCGCCGTGGCCGTGGCGACGCTGGTCGGCTGGAGCTCGGTCGTCGTCGCGCTGGCGATCGTCTTCGCCTGCACGCCGGTTCTGTTCCGCGCGATGCGCCGCGACGACGCGGCCGACGCCAATCTGCCCTTCTCGCGCTTCGACGGACAGCGCGCGCGCTCGGCCCGGGACGGCAACGGGATGCTGCGGCCCTGAAACCGGTCGCGCGCCGGGCCCGCCACTGCGGCGCACCGGACGCGCGACCTTTCGCCCTCCCGTTCTCCCCGCACTTGTGCCCGTCTCTCGAAGGACCGATTGTCAGGCGACATAATCGCACGATGGGCACGGGACCGGATGGACAGCCAAATCAGCCGCAATATCTACCTTGAAGCCGGGAAGAACATCCTGGCCGAACTGCCGCTCTCGATGGTGCTGACCGACCCCAACCGCGTCGACAATCCTATCGTCTACGTCAATCGCGCCTTCGAGCAATTGACCGGCTACGCCTACAGCGCCTGTGTGGGGCGCAATTGTCGGTTCCTGCAGAATGACGACCGCGACCAAGACGCCGTGCGCGAGCTTGCGCGGGCCATCGCGGCGCGTGAGGCCACGACGGTCACGATCCGCAACTACCGCGTGACCGGCGAGTCGTTCCTCAACCGGCTGATGATCGCGCCGGTCAACGACGAAGAGGGCCAGCTCTTCGCGTTCGTCGGCATCCAGACCCAGGTGCTGGAGGAGAGGCCCGCCGCCGACGTGCCGGTGGAGCGGTTCGACGACCAGCTGTCCGAGATGCAGCATCGGGTGAAGAACCACCTGCAGATGGTCGCCTCGATGATCCGGATGCAATCGCGGGACGAAACGTCGGGCAAGGGCGGCTATGGTCTGCTGGCCCGCCGGGTCGAGGCGTTGGCGTTGCTCTACGACGAATTCTCGCATCCGCCGCAGGGACGGCGCGAACGGCGATATGACGTGGTCTCGGCCGGCAGCTATGTCAGCCGGGTCGCGGCGACGGTCGGGGCGCTGGACGGGCGGCGCAACGTGCGCGTCAATGTCGACAGCGACCCGGTCTACATGCGGACCGAACGGGCCGCGCAGCTGGGCCTTCTCACCTCCGAGGTCGTGTCGAACACCCTGCAACACGCCTTTGACGGACGGATCGAAGGGGTCGTCGACGTCTCGCTCAAGCAGATGGGCGGCGACCGAGTCCGCCTGCAGATCAGCGATGACGGGGTCGGTATGGGCGACACGAACTGGCCGGAGGAAGGCAATCTGGGCGCGCGCATCGTGCGTGGGTTGGCCCAGCAGCTGGGCGGCGAGGTCAATGTCATCTCGACCGGCTCTGGCACCGTCATCACGCTGGACTTCGACAATGTGCTCGACACCAGCCTTGAGGCGGACGGGACGCGCGTGCTCGCGGACGCGGATGGCGCCCGGGCGGGCGCCGACGCGCGTGGGCTTCTCGGCGCCGAAGATCGGCCGAAGGGGTGACCCCCGGGGCCGGAGCGCTTTCCCTCGCCGCCCGGTCGTCCTATGTCGCAGATCGAAACGACACCGAACGAGGATCGCATGGCCGATATCAAGGACCCCGAGAACACCGTCATCATCGAGCTGAAGGACGGCGAGGTCGTCATCGAGCTGCTGCCCGACGTCGCGCCCGGCCATGCCGAGCGCATGAAGGAGCTGGCCCGCGAGGGCGCCTATGACGGCGTGATCTTCCACCGGGTGATCGAGGGCTTCATGGCGCAGACGGGCGACGTGCAGCACGGCAAGGACGGCGGCAATACCGGCCGCGCCGGCACCGGCGGCTCCGACAAGCCGGACCTGAAGGCCGAATTCTCGGGCGTGCCGCATGACCGGGGCACGCTGGGCGCGGCCCGGTCGCAGAACCCCGACTCGGCCAACAGCCAGTTCTTCATCAACTTCGCCGACAACCATTTCCTGAACCGCCAGTACACGGTCTACGGCCGCGTGATCCAAGGCATGGAGCATGTCGATAAGATCACCCGGGGCGAGCCGCCTGCGGATCCCGACAAGATGATCTCGGTCAAGGTGGCCGCCGATGCGTAAGATCGCGCTGGCGGCCGTCGCGGCGCTGGTCGCGAGCCCGGCGCTCGCCGCCGGGCTGGAGATCGATGTCGCGGGCGAGGCGAACGGCACGGTCACGGTGGACCTGTTCGAGGACGTGGCCCCGAACCATGTCGAGCAGATCACCGCCCTGGCCCAGTCGGGCGCCTATGACGGCGTCGTCTTCCACCGCGTGATCGACGGCTTCATGGCGCAGACCGGCGACGTGCAGCACGGCCGGATCGGCGGGAACATGTCGCTCGCGGGCACCGGCGGCAGCGATCGGCCCGACTTGGGTGCCGAGTTCTCGGATCTCGATTTCGCGCGCGGCGTGATCGGCATGGCGCGCTCGGCGGATCCGAACTCGGCCAACAGCCAGTTCTTCATCATGTTCGCGCCGGCGCCGCATCTGAACGGCCAGTACACGATCGTGGGCGCGGTCACGGACGGCATGGATATCGTCGACGCCATCAAGCGCGGCGAGGGCCGCAACGGCGCCGTGACCGGGCAGCCCGACGTGATGGAAGCCGTCCGCGTCACCGAATGAACCCGGCGGGCCTCTCGCGAGTGTGAGGGGCCCGGATCGCCCTGATGGGTTAGGCTGCGGATATGATCCGTCTGCTTCTCGCCGCTCTGCTGCTGATCGCGCCGCCCGTCGCCGCCGATCCGGCCTTTTGGCGCCACGAATTCCCGCTGACCGATTTCACCACGTCTTCCGTCCCGTTCATCGAGATCATCTCGGGCGGGCCGGGGCGCGACGGCATCCCCGCGCTCGACGCGCCGGAATTCATCGCGGTGTCCGAAGCCGCGCTTGACCCGGCCGAGCCCGTCATCGCGCTCGAGATCGACGGCGCCGCGCCGCGGGCCTATCCGATCCGCTACCTGACCTGGCATGAGATCGTGAACGACATGGTGGGCGGCGTGCCTGTGGCCGTCACCTTCTGTCCGCTCTGCAATTCCGCGATCACCTTCGACCGGCGCGTCGACGGCGCGGTGCTGAGCTTCGGCGTCACCGGCAAGCTGCGCCGCTCGGACATGGTGATGTATGACCGCGAAACCGAAAGCTGGTGGCAGCAGGCCGTGGGCGAGGGGATCGTGGGACGACACACCGGCACGCGGCTCGGGCAGCTTGCGAGCTGGATGGAGCCCTTCGCGGCCTTCCGCGAGCGCAACCCGCGCGGGCGCGTGATGGCCGAGCCGGATCTGCCGCGGGACTACGGGCGCAACCCCTATCGCGGCTACGACCGCTCGGACTGGCCCTTCCTCTACCGGGGCGACGCGCCGCCGCACGGGATCGATCCGATGGCCCGGATCGTGCGCGTCGGCACCCGGGCCTGGCCGATGGCCCGCCTCGCGCAGGCGGGCCGCATCACCGAGGCGGGCGTCACGCTCGACTGGCGGTCGGGCATGGCCTCGCCCCTCGACACCGGCCGCATCGCGGAGGGGCGGGACATCGGGCATATCCGCGTCCGGGACGGGCAGGGGCGTGACGTCCCCCATGACCTGATGTTCGCCTTCGCCTTCCACGCCTTCCATCCGGACGGCGAATGGATGCTGGACTGAGGCCACGAAAAAGGCCGCCCGGTCGGGGCGGCCTGCATTCGCTGCGAGAGGGTGAACTCAGTCGCTTTCGACGGTCGCGGCGGGCGCGGTCTCGACGGACTCGGCCTCCTCGCCCTCGGGCGGGGAGACCTGCGTGAAGACGAAGGCGCCGATCAGAACGATGGCGAGGACGAGCCCGGCGGAGATTCCGAGCAGCGGACCGAAATGCCGCTTTTCCTGCTTCTTGAGATCGGTGTCGGGGGCGCTCATGGCAATCCTCCAGTCTGGATGTGCGGTTACAGATTTGTGGTCAGTTTAACAACGGGGCTGGCCGCCCGCAGGTTCCCATCAATTTTCCAGTTTCACCAGCGCGTGGCGCTTGCGCCCCGCCGAGAGCTTCATCGGCACGGCCAGCGCGCCGGCATCGAGGATCAGGCCCGCATCCTCCAGCGGCTCGTCGTTCATGCGGGCCCCGCCCTCGGCGATCAGCCGCTTGGCTTCCTTGCCGGATTTCGCGAGCCCCGCGCGCAGGATCAGCTGGACGATCGAAATGCCGTTCTTCACCTCGTCGTCGAGAAGCGTCACCGTGGGCAGGTCCGCACCCGCGCCGCCCTTCTCGAAGGTCTCGCGCGCGGTCGCCTCGGCGGCCTCGGCGACGGCGGGCCCGTGCAGCAGGGTCGTCACCTCGTTGGCCAGCACGATCTTGGCGTCGTTGATCTCGGACCCCCGCAGCGCGCCCAGCCGTTGGCATTCATCGATGGGCAGCTCGGTGAACATCTTCAGGAACTTGGTGACATCGGCATCGTCCACGTTCCGCCACCACTGCCAGAAGGCATAGGCGGTCATCATGTCCTCGTTCAGCCAGACGGCCCCCTCGGCGGATTTGCCCATCTTCTTGCCGTCGGACCGGGTCACCAGCGGCGTCGTCAGGCCGAAGGCCTGAACCCCCTCGACGCGGCGGATCAGGTCGGCCCCCGAGACGATGTTGCCCCACTGGTCCGACCCGCCCATCTGCAGGATGCAGCCGTGGCGGCGATAGAGTTCGAGGAAGTCGTAGGCCTGCAGCAGCATGTAGTTGAATTCGATGAAGGACAGCGCCTGTTCTCGGTCGAGGCGCGACTTCACGCTGTCG
This sequence comes from Jannaschia sp. GRR-S6-38, assembly GCF_029853695.1. NCBI lineage: Bacteria > Pseudomonadati > Pseudomonadota > Alphaproteobacteria > Rhodobacterales > Roseobacteraceae > Jannaschia > Jannaschia ovalis. The sequence continues at coordinate 2,884,050 of NZ_CP122537.1, forward strand.
AAGGCGAGAAGGCGGTTGATCGTGAAATGCTTGCCGATGTCGCGCAGGAAATCGATGTAGCCCAGCCGGTCCAGCCATTCGGCATTGTTCACCAGCGGGCTGTCGGTCGGTCCGTCCCCGTAGGAGATGTAGCGCGAGAAGACCTGCCGGATGCCGGCCGCGTTGGCCTCGATCTGTTCGACCGAGAGGATCTTGCGCATCTCGTCCTTGCCGGACGGGTCCCCGACCTTCGTCGTGCCGCCGCCCATCAGCGTGATCGGGCGGTGCCCGGTCTTCTGCATCCAGCGCAGCAACATGATCTGGACGAGGTTCCCGATATGCAGCGAGGTCGCCGTCAGGTCGAAGCCGATATAGCCGGTCACCACCTGGCTGCGGAAGCGGTCGTCCAGGCCTTCCAGATCCGTGCAGTCCGCCACGAAGCCGCGTTCCGAGATCGCGGCGAGGAAGTCTGATTTGGGGTGGTAGGTCATGGGGCTTCCGGTGCATTTCTGGTGTCGTTCCGCTTAGCGCGGGCGGCAGGCGAGGGGAAGGGAGATGCAGCCGATCCGAGTGCTAGGCGCGATGTCGGGCACGTCCCTCGACGGGGTGGACGCGGCGGAGCTGTGGACCGACGGCGAGAGTATCGACCGGTTCGGGGCCTCCGATTACCGGGCCTACGACGCGGACGAGCGCGCCACGATCCGCGCCGCGCTGGGCGCCTGGCCGGGCGACGCGCCCGTCGCGGCGGCCGCCGAGGTGGTCGAAACGGCCCATGCCCGACTGCTGTCGCGCTTCGAGACGCCCGAGCTTGTGGGCTTCCACGGCCAGACGCTGGCGCATGATCCCGCGAACCGGCGCACCCACCAGGCGGGCGATGGCGGGGTGCTGGCCGAAGTGCTGGGCGCGCCGGTGGTCTGGGATTTCCGCGGCGCGGACGTGCAGCTCGGCGGCGAGGGCGCGCCGCTCGCGCCGGCCTTCCACCACGCCTGCGCGCGCCATGTCGGGGCCGACGTGCCGCTGGCCTTCCTCAATCTCGGCGGCGTCGGCAACCTGACCTGGGTCGATACCGCGAAACCGATGGAGGAGGACGGCGCGCTCCTGGCTTTCGATACCGGGCCCGCCAACGCGCCGATCGACGATCTGTGCCTGGACTGGCTGGGCCAGCCCTTCGACCGCGACGGGGCCCTGGCCCGCGAGGGCGAAGCGCGCGCGGATCTCGTCGCCGCCTTCCTGCGTCACCCCTATTTCTTCCGCGTTCCGCCCAAATCGCTCGACCGCGACGCCTGGAGAGCCGCGGGCGCCGAGATTGACGCGCTGCTGCCCAGCCACGCCGCCGCGACCTGGGTCGCCGTGATCGCGGCCACGGTCCGCCACGCGCTGGACCAATGCCCGGCCATGCCCGCACGCCTGCTGGTCACCGGCGGCGGGCGGCGCAACCCGGCGATCATGGCGGCGCTTGCGGAGCTGCCCTGCGATGTCGCCCCGGTCGAGGCGGTCGGCCTCGACGGCGACATGCTGGAGGCCCAGGCCTTCGCCTTCCTGGCCGCGCGGGTGCTGCGCGGGCTGCCCACCAGCTTCCCCGGCACGACCGGCGTGAAGGCCGCCGTCGGGGGCGGGCAGGTCAGCCGGCCGGAGGGGGTTGCGGACCGCCTCCCCACGAGTGCTAGACACGGCCCGAATGCGCGGCTAGCGAGGGCCCGTTAGCGATAACAGGAGCGACCAATGGTCTCCCGCACGATTCCCGTCGACGATTTCGATCTGATCCTTTTCGGCGCCACGGGCGACCTCGCGAAGCGCAAGATCATTCCCTCGCTCTACCGCCGCTTCCTCGCCGGCCAGATGCCCGAGGGCGCGCGCGTCATCGGCGCCGCGCGCTCCGAGCTCGACGACGAGGCCTTCCGCAAGGAAGTGCGCGAGGCGATCGCGGAGTTCGTCTCCAAGCCCAAGCGCAAGCCCGAGGTGATCGACGCCTTCTGCGAGCGCTGCAGCTATATCGCCGTCGATGCGATGGGCGATGCAGGCTGGAAGGAGCTGCATGACAGCGTGCGCGACGAGGTCTGCAAGGCGTTCTATTTCTCGGTCGCGCCCGGGATCTTCGGCCCGCTGGCCAAAAAGCTGCGCGAGCACGGCATCGCCTGCGAGAATTCACGCCTCGTGGTCGAGAAGCCCTTCGGGACCGATCTGGAGACCGCGCGGAAGCTGAACGCGGAGCTCGCGGCCAGTTTCGACGAGCACCAGATCTATCGCATCGACCACTTCCTCGGGAAGGAGACGGTGCAGAACCTGATGGCGGTCCGCTTCGCCAACGTGCTGTTCGAGCCGCTCTGGAACGAGCGCTATATCGACCACGTGCAGATCACCGTCGCCGAGACGGTCGGTGTCGCCGGGCGGGGCAGCTATTACGACAAGTCCGGCGCGATGCGGGACATGGTGCAGAACCACCTGATGCAGCTTCTGTGCCTGACGGCGATGGAGCCGCCGAACCGCTACGACGCCGATATGCTGCGCGACGAGAAGCTGAAGGTGATCCGCGCGCTCGACCCCCTGCCGCTCAGCGACGTCGTGCGCGGGCAGTACAAGGAAGGCGACGGCCATCCCTCCTACCGCGAGGAGGCCGAGAACGAGGACAGCCTGACCGAGAGCTTCATCGCGCTGAAGGTCGGCATCTCGAACTGGCGCTGGAAGCACACGCCCTTCTACCTGCGCACCGGCAAGCGCATGTCGCGGCGCGTCAGCGAGATCGTCATCCAGTTCAAGGAGACGCCGCATTCGATCTTCGAGCGCGACAACGGAAGCCAGGCCAATGCCCTCACGATCCGGCTGCAGCCCGACGAGGGGATCGACATGTCAGTCACCATCAAGGAGCCGGGGCCGGGCGGGATGCGGCTGATCAACGTGCCGCTGGACATGACCTTCGCGGATGCGCTGGACGGGGGCGACGAAATCCCCGACGCTTACGAGCGCCTGATCATGGACGTGATCCGGGGCAACCAGACGCTGTTCATGCGCGGTGACGAGGTCGAGGCCGCCTGGGCCTGGACCGATCCGATCATCGAGGCCTGGACCGAGAAGCGCGACCGCCCGCATGGCTACGCGCCCGGGACCTCGGGACCGGAAGAGGCGCTGATGCTGATGCATCGCGACAATCGGCGGTGGCGCGACCTGGATATCTGAGAAGGGGGGCTGCGATGGAACTCAAGACCTATCCCGACCGCGAGATGCTGGCGATGGGGCTGGCCGACGAGCTGGCTTCGGCGCTGAAGAACTGCCTGCTGGTGCACGAGCGGGCCAGCTTCTGCGTTCCCGGCGGCAGCTCGCCGGGCGAGACTTTCTCGACGCTCTCGGGTGTCGATCTGGATTGGGGCCGCGTGCATGTCTTCCTCAACGACGAACGGTGGGTCCCCGAGGATCACGCGCGCTCGAACACCGCGCTCCTGAAGCGCACGCTCCTGACCGACCGCGCGGCGGCGGCCGTCCACGTGCCGCTGGTCAACGACGCCGAAACGCCCGAAGCGGGCATCCCCGATCTCGCCCCCGCCTTCGAGGCCGAGCTTCCGATCTCGCTTCTGCTTCTCGGCATGGGCGAGGACATGCACACCGCCAGCCTCTTTCCCGGCGCCGACCGTCTGGCGGACGCCATGGCCGACGATGCGCCGATCCTGATGGCGATGCGGGCCGAGGGCGCGGGCGAGCCGCGCGTGACGCTGACGCGGCGCGTTCTGGCCGGCGCGATGGAGACGCATGTCCTGATCATGGGCGATGCGAAGCGCGAGGCGTTGGAGCGGGCCCGGAAACGCGATCCGCTGACGGCGCCGATCGCGGCCTTCCTGCGCGACGCGACCGTCCATTGGGCCCCCTGAAGGAGAGCATCATGGAGTTCTGGACCGGCATCGAGACGCTGAAGGCCCATCGCGGCGCGCGGATCGGCGAGTTGTTGAAGGACGACAAGCGAAACGCCTGTCTGCGGCTCGAAATCGGCCCGTTCCTGTTCGATGCGTCTAAGACGGCGCTGACTGTAAACGCGTTGGAAACACTCGTTTCGATGGCGGAAACCGTGCCCGCGCGCCGCGACGCGATGCTCACCGGTGCGCCGATCAACGAGACCGAGGGCCGCGCCGTCCTGCACACCGCCCTGCGCGGCGAGGCGCCGGTCATGGTCGACGGGCAGGACGTGATGCCCGGCGTGCGCGACACGCTGGAGCGGATGCGCGGCTTTGCGCAGGATGTCCGATCAGGCGCTTTCGCGGGGCAGGGCGGGCGCATCACGGATGTCGTCAATATCGGCATCGGCGGATCCGATCTCGGCCCCGCCATGGCGACGCTGGCGCTCGCGCCGTACCATGACGGGCCACGCTGCCATTTCGTGTCGAATGTCGACGGCGCCGACTGGGCCGAGACCGCCAAGTCGCTCGATCCCGGCACGACCCTCGTGATCGTCGCCTCCAAGACCTTCACCACCATCGAGACGATGACCAACGCGCAGACGGCGCGCGACTGGATGGCCGGCGCGGTGGACGACCCGGCGGCGCAATTCGCAGCGCTGTCCTCGGCGGTGGAGAAGACCTCGGAATTCGGGATCGACCCGTCGCGCGTCTTCGGGTTCGAGGATTGGGTCGGCGGGCGCTACTCGATGTGGGGGCCGATCGGGCTGTCGCTGATGATCGCGATCGGGCCGGGCGATTTCGACGCCTTCCTGCGCGGCGCGCGCGAGATGGACACGCATTTCCGCGAGGCCCCGCTGGACCGCAACATGCCCGCCCTGCTGGCCCTGGTCGGCATCTGGCACCACCAGGTTTGCGGCCTGCCCACCCGCGCCGTGCTGCCGTATGACAATCGGCTCGCGCGCTTGCCCGCCTATCTCCAGCAGCTCGAGATGGAGAGCAACGGCAAGGGCGTCACGATGGCGGGCGAGACGCTGCCCGGCCCCGCGGGTCCGGTCGTCTGGGGCGAGCCGGGCACGAACGGGCAGCACGCCTTCTACCAGCTGATCCACCAGGGCCGGACGCCCGTGCCCTGCGAGTTCATGGTCGCCGCCGAGGGGCACGAGCCGGAACTCGACCATCATCAACGCCTGCTGATGGCCAATTGCCTGGCCCAGTCCGAGGCGCTTCTGAAGGGGCGCGACCTAGCCGAGGCGAAGGCGAAGATCGCAGGCAAATTCGACGGCGCCGAGCTGGAGCGCCAGGCCGCGCACCGCGTCTTCGAAGGCAACCGTCCGTCGACGACGCTGGTCTATCCCAAGCTCACGCCGGCGGTTCTGGGCGGCATCGTCGCGCTCTACGAGCACCGCGTCTTCGTCGAAGGGGTCATGCTGGGCATCAACAGCTTCGATCAATGGGGGGTGGAGCTGGGCAAGGAGCTCGCCACGTCGCTCGGGCCGCTGGTCGAGGGGGCGGACGCGTCCGGCAAGGATGCCTCGACCCGCGCGCTGCTCGATCGGTTGCTGGGCTGGCGCGGATGAAGATCACCGCGCAAGCAATTGAAATGTCGTTGCTCTAGCCTTCAAATTCTGCGCCGTCCCGGTCCCGAAACGCCTCGATGTAATGCGCCGGAAGCCGCTTCCGGGTGACGAAGTCGGGCTCCACCAGCACGATCACCGCATGTCCCGAGGCGCAGTGCGCCCCGTCCCGGAAGACGCCGTATTCCATCGTCCAGGAGGTGTTGCGGAAGGCGCGCGTCCGGCCCGCCACGACATAGACGTCGTCGAGATAGAGCGGCGCGTGATAATCGACGCCCACCGATTTCAGGACCAGCACCGGCCGTTCGCCCGCCTGCGGACCGCTGCTGATGCCGTAGGCGCGCATGTAGGCGATGCGAAAGCTTTCGAACCACGTCAGATACGCCGCGTTGTTCACGTGATCGAGCACGTCGAGCTCGCGAAACCGCACGCGGTCGGCCTGGCCGAAGGCGAAAGGCGCGGGCACGCCGGCGGCCCGCAGCGCCTCACCGGTAAGCGGGGTCAGAAAGGGCGGGTCGCTCAATCGTCGTCCTGCCCCTGCTCGTAGCCGCAGGCATTGTCGTAATAGGCCTCGGCGCCGGCGGTCTGCTCGGGATAGAGCGACCGGACCCAGGCGACCGCCTGCGGGCCGTCATAGGCGATCTCGTCGGTGAGGCCCTCTTCGCCCACGACATGGACGATCTCGTCACGGCCGGGGAAATGGACCTCGAGGCTGGTGGTGAAGCTGCTGCCGCCGGTCTTGGCGTTGCAGCGCACGACGAGGAATTCGGAATAGGCCTGCGCCGCGGCCGGAAGCGGCGCAGCGATCAGGAGGAGGGGAAGCAGGATCTGTTTCATGGCTGCGGAGCTAAACCGGCGGCGCGGTCCGGCAAGCGTCCGGCGCGAGAAACGGGGTGGAGCGGGTAACGGGAATCGAACCCGTAACTTAAGCTTGGGAAGCTCGCGTGATACCTTTTCACCATACCCGCGCAGCCGACCCCGTCGCGACGCCGCGGCGTACGGTCGAGAGGGCCGACGTCACCGGCCTGATTAGCCCCGGCCGCAGATGCTGACAAGCGGTTTCGGGCGCGCCGGACCCCGTCCCGGGACGATCGGCCATCGCGGTTTGATCGCTGGAGAGGTGAACGGTCAGCCCGCCGGGGCCGGCAGAAGACGCCCGGTCGAGGCCCTGTCCAATCAGGGATTTGAGGTGGCTCCGGCGGTAGGGATCGAACCTACGACCAATTGATTAACAGTCAACTGCTCTACCGCTGAGCTACGCCGGAACACCGAGGCGGGGATTAGCCAAGGCGGGCGCGTCGCGCAAGGGGGCGGGCGCAGATTTTAGAGCCGTCGCCACGTCGCGTCGGGCGCGAGGCCGGGCGTGGCGGCGACATGGCCGGACCGGGCGAGCTCGATCAGATGGGCCAGCACGTTGCGCGCGGCGGCGGGGTGCAGCGCAGGCGGCGTGTCGGCGTAGACGCGGGCGACAAGCGCGGGGATCGTCACCGGGCGGTCCATCGCGGCCAGAAGCGCGCGGCTCCGCGCCTCACGGTGACGGCGCAGGTCGCGGCAGCGCGCGGCGGGGTCATCCACCGCGGCGCCGTGGCCCGGAAGGAAGCGGCGCGCCCCGAGCCCGGCGAGCCGGTCGAGGCTCTCCATGAATTGCCCCAGATCGCCGTCCGGCGGCGAGATCAGGGTCGATGCCCAGCCCATCACCGTGTCCCCGGTGAAGACGGTTTCGGCCTCGATCCATTCGAAGGCCATGTGGTTCGCCATGTGGCCCGGCGTCCAATGGGCGCGCAGCGACCAGCCCGCGCCCGCGATCTCCTCGCCATCGGACAGGGCGCGATCCGGGCGGAAGTCGGGATCGACGCCTTCGCCACCGGCGACGCCCCTGAGGGCGGCCATGGCCGGCGTGCGCCCTGCCTCGGACGGCCCGAAGGCCAGGACAGGGGCGCCCGTCGCCTCGGCCAGCGGGCGCGCGGCGGGCGAATGATCCAGGTGCGAATGCGTCACGAGGATCGCCGTCAGCGGGCGGTCGTCCACCGCGCGCAACAGCGCCGCCAAATGCGCGGGATCGGCCGGGCCGGGGTCGATCACGGCCACGTCCCGCTGGCCCAGGATCCAACTATTCGTGCCCGCCTGCGTCATCGGCGAGGGATTCGGCGCCAGTACGGCGCGCAGGCCGCTTCCGTCCGGCCCCGGCGCGGGATAGGTCTCGCCCATGTCCGGTTCCTCCGCCACCTCGTCGGGCCCCACGCGGCGCAGCCTGTCGCGCCGCTGGCTGCCGCGCAGCTTCTACGCCCGCGCGGCGCTGATCCTCATCGTCCCGATCGTGACGCTGAACCTAGCGGTCGCGGTGATGTTCCTGCAACGCCATTACGAGGACGTCACCGTCCAGATGACGACCAACATGGCGCGTGAGATCGCGCTGGTGCGCGACCGCGCGGATCTGGCCGTCCCCCTGGGCATCTCGCTGACCGCGCCGCCGGCGGAAAGCCGGATCCGGATCTGGGACCTCTCGGCGCGGGCGATGCGCGAGCGGCTGCAGCAGATCTTCCCCGATCTCGTCGCCGTGGACACGGTGGCCATGCGCAAGACGGTCGCGCTGGGCTTCGCCGACGGGACCGGAATGCGGTTCGCGCGCTCGAACGTCTCGGCCTCGAACCCGCACCAGCTTCTCGTCCTGATGGCGGGCGTGGCGCTTCTGATGACGCTGATCAGCTTCCTGTTCATGCGCGGCCAGATCCGCCCGATCCGCCGGCTGGCGCGCGCAGCGGAGGCGTTCGGACGCGGTCAGCCCGCCGAATACTGGCCCTCGGGCGCGACCGAGGTGCGGGCGGCGGGCACCGCCTTCCTGGCGATGCGGGCGCGGATCGAACGGCATATCGAGCAGCGGACGCTGCTTCTGTCGGGCGTCAGCCATGACCTGCGCACGCCGCTCACGCGGATGAAGCTGGAACTGTCGATGATGGAGGGCGAGGAGGCCGCCGCCCTGGCCCGCGACGTCGAGGCGATGGAGCGGATCATCGACACCTTCCTCGATTTCGCGCGCGACGAGGCGACCGAGACGCGCGCGGCCGCCGATGCGCTCGCGGTCGTGCGCGAGGCGGTCGAGATGGCCGCCCCGGGCCGCGGGGTTCCGGTCGAGGGCCGATCGCTGGAGGTCCCGCTCTATCGCGAGGGGCTCAAACGCGCGGTCGCCAATCTCGTCAACAACGCGCTCAGCTACGGCGAGCGGGCGCGGGTGCGGGTCAGCGGCAGCGACGCGGCGCTGGTCATCGCGGTGGAGGATGACGGCCCCGGCATCCCGGAGGCCGAGCGCGCCGATGCGGTGCGGCCCTTCGCCCGCCTGGACGGCGCGCGCAGCAACACGCGGGGCAATGTCGGGCTAGGCCTCAGCATCGTGCGTGACGTGGCGCGCGCGCATGGCGGGACCCTGCGGCTGGGCCAGTCCGAGATGGGCGGGCTGAAGGCCGAGATCGTGATCCCGCGCTAGGGGCGATGGTAGGCCCGGCAGGACTCGAACCTGCAACCAAAGCGTTATGAGCGCTCTGCTCTAACCAATTGAGCTACAGGCCCCCGCCGCCAGCGGTACCAGACGGGCCCCGCCGGTCAAGACCGGGTGGGCCGCATGCGCCGCGTCACGCGACGGCGCGCGCGGGCGATTGTCGCGCCGTGGCCCGCCTGCTAGGTCGCGCAGAAGCCACGGGGGAGCGTCATGAGCGACGAGAAGACCGGCCTGACCTACGCCCAAGCGGGCGTGGATATCGACGCGGGCAACGCGCTGGTGGACCGCATCAAGCCCGCCGCCCGCGCGACGGAACGACCGGGCACGATGGCGGGCCTCGGCGGGTTCGGCGCGCTGTTCGATCTGAAGGCCGCGGGCTTCGCGGATCCCGTTCTGGTCGCGGCCACAGATGGCGTGGGCACCAAGCTGCGGCTGGCCATCGATACGGGGCAGGTCGACGGCGTGGGCATCGATCTGGTCGCGATGTGCGTCAACGACCTCGTCTGCCAAGGCGCGGAGCCGTTGTTCTTCCTCGACTATTTCGCCACCGGCAAGCTGGAGACCGAGGACGCCGCACGGGTGATCGAGGGCATCGCCGCGGGCTGCACCGCGTCCGGCTGCGCGCTGATCGGCGGCGAGACGGCGGAGATGCCGGGCATGTACGCGAAGGGCGATTTCGACCTTGCGGGCTTCGCGGTGGGCGCGATGGAACGGGGCGCGGCGCTTCCGGATGGCGTCGCCGAGGGCGACGTGCTGCTGGGCCTCGCCTCGGACGGCGTGCATTCCAACGGCTTCAGCCTGGTGCGGCGCGTGGCCGAACATGCGGGGCTCGGCTGGCAGGACCCGGCGCCCTTCGTCGACGGCGCGCTGGGCGCGGCGCTGCTCGCGCCCACGCGGCTCTACGTGCGGCCGGTGCTGGACGCGATCCGGGCGGGCGGCGTGCACGCGCTGGCGCATATCACCGGCGGCGGCCTGACCGAGAACCTGCCCCGCGTGCTGCCCGACGGTCTGGGCGCGACGATCGCGCTCGGCAGCTGGACGCCCGATCCCGTCTTCGGCTGGCTGGCGAGCGCGGGCGGCGTGGCGACCTCCGAGATGCTCAAGACCTTCAATTGCGGGATCGGCATGGTCGTGATCTGTGCCGCGGAGCGCGCCGACGCACTGGCGGCGGGGCTGGCGCAGGCGGGCGAGCGCGTGTCGCGCATCGGCACCGTCACGGCGGGCGCGGGCGTGCGCTACGAGGGCGAGCTGCGCTGGTGAAACGCGTGGCCATCCTGATCTCGGGCGGCGGCTCGAACATGCTGCGGCTTGTCGAGTGCATGACCGGCGATCACCCCGCGCGTCCCGTGCTGGTCGCGTCCAACGACCCGGGTGCGGCGGGGTTGGCGCGGGCCGCCGCGCTGGGGATCCCGACTGCCGCCGTGGATCATCGCGGCTTCGCCGATCGGGCCGGGTTCGAGGCGGCGCTGCAGGAAAAGCTCGAAGCCGCCGCCCCCGATATCCTAGCGCTCGCGGGGTTCATGCGCGTCCTGACCGCGCCCTTCGTCGCGCGCTGGCAGGGCCGTATGCTGAACATCCATCCCTCGCTCCTGCCGAAATACCGCGGCCTCGACACCCATGCCCGCGCGCTGGCGGCGGGCGACCGGGAGGCCGGCTGCACCGTCCACGAGGTGACCGCCGCGCTGGATGACGGGCCGATCCTCGGCCAAGCCCGCGTCCCCGTCCGGCCGGACGACACGCCCGAGCGCCTGGCCGCGCGCGTGCTGCAGCAGGAGCATCGCCTCTACCCGGCGGTCCTGCGCCGCTTCGCCTCGGGCGACCGGACCCGCATCGACCTTCCCCCGCCCGACGGAATGACCTAGACCGGGCCAAAGCCGAAAAGGGTGGACACCATTCCCGACTCCCAGATCACGACGCTGACCGATACCGCCGCGCTGGCTGCCTTCTGCGAAATCGCTGCCCGTGCGCCCTACGTGACCGTCGATACCGAATTCCTGCGCGAACGGACCTATTATTCGAAGCTCTGCCTCGTCCAGCTGGCCTTTCCCGGCGATGGCGAGACGGATGCCGTGCTGGTCGATCCGCTGGCCGAAGGGCTCGATCTCGGGCCGCTCTACGATCTCTTCCGCGACCCGGGCGTGGTGAAGGTCTTCCACGCCGCCCGCCAGGATCTCGAGATCTTCGCCATCGAGGGCGACACGATCCCCGCGCCGCTTTTCGACACGCAGGTGGCCGCGATGGTCTGCGGCTTCGGCGAGCAGGTGGGCTACGAGACGCTGGTCCGGAAGGTCGCCAAGGGCCAGGTCGACAAGTCCTCGCGCTTCACCGACTGGTCGCGCCGGCCGCTTTCGGACGCGCAGAAGAAATATGCGCTGGCCGACGTGACGCATCTGCGCGTGATCTACGAACATCTCGCCACCGAGCTGGAGCGGACCGACCGCACCGCCTGGGTCGAGGAGGAGATGGACGTGCTGCGCGATCCGGCGACCTACCGGACCGAGCCGCGCGAGGCCTACAAGCGGCTGAAGACCCGAAATCCCAGCCCGCGCTACCTGGCGATCGCGCGCGAACTGGCCGCCTTCCGCGAGGAATACGCGCAGGCCCACAACATCCCGCGCACGCGCGTCTTCAAGGACGATGCCCTGCTGGAGCTGACCGCGATGAAGCCCCGGGATATCGGCGAGCTGGGCAAGGCCCGGCTGCTTCTGCGGGAGGCGCGGAAGGGGTCGATCGCCGAGGGGATCCTGCACGCGGTCGCGCAGGGGCTGGAGGTTCCGAAAGAACGCCTGCCCGAGCCGCCGCGCCAGAAGGCGCGCGACCAGATCAATGGCGCGCTGGCCGACCTGTTACGAGTGTTGCTGAAGGCCAAGGCCGAGCGGGCGGGCGTCGCCCAGAAACTGATCGCGACGGCCTCCGATCTCGACGACATCGCGTCGGGCACGCGCGAGGGCGACTGGCGCAGCGGCTGGCGGGGCGAGGTGTTCGGCCGCGACGCGCTGCGGCTCTGCGAGGGGGAGATCGCGCTGGCCTGCCAGGGCCACGACGTGAAGATCGTCGAGCTCTAGGCCGCGCCTAGCGCGTCAGGTAATCGCCATGCGCCCAGCCCGTGTCGCCCGAGGCATGGCGCACGCGCAGCCAGTCGCCGCGCGTCTCCAGCGTGGCCACGCTGTCGCCGGGCTGCATGCGGCGGATGATGTCGAAACGGGTGCCGGGACCCGCGCGCAGGTTCAGGAACCCAACCCCGGTCACGTCGACGAACATCACGTCGCCCGCGGGCCGGTCCCCCTGTTCCAGCAATTCGACCGAGGCCCAGCCTTCCTCGCCCGAAGGAAGGCGCACGCGGGCCCATCGGCCGAGCTCCTCCAACACGGCGACGCGCTGGCCCACGGGCATGCGGAGGAGGACCGCGTGCATCGTGCCCGGCCCGGCGCGCAGGTTCAGATAGCCCGCGTCGCTGGGCTTCACGTAGAGCGTCTGCGCCGCGGCCAGGGCCGGCAGGAGCGTCAGTACGAGAGCGAGGGCGATACGGCGCATGGGGACCTTTCGTCTAGCGGAAGAGGGTGACCGCGCCGGGGGACCAGGCGACGCGGGCCCGCGCGCCGATCTCCAGCACGGGACGGCCGAACACGTTGCGCATCGAGATGCGCACCGGGCGATCCGCCCCGTCCAGCGTCACGTCGTAATAGGTCATGTCGCCGTAATAGACGACCTCGGCAATGGCGCCCTCGGCCACGCGGCCGTCATGCGACTGCCCGTCGAAGAGCAGCGTCGCCGTCTCGGGGCGGAAACCCGCGACCGGGTCGCCATGCGTCGTGGCCTGCGATTGCAGCTCCGACAGCGCCATCCGGCCCAGCCCCGCGACCTCGACCGTGTCGCCATTGGCCCGGGCGGGCAGGAAGTTCATCACGCCGATGAACTCGGCCACGCGGCGGTCGATGGGCCGGCGATAGAGCGCTTCCGCCTCGGCCAGCTGCGCGATCTCGCCCTCGAACATGACGGCGATGCGGTCCGACATGACCAGCGCCTCTTCCTGGTCATGGGTGACGAGGATGAAGGTGATGCCGACATGGCGCTGCAGGCGGATCAGCTCGACCTGCATCTGCTCGCGCATCTTCTTGTCGAGGGCGCTGAGCGGCTCGTCCAGCAGGAGGACCTTGGGCCGGAGGATCAGCGCGCGGGCCAGCGCCACGCGCTGCCGCTGTCCGCCCGACAGCGCATGCGCCGCGCGCGCGCCATAGCCGTCGAGCCCGACCATGTCGAGCGCATCCTCGACCAGCGTCTCGCGCGCCTCGTTGTTCAGATCGGACCGCTTCCGCAACCCGAAGGCCACGTTCTGCGCCACGCTCAGATGCGGGAAGATGGCGTAGGACTGAAACACCATGTTGGTCGGGCGCTTGTTGGGCGAAAGGCGCGTCATGTCGCTGCCGCCGATGGCCACCGTGCCCTCGGTCACGTCCTCGAAGCCGGCAATGACCCGCAGCAGCGTGGTCTTGCCGCAGCCCGACGGCCCCAGCAGCGAGAAGAACTCCCCGCGCCCGATATCGAGATCGATGCCGCGCAGCGCGTGGTAGTCGCCATAGTGCTTCTGGATGCCGCGCAGGCGGATCAGGGGATCTGTCACAGGAACCCTCCGCTGTCCTTGACGCCCGCCCGGGCGAGACCGCGGCGGCGGTTCCACTCGGCCAGCGTCAGGATCAGGATCGAGATGATGACCAGGATCGTGCCCAGCGCCATCACCACCGGGATTTGCCGCGGAAAGCGCAGCAGCGACCAGATGTAGACGGGCAGGGTGGGCTCGGACCCGGTCAGGAAGAAGGCGATGATGAACTCGTCGAGCGAAATGGTGAAGCTGATCAGCAGGGCCGCGACGATGCCGGGCATCACCAGCGGCAGGGTGATCAGGCGGAAGGTCTCGAAGCGCGAGCATCCGAGGTCCACGGCCGCCTCCTCCAGCGCCGGGTCGAGCGCCTGGAAGCTGGCGTTCAGGATCGCGATGGCGAAGGGCGTGCAGATCAGCACATGCGCCGCCACGACCGTCCAGAGCGACAGGTCCCAGCCGAAGAAGCGGACCGCGACCACCAGGAGCGACGTCGCCACGATGATCTCGGGCAGGACGAGCGGGAGCATGATCAGCCCCAGCGCCGGTGTCTTGCCGGGGAAGCGGTAGCGCACATTCGCCCGCGCCGCCGCCAGCCCCAGCAGCACCGCGAGAGCCGCGGCGACGGCCGCCACCCAGAGCGAGTTGAAGAGCGCGTTGTGCAGCTCGGCATTGGTGCGAAGCTCGGCGAACCAGCGCAGCGTGAAGCCGTCCAGCGGGAAGGCGATGACCGTGCCGTCGTTGAAGGCGAAGAGCGGCAGGAGCAGGATCGGCGCGTAGAGGAACGCGAGGAAGCCGTAGACATAGGCCCGCAGCATCAGGCGCGGCCCCCGGCCAGCCGCCGCGCCAGCCAGACCGTAGCCAGCGCGATCAGGGTCACCAGCGCCATCGCGATCACCGCCAGCGTGGCGCCCATCGGCGCGTTGTTGAGGCCCAGGAACTGCGTCTGGATCATGTTGGCGATCATCAGCCCGCCCGGCCCGCCCACCTGCGCGGGCGTGACGTAGTCGCCCACGGTCGGGATGAAGACGATCAGCAGCGCCGCGACCACGCCGGGCGCGGCCAGCGGCAGGGTCACGCGGAAGAAGGTGGTGATCGCCGTCTCGCCCAGATCGCGCGAGGCCTCGAGCAGGGAGCGGTCGATCTTTTCCAGCGCGACGAAGATCGGCAGGATCGCGAAGGGTGCGAAGGCGTGGCTGAGCGTGATGATCACGGCATTGGCGTTGTAGAGGATGAAGGTCAGCGGCTCGTCGATCAGCCCGAGGCCGGTCAGCGAGGAATTGAGCACGCCGTTATAACCGAGGATCACCTTCCACAGGAAGATCCGCAGAAGGTAGCTGGTCCAGAACGGGATGGTGATCAGGAACAGCCAGAGCGATTTGGCGTCGGGCCGGACGTGGAAGCTGACGAAATAGGCGACCGGAAAGGCCAGGATCACTGTGATCAGCGTCACCGCGCCGCTGATCCAGAGCGAGCGGAACATGATCGTGCGATAGATCGGATCGACCAGCGCCTCGCGGTAATTGCTCAGCGTCAGCGTGCGGTCGATGGTCAGGTAGTCCTGCGTCCAGAAGCTGAAGAGCAGGATCGCGGCCAGCGGCCCGGCCAGAAGCGCGATCGCGTAGAGGAAGGGCGGCGCGATCAGCGTCAGCCCGCGTTTCGTGTCCTGATCCAAAGGGCGCCCCCGGCGAAGTTCGGGCCACGAAAGACCAAAGCCGCGGGGCTTGCAAGCGCCGCCCGCGCGTCACGGGTCGCGTCGGGCCGAAAGGGTGGGGCCGAGGGCGCGCGCGGGTCGCCGCGGCGCATCCATCCGCTCCAGCCGTTCGAGGATGGCCTGCACCGTGGCGGCCGTGCGCAGCTGGATCAGCGCCGCCAGGCTGAGCGCCACGACCAGCAACCCGCCGACCGCCAGCCCGCCGCCGGTGCCCATCAGCACCGGGTCGGCGGCGAAGCGGAAGAGCCCGCGCCAAGCGATCCAGCCGCCGAAAAACAGGACGCCCCAGCCGCAGCAGGCGACGAGGAAGAGGACGAGGCGTGTGAAGAGGGTTCCGCGCATGGGGGGAGGGCAGCGGAAACCGGGCGCCGGGGCAAGCACGGCGTCGCCCGCGGCGCGATCTCGGCGGATGGCGCCCGTTTCGGGCATGTCCGGATCCCGCCGCCCGGCGCGCACGGGGGATGTCTTCGCGGCCCCGGGCCCGGATAGCGACTGCCCGAAACGAGAAAGGCCCGCGCGGGGTGCGCGGGCCTTTCCGAAACCAAGCCTCCAGCGATCAGCGCTTGGAGAACTGGAAGCTCTTGCGGGCCTTGGCGCGGCCATACTTCTTGCGCTCAACCACGCGGCTGTCGCGGGTCAGGAAGCCGGCGGCCTTCAGCGCGCCGCGAAGCTCGGGCTCGTAGAGCTGCAGCGCCTTGGACACACCGTGCTTCACGGCGCCCGCCTGTCCCGACAGGCCGCCGCCCTTGACGGTGGCCATGACGTCGAACTGGCCTTCGCGGTCGGTGATCTCGAAGGGCTGCTTCAGGATCATCTGCAGCACGGGGCGGGCGAAGTAATCGTTGATATCCTTGCCGTTGACCGTGACCTTGCCGGAGCCCGGCTTGATCCAGACGCGGGCGACCGCGTCCTTGCGCTTGCCGGTCGCGTAGGAGCGGCCCAGCTCGTCGCGGACGGGTTCGCGCGGGATGGCGGTGTCGACGAGGACCTCGCCTTCGGCGGCGGAGGTGTCGACGGCGCCCTTGAGGTCTTCGAGGGAGTTCAGTTGCTCGGCCATGATCAAGCGCTCCGGGTGTTCTTGGGGTTCATCGCGCGGACGTCCAGCACCTCGGGCGACTGCGCCTCGTGCGGATGGTCGGCGGCGGCGTAGACGCGAAGGTTGGTCATCAGCTGGCGCGACAGCTTGTTGCCGGGCAGCATGCGCTTAACGGCCTGCATCACGACGCGCTCGGGGTGCTTGCCCTCGAGGATCTGCTGCGTGGTGCGCGACTTGATGCCGCCGGGATGGCCGGTGTGCCAGTAGTTCGGCTTGAAGCGCTTCTGGCCGGTGATCTGCACCTTGTCGGCGTTGATGACGATCACGTTGTCGCCCATGTCCATGGACGGCGTGAAGGTGGGCTTGTGCTTGCCGCGCAGGCGCGTGGCGATGATCGAGGCGAGGCGGCCCAGAACGATGCCTTCGGCGTCGATCA
This sequence comes from Jannaschia sp. GRR-S6-38, assembly GCF_029853695.1. Taxonomy (NCBI): domain Bacteria; kingdom Pseudomonadati; phylum Pseudomonadota; class Alphaproteobacteria; order Rhodobacterales; family Roseobacteraceae; genus Jannaschia; species Jannaschia ovalis. The sequence goes on from NZ_CP122537.1 coordinate 2,900,763, forward strand.
GGATCCACTTCTTTTCGATCTGGTCGGGGGTCATGGTGAAGGTTTTCATGCCTTGCCCTATCGAATGTGAATGACGGTGGGGCAGGCGCCCCGGATCGAGCGGCTTATATAGGCTGCCGCGGCGGGGTCAATGGCACGCAGCCGCAGGTTTCGATTGTAAATCAGTGGTTTGCATTTGGGGTGTAATTTTACCCCAGATCAGGTATCCAGTTCCTGCGGCGGGTTGGCGAGCAGGCGGGCCAGCGTGGACAGCGCGGCGTCGAATCGCGCGTCGCTCAGCGTGCCGTTCAGCGCGATGCGCACCGCGTTCGGGGCCTGCCCGTCGACGAGGGCGAATTCGTCGGCAGCCTTCAGCATCACGTTCTCGGCCTCGGCCGCGCGCAGGAAGCTCGACGCGCGCCAGCCGCGGGGCAGGCGCAGCCAGGCGAAGGGCAGGTCGTCGCGCGCGCTCAGGTCGTAGCCGGCCAGCGCCGCGCGGGTGCGCGCCACGCGGTCGGCCTGCAGCCGCATGACGTCGGTGAGGATGCGCTTTGCGGTGCCGGTTTCGATCAGCGCCTGCACCAGGTCGCATTGCGGGCGGGGCAGGCCGAAGAACTGCTGCTGCGAGGCGGTGACCACGCGGTCGGCCTGTCCGCGCGCGGGGCCGATCATGCCCATGCGCAGCGCCGGGCTGATCGTCTTGGACAGCGATGTCGTCATCCAGGTCCGGTCCGGCGCGAGGTCGCGATAGGTCGGCGCGACCGGCACGCAGGCGAAGCAGTCATCGTCGAGGATCTGGATATTGTACCTCTCGCAGAGGGATACGATTTCGGCGCGGCGGGCGGGGCTGGTGCGGATGGTCGTAGGATTGTGCGCCTCCGCCGAGGTGGCGAATATCTGCGCCCCGGTCTGCACCGCCGCCCGCTCCAGCGCATCGGGCAGTACCCCCTCGGCGTCATAGGGCAGGCCGCGCAGATCGGCATGGACCAGCGCGGCGGCGTGGCGGAAGCCCGGATAGCACAGCGCCTCGGTCAGCACGACCGGGCGAGGGCCGGTCAGCAGGGCCTGGAACAGCACCACCATCCCGTGCTGCGCCCCCAGCGTCAGCACCATGTCATCCGCGGCGATCGGCTGGCAATTCGTGTCGTCGAGCCAGCGCGACAGGGCCTCGCGCAGGCCCCGGTCGCTGTCCCGTACGGGGTAGGTGCCATAGCCATCGGGATTCGGGCCCAGATCGGCCATGACCTCGGCGATCAGCGCAGCCTGGCCCACATCCATGACCTGGGAGGTGCGCATGTTGACCGTGCCCGCGACCTCGATCTCGGCCAGGCCGCGGACGGGGCGGTCGGGGGCGGCGACGAAGGTGCCCCGGCCCACCGCCGCGTCGAGCACGCCGCCCTGTGTCATGGCGCGGTAGACCCGTGCGACGGTGCCCGGCGTCACGCCGATGCGCCAGGCCAGGTCGCGCACCGGCGGTAGCCGATCGCCGGGCGCCAACTCACCCCGCGCGATCGCCGCCCGGATCGCCGCCTCCAGCACCACGTATTTGGCGCGCGGATCGTCCTCGAAGCGGATCGCGAAGAGGGGATGGTCCGATCTTGTATCCATGACAATGTATCTCTGGAACGCGCCTTGGGCCGATTGTATCTATGGATCGTTACCGTAGTCCGGTGATTGTACCGAAACAAGACAGAAGGTCTCGCCCTCGAAAGGATCGTCCCATGGCAGCCCCCGCATTCGACCATAGCCAGATTTCCCTCCGCCCCCTGACCGGCCCCCGCGCGCTCCTCGGCGCAGGCTTCGCCGTCCTGCTGCGCTGGGACGAGCGGGCCCGCGCCCGCGCGGTGCTGGCGGGTCTCGACGACGCGCGGCTGAGCGATCTGGGCGTCACGCGGCGCGCGGCGCAGATCGAGGCGCGGAAGCCCTTCTGGCGCGCCTGATCTTCCGAACTCTTCCCCCTGGGCCGGGCCGCCGCGAGGCGCCCGGCCACTTTTTTTTGCGGTGAACCCGGCAGGCGGGACGCGGGTTGGACCTTCGCAACACCGGAGAACCCGCCATGACACGCTTGCCCCTGACCCTCGCCCTCGTCGTCCTGCCCACCCTCGCACCGGCCGCGGGGCATGTCGCGGATGATCCCGCGGCCGTCGATGCGGTCGCCATCGTCCAATGCACCGAGACGGCCGAGGGCGCCGTCGCCTGCACCGTCGATGCCGCGACGATGGGCGAGCGCGACCCGACCTTCTGCCTCGCCATCGGCGAAGACGGCGGAGCGCTGGCCAATTCGACCGGCGCGACCGATGACGGCCTGATCCTGTTCCAGGACGTCGCGGCCGCGCAGATCGCGGCCCTGCGCTGTCGACCGGTCTGAGGTGCCCGGTCCGAGGCGTCAGCGCGGCGGGATCGAATAGGTGAGCGAGGCGCGCGCGACCGCCGCCTCCGACCCCTCGGAATGCAGGATGCAATCGCCCACCGCCAGAACGCGCCCCAGCTTCAGAAGCCGCGCGTCGCAGATAAGGTCCACCCCCGCCTCGGGTTTGCGCATGAAGTCGATCGAGCAATTCGTCGTCACCGCCAGCGCCACCGGCCCGATGCGCGACAAAATCGCGAGATAGATCGCCACATCCGCCAGCGCGAACATCGACGGCCCCGAGATCGTCCCGCCCGGCCGAAGGTGGCGATCGGCCACCTTCAGGCGCACCCGGATGCCGACCGGGTCGACGCGCTCGACCGTGAAATCGGCGTGAACCTGCGGGAAATGCTCGGTCAGGAACGCCTCCAGCGCGGCGGCGTCCATCCGTGGCGTCTCGATCTTCGACATTGCAATCCCCCCGATTCCGCGCACCTTTCTTGCGGCAGCAGGGGAGATGCGTCCATGCCCGACATTCTGGAACGTCACGACGAAGCCGGGATCGCCACGCTGACGCTGGCCGATCCGGACACGCTGAACTCGCTCTCGGACGCGATGCTCGCCGCGCTTGCCGCGGCGCTGGACGACATTGCCGCGAGCGATGCCCGCGCGGTGATCCTGCGCGCGAAGGGGCGCGCCTTCTGTGCCGGGCACAACCTGCGCGAGATGCAGGCGATGCGGCAGGCGCCGGATGGCGGCGCAGCGAGTTTCGCCGACCTGTTCGACCGCTGCACGGGCGTCATGACCCGCATTCGCGACCTGCCGCAGCCGGTGATCGCCGAGGTGCACGCGCTGGCCACCGCCGCGGGCTGCCAGCTCGTGGCCACCTGCGACATGGCCATCGCGGCCGATGATGCGCGGTTCGGCGTGAACGGCGTCAATATCGGGCTGTTCTGCTCCACCCCGATGGTCGCGCTGTCGCGCAACGTGCCGCGGAAGCGCGCGATGGAGATGCTGACGACCGGCGGCTTCCTGAGCGCCGCCGAGGCGGTGGAGGCGGGACTGGTCAACCGCGCCGTCCCCGCGGACCGGCTGGCGGCCGAGACGCGCGAGCTGGCCGAGACCGTGGCCGCCAAGCTGGCCGCCGCCGTCCGCATCGGCAAGGGCGCCTTCTATGCGCAGCTGGAGCGGCCGCTCGACGAGGCCTATGCGCTGACCCGCGACGCCATGGTCGCGAACCTGGCGGAGCCCGATACCGACGAAGGCATGGCCGCCTTCCTGGAAAAGCGCCCGCCGCGCTGGACGCAGTGAGCCGCCTTCCTTAAGCGGGGGCAGATCACCCCGGGAGCGGATATGCGGATACTCATCACCAATGACGACGGGATCGGTGCGCCGGGCCTGATGACCCTGCAGGCCATTGCCGAGGAAGTCGCGGGCGAGGACGGCGAGGTTTGGACCGTCGCCCCCGCCTTCGAGCAGTCGGGGGTGGCGCATTGCATCAATTACGTGAAGCCCTCGATGATCTCGAAGATCGGGCCCCGGCGCTTTGCGCTGGAGGGCAGCCCGGCCGATTGCGTCCTGGCGGGCCTGGGCGAGCTGGTCGAGGGCGAGGTCGACCTCGTGCTCTCGGGTGTGAACCGGGGCAATAACGCAGGCGAGAACACCATCTACTCCGGCACGATCGGCGCCGCGATGGAGGCCGCGCTGCAGGGTGTGCCCGGCATCGCGCTGTCGCAGTTCTACGGGCCGCATAACGTCGAGCTGGACGATCCGTTCGAGGCCGCGCGCGACCACGGCGCCGACACGGTCCGCCGGCTGGTCGCGGCCGCGCCCTGGGGCGGCGAGAGCTACAAGCTCTTCTACAACGTCAATTTCCCGCCCGTGGCGGCGCGCAACGTCCGCGGCGTCGCCGCCGTGGCGCAGGGCTATCGCGGCGACGGGCGGATGGGCGTCACGCCGCAAACCGCACCTTCGGGGCGCAAGTACCTGTGGATCTCGGGCTCGGCCCAGGGCGAAAAGACCGCGCCCGGCACCGATGTCCGCGCGAATGTGGAAGGCTGGATCTCGGTCACGCCGATGCGCTGCGACCTGACTTGCCGCGACGCGCTCGGCCAGTTGCGCGACGCCTTCCCGGACTATGCCGGCTGAGCCATGACGCCAGAACAGACCATGCGCTTTCTCGTGACGCTCCGGACTCGGGGGGTGTCGGACAAGCGCGTGTTGGAAGCGATGGAATCGGTCGACCGGGCGGCCTTCGTGTCCGAGACCTTCGCGGAGCGCGCCTACGAGGACGTGCCGCTGCCGATCGCGTCGGGCCAGACCGTCAGCCAGCCGTCGATCGTCGGGCGCATGACGCAGGCGCTGGATGTGCAGCCGCGCGATAAGGTGCTCGAGGTGGGGACCGGCACGGGCTACCAGGCCGCGATCCTGTCGAAGCTGGCGCGCCGGGTCTACACGGTCGAGCGGCATCGCGCGCTTGCGGCCAAGGCGCGCGCCATCCACGAGGCGATGGGCCTGCCCAACGTCACGCAGATCACAGGCGACGGTAGCCGCGGCCTGCCCGAGCAGGCGCCCTTCGACCGCATCATCGTTACCGCGGCCGCCGAGGATCCGCCCGGCCCCCTGTTGGCACAGTTGCGGGTTGGCGGTAGCATGGTGTTGCCCGTTGGGGTGTCGGACGCCGTGCAGACGCTGATCAAGGTGACGCGCGGGCCGGACGGCTTCGAGTATGACGAACTTTTACCGCTGGTGCGCTTCGTGCCTTTGGTGGAAGGGGTGGAACACGACTGAAGGGCGTGTCCGCCTTTGGGGCAGACGGAGGGACGGAAATGTCCGTGACAGGCATGCGAACCCGCTGGGCGGGTCTGCTTATGGGTGCGGCGCTGGTCGCCGGTTGCTCGGAATTCCAATCCGGCAATCTCGACTTCGATCTTCGCGGCGGGGACGACACGCTCAACACCTCGCCCGCGATCCGGCAACTTCCCGCCGAGCGGCCCCGGCCCGACGCGAACGGGCTGATCACCTATCCGAATTACCAGGTGGCCGTCGCGCGCAGCGGCGACACGGTGGTGAGCGTCGCCCAGCGGATCGGCTTTCCGGCGGGCGAGCTGGCCAGCTTCAACGGGCTGAGCCCAACCGACCCGCTGAACCGCGACGCGGTCCTCGCGCTGCCGCGCCGGGTGACGCCCGGCAGCGGGGCCGGGCGGCCCGACATCACGCAGATCGCCGGTGCCGCGATCGACCGCGCCGATGGCCGTCCGGGCCGCGCCCCGGTCGCCGTGCAGGGCGGCCAGGAGCCGGTGCGCCACCGCGTCGCCCGCGGCGAGACGGCCTTTTCCATCGCGCGGCTCTACGGCGTATCGCCGGCCTCGCTGGCGGAATGGAACGGTCTCGACAGCGACCTGACCGTCCGCGAGGGGCAGTACCTGCTGATCCCGCTGGTCGTCGGCGTGGATGGCGCCGCGCAGGTCGCGCAGCCGGGGCAGGGCAGCCCGACGCCCGTGCCGCCCTCGGCCGCGTCGGCCCTGCCCGAGACGGTCGAGGCCGAGGTCCTGCCCGAAAGCCCCAATCTCGACCAGTTCCGCACCGCGGCCAGCGCGCCGCCGCCGGCCGCCGAGCCCGTCACCGCAACCGCGCCCGCCGAGGCTGCGCCCAGCCGGCTGCGCCGTCCCGTCTCGGGTGAGGTGCTGCGCGGGTTCTCGGCGCGCAACGAGGGGATCGACTTCCGTGCCGCCGAGGGCAGCGCCGTCGCCGCCGCCGCCGCGGGCACGGTCGCCGCGATCACCCGCGACACCGACCAGGTGCCGATCCTGGTGCTGCGCCATGCCGAGGGTCTGCTGACGGTCTACGCCAACATCAAGGACATCACCGTCGAGAAGGGCGACAGCGTCAGCGCGGGTCAGCGCATCGCCTCGGTCGGCGGTGGCGATCCGTCCTTCCTGCATTTCGAGGTCCGGCGCGGCTTCGACGCGGTGGACCCGGCGCCGCTGCTCCGGTGACCGAGGAGCTCGACGCCCTCGTCGTCGGGGCGGGGCTCTCCGGGATCTGTGCCGCCTACCACCTGCGGCAGGGGCGGCCCGACCGTTCGGTCGCGATCCTCGAGGCGCGGGAGTCGATGGGCGGAACGTGGGACCTGTTCCGCTATCCGGGCGTGCGCTCCGACTCGGACATGGCGACGTTGGGCTACGGCTTTCGCCCGTGGACCAGCGAGAAGGCCATCGCCGACGGGCCCGCGATCCTGTCCTACATCCACGAAACCGCCCGCGAGACCGGGATCGACCGCCTGATCCGCTACCGGCACCGGATGGTCGCGGCCGATTGGAACAGCGCCCGCGCCCGCTGGATCGTGACCGTCGACACGCCCGGGGGCACCCGGACCATCGCCGCGCGCTGGCTCTCGATCTGTACCGGCTACTACGACTACGCGGGCGGGCACCGGCCGGACTGGCCGGGCGAGGCCGAGTTCGCCGGGCCGATCATCCATCCGCAGGCCTGGCCCGAGGATCTGGACTGGACCGGCAAGCGCGTCGTCGTGATCGGCTCGGGCGCGACCGCCGTGACGCTGGTGCCGGAGCTGGCCAAGCGCGCCGCCCATGTCACGATGCTGCAGCGCTCGCCCACCCATATCATGGCGATGCCCGCGTCGGACGCCGTCGCCAACGCGCTGCGGCGCTTGCTGGGCGACCGATGGGGCCACGCGGTGACGCGTTGGAAGAACATCCTGCTGACGATGGCCTTCTACCAACTGGCGCAGAAGGCCCCGAATAAGGTCGCGGGCCTGATCCGGAAGGGTGCGATGAAGGCCATAGGCCCAGGCGCGGACGAGGCCGCGCTAACGCCGCGCTACGCCCCCTGGGAACAGCGGCTCTGCCTCGTGCCCGACGGCGATTTCTTCGCGGCGCTGAAGGCCGGGGATGCTTCGATCGTGACGGACGGGATCGACCGGTTCGACGCCGCCGGGCTGTGCCTGGCCTCCGGCGGCCATCTGCCGGCCGATATCGTCGTGGCGGCGACCGGGTTGAAGGTGCAGGTCGCGGGCGGCGCGGCGATCTCGATGGATGGCGTGCCGGTCAACATGCACGACCATTTCGCCTATAAGGGGGTGATGTATTCCGGGCTGCCCAACCTCTCGGTCGCGCTGGGCTACATCAACGCCTCCTGGACGCTGAAATGCGAGCTGATTGCGCGCTACACGCGGCGCCTTCTCGACCACATGGAGGCGGAGGGCTGGGACTGGGCCGTGCCGGAGGCCCCGCCCGAAAGCGCCCGGGCCCTCACGACCTTCGAGCTGTCTTCGGGCTACCTGGAGCGCGCCCGCGACATCATCCCGCAGCAGACCGATCGCGCGCCCTGGCGGATGCTGCAGAACTACGTCGCCGATCGGCGGCTGATCGCGGGCGGACCGGTGACCGATCACATGCGCTTCGGGCGCGCGCCGGGGGCCGAGGCCGCGCAAAATCCCGCGAGGGTTCTTTCAACTCCCCCGCGCCGCGCGTAAGTAGAGGCTTGGGACAAGACGGGTCGCTCCAGACGCGGCCCCACGCGGGAGACTTACCATGCTCAACAATATCGGCCTTCCCGGCCTTCTACTCATCGCCGTCGTCGTGCTGGTGCTGTTCGGCCGCGGCAAGATCTCGTCTCTGATGGGCGAGGTCGGCAAGGGCATCACTGCCTTCAAGAAGGGCGTCAGCGACGGCTCCAAGGACGACGAGGACGAGGATAAGACGCTGGCCGACGGCACCGCCGCGCGCGACGTGACCCCGGAAGCCGAGACCGACCAGAAGAAGGTCTGAGGCAGCTCGGGCCGGGACGCGCCAACATGCTTGATATCGGCTGGAGCGAACTGCTCGTCATCGGAGTCGTCGCGCTGATCGTGGTGGGTCCGAAGGATCTGCCGCGCATGTTCCGCACGCTCGGCGAGTTCACCGGCAAGGCGCGCCGGATGGCGCGCGACTTCCAGACCGCGATGAACGACGCGGCCGACGAGAGCGGCGTGGGCGATATCGCGGGCGACCTGAAGAAGATAGCCAATCCCAAGAAGTTCGGGATGGACAAGGTGCGCGAGGCCACCAAGGGCCTGAAGCCCTGGGAGCCCGACGAGACGACCGGCCCGGCCACGCGCGACCTTGCCGAGAAGCGCGCCGAGGCCAAGAAGAAGATCGCCGAGAACGCCGCCCGCATGGCCGAGGAACGTCGCGCCCGCGAGGCCGTCGAGGCCGCCGAGCTGAGCGAGGAGCCGGGGCTGCGACCCGATCCCGAAGCGCCGGAGCCCGCCGCCGCCAAGCCCGCGCCGCCGCGCAAGACGGCGGCCCGGAAGCCCGCCGCGAAGAAGGCCGCCGCCAAGCCCGCCGCCAAGAAGAAGGCGCCGGCGAAGAAGGCCGCGCCCAAGAAAGACGCCGAGGCATGAGCGCCGAAAACGACGAGATCGAGGACAGCTCCGCCCCCCTGATCGAACATCTCGCGGAGCTGCGCACGCGCCTGATCCGCTCCGTCATCGCTTTCCTGATCGCGATGATCGCCTGCTTCACCGTGGCCGAGCCGATCCTGAACTTCCTCGCCCAGCCCATCGCCGAGGTGCTGCGCGCGCGGGGCGAGAGCCCGCAGTTGATCTTCACCGCCCCGCAGGAGAAGTTCTTCGTCCTGATCCGGATCTCGGTGATCTTCGGCATCGGTCTCAGCTTCCCGGTGATCGCGCATCAGCTCTGGCGCTTCGTGGCGCCCGGGCTCTACCGCTCCGAGAAGAACGCCTTCCTGCCCTTCATCGTCGCCTCGCCCGCCCTGTTCCTTCTGGGCGCGGCCTTTGCGCATTACGTGGTCACGCCGCTGGCGATGAACTTCTTCATCGGCTTCTCGGACGCGATCCCGGCGCTCGTGAACATCCTGTCGGGGCAGGAGCCGGTGGGCGTCGTCGAGAACCAGGAACTGCGCACGGTCTTCCTCGGCTCGGTGCGCGAGTCGCTGGACCTGTCGCTGAAATTCATCTTCGCCTTCGGCCTGTGCTTCCAGCTTCCGGTTTTGCTGACGCTGATGGGCATGGCCGGCCTCGTCTCCGCCGAGGGGCTGGGCAACGTCCGCAAATACGCCGTCGTGGGCATCCTTGTGCTGGCCGCGCTGGTCACGCCGCCCGACGTGATCACCCAGGTGATCCTCTTCGTGGTGGTCTACGGTCTTTACGAAGTGTCGATCCAGCTCGTGCGCGTCGTGGAACGACGCCGCGAGAAGCGCCTGCGCGCCGAGGGGGTGCTGGACGAGGACGAGACGCTTTGAGCGACGAGCTCTCGCGCATCGCCGCCGCGCTGGACCGCCTCGCGCCGGCCCCCGCGCCCCCGCCGGACTGGTCCGCCTCCGCCTTCGTCTGGGACACCGAGCCCGACCGGCTGGAGCCGGTGGCGCGGGTCAATCGCGTGCCGCTGCACCTGCTGGTGGGCATCGATCGCGCGCGCGACACGCTTCTGGACAACACGCGCCGGTTCGCCGACGGCCTGCCGGCCAACAACGCGCTTCTCTGGGGCGCGCGGGGAATGGGAAAGTCGAGCCTCGTCAAGGCCGTGCATGGTGAACTTGAGGCGACCGGGCTGAAGCTGGTCGAGCTTCAGCGCGAGGATATCCACACCGTCGGCCGGCTTCTGGCCATGCTGGCCCGGACGTCGCACCGCTTCGTGCTCTACTGCGACGACCTGAGCTTCAGCCATGACGACGCGGCCTACAAATCGCTCAAGGCGGTGCTCGATGGCGGCGTGGCCGGTCGGCCGGACAACGTGGTGTTCTACGCGACCTCGAACCGTCGCCACCTGATGCCGCGCGACATGATCGAGAACGAACGCTCCAGCGCGATCAGCCCGGCCGAGGCGGTCGAGGAGAAGGTCTCGCTCTCGGATCGCTTCGGGCTGTGGCTCGGGTTCCACCCCTGCGATCAGGACGCCTATCTCGCGATGATCCGCGGCTATTGCGACGCATACGGGATCCCCATCTCCGACGCGGAGCTGCGCGCCGAGGCGGTGGAGTGGCAGGCGACGCGCGGGTCGCGGTCGGGCCGGGTGGCCTGGCAGTTCTTCACCGACCTTGCGGGGCGCCGCGGCGTCCGGGTGTGATTGTTTCCACCGGGCGGGTCCGGATCGGCCTTTTCAACGCAAATCGCGCGGCATAGGGTTCGCGTCGGAAAGGCTCCGCGAAGGGGCCGCCAACAGGGAGATAACCATGAAGAAGTTTCTGCTGGCCTCGGCCGCGACCCTCGTCACGACCGCGGCCTTCGCCGATGCGCATTCGCCGGTCAAGCTGGGCGTGATCCTGGGCTTCACCGGCCCGCTTGAATCGCTGGCGCCGGGCATGGCGCAAGGCGCCGAGATGGCCATGACCGAGGTGACCGAGGCGGGCACGCTGCTCGACGGCACGGCGATCGAGCCGGTCCGGGGCGACTCGACCTGCGTCGACGCCGCGGCCGCGACCTCCGCCGCCGAGCGTCTGGTGACCTCGGACGGCGTCGCGGGCATCGTGGGCGCCGATTGCTCGGGCGTCACGGGCTCGATTCTGCAGAATGTCGCGCTGCCCAACGGCGTCGTGATGGTCTCGCCCTCGGCCACCAGCCCGGGCCTGACCACGGCCGAGGATGACGGCCTGTTCTTCCGCACCTCGCCGTCGGATGCCCGCCAGGGCGTCATCGTGACCAACATCCTTCAGGAGAAGGGCGTCCAGGAAATCGCGCTGACCTACACCAACAACGACTACGGCAAGGGTCTGGCCGACGCGATCGAGAAGGAATTCACCGATGCCGGCGGCACCGTGACCATCTCGGCGGCGCATGAGGACGGCAAGGCCGACTACTCGGCCGAAGTCGGCGCGCTGTCGGCGGCGGGCGGCGAAGTGCTGGTCGTTGCGGGCTACGTGGACCAGGGCGGCTCGGGCATCGTGCGCGCGGCGCTGGATTCGGGCGCCTTCGACACGTTCTACTTCCCCGACGGCATGGTCAGCCAGGCGCTGATCGACAATTTCGGCTCCGAGATCGACGGCTCCTACGGCGCCAATCCGGGCACCGACAGCCCCGGCGCCCAGCGCTACCAGGACATGGCGTCCGAGGCCGGCTATGACGGCACCTCGCCCTTCTCGGCCGAGGCCTATGACGCCGCGGCCCTGATCATGCTGGCCATGCAGGCGGCGGGATCGACCGATCCGGCGGCCTACAAGGAGCACGTGATGCACGTGGCCAACGCCCCCGGCGAGGAGATTCTGCCCGGCGATTTGGCCCGCGGCCTGCAGATCATCGCGGATGGCGGCGATGTCGATTATGTCGGCGCCTCGGCGGTCGAGCTGATCGGCCCCGGCGAGTCGGCCGGCAACTATCGCGAGATCGCCATCGAAGGCGGCGAGCTGGTGGTGACCGGCTACCGCTGAGCGGCGGCCGAACGGCAATCGGACGGCCCCGGCACATTGCCGGGGCCGTTCCAGTAAGGGGGACGGGGAATGATCGAGGTTCATGACCTCCATCGCCATTTCGGCGGTTTCCGGGCCGTCGACGGGGCCACGCTGAAGATCAAGGAAGGCTCGATCACCGGGCTGATCGGTCCCAACGGCGCGGGCAAGACGACGCTGTTCAACGTGATCGCCGGCGTTCTGAAGCCGACCTCCGGCCGGGTGACCATGGCCGGCCGGGACATCACCGGCCTCCCGCCCCACGACCTGTTCCACATGGGTCTTCTGCGGACCTTCCAGATCGCACATGAATTCAGCTCGATGACGGTGCGCGAGAACCTGATGATGGTCCCGGGCGAGCAGGCGGGCGAGCAGCTCTGGAACACCTGGTTCAAGCGCCGCGCCATCGCCGAGGAGGAGCGCCGCCTGGCCGCGAGGGCCGACGAGGTGCTGGATTTCCTGACGATTGCGCATCTGGCCGACGAGAAGGCGGGCAACCTGTCGGGCGGTCAGAAGAAGCTGCTGGAGCTGGGCCGCACGATGATGGTGGACGCCAAGATCGTCTTCCTCGACGAGGTGGGCGCCGGCGTGAACCGCACGCTTCTCAACACCATCGGCGACGCGATCCTGCGCCTCAACAAGGAGCGCGGCTACACCTTCGTCGTCATCGAGCACGACATGGATTTCATCGGCCGCATCTGCGACCCGGTCATCTGCATGGCCGAGGGGCACGTGCTGGCCGAGGGCAGCCTGGACGAGATCAAGGCCAATGAGCAGGTGATCGAGGCCTATCTGGGCACCGGGCTGAAGAACAAGGACCAGCTGGCGGAGACCGGGGCATGAGCAAGAACACCTGGCAGGAGGATCGCGGCAACAAGGACCGCTCGATCACCAAGGCCGGCACGGGGACGATGGGGCAGGGGGTGGCCGCGGGCGCCGATGCCCGGCCCGACATCACCCAGGCCTTCCTGGTGGGCGACGGCATGACCGGCGGCTACGGCAGTGGCGCGGATATTCTTCACGACTGCACCATCGCTGTGGACCCGGGCGAGATCGCGGTGATCGTGGGCCCCAATGGCGCGGGCAAGTCGACGGCCATGAAGGCCGTCTTCGGCATGCTGAACCTGCGGAAGGGCGCGGTGCGGCTGGATGGCGAGGATATCTCGGAGCTCAGCCCGCAGGACCGCGTCGGCCGCGGCATGGGCTTCGTGCCCCAGACCTCGAACATCTTCACCTCGATGACGGTCGAGGAAAATCTCGAGATGGGCGCCTTCATCCGCCGCGACGATTTCAGCGAGACGATGGCCCAGGTCTACGAACTGTTCCCGATCCTGAAGGAAAAGCGCCGCCAGCCCGCGGGCGAGCTGTCGGGCGGCCAGCGCCAACAGGTCGCCGTGGGCCGCGCGCTGATGACCAAGCCGAAGGTCCTGATGCTGGACGAGCCGACGGCGGGTGTCTCGCCCATCGTGATGGACGAGCTTTTCGATCGCATCATCGAGGTCAGCCGAACCGGCATCCCGATCCTGATGGTCGAGCAGAACGCCCGCCAGGCGCTGGAGATCGCCGATCGCGGCTACGTGCTGGTGCAGGGGCGCAACGCGCATACCGGCACGGGCAAGGAACTCCTCGCGGACGAGCAGGTCCGCCGCAGCTTCCTGGGGGCTGAGACCATGGAACCGCTCAACGCGCTGGTGACCTTCGCGAATTTCGTCCTGGTGCCCGCGACGGCCTACGGCGCGCAGCTTGCGCTGGGGGCGCTGGGGGTGACGCTGATCTACGGCATCCTGCGCTTTTCCAACTTCGCGCATGGCGACACGATGGCCTTCGGCACGACGGCCGTGATCCTGACGACCTGGGGCCTGCAGGCGGCGGGCGTCAGCTTCGGGCCGCTGCCCACGGCCCTGCTGGCCCTGCCGGTCGGGATCGCGGTGGCGGCGGCGCTGCTGCTGTTCACCGACCGCGTGGTCTATCGCTTCTACCGGGCGAAGAAGGCGGTGCCGGTCACCTTCGTGATCGCCTCCCTGGGCGTGATGTTCATCTATAACGGCCTGACGCGATTCGTGATCGGACCCGATGACCAGCGCTTCGCCGACGGCGCCCGCTTCCTGATCTCGGCCCGCGACTTCCGCGAGATGACGGGGCTGGACGAGGGTCTGGCCATCCGGTCGACGCAGGCGATCACGGTGGTCGTCGCGGTGATCGTGGTGGCACTGCTGTTCTGGTTCCTGAACAAGACGCGGACGGGAAAGTCGATGCGCGCCTATTCCGACAACGAGGATCTGGCGCTCCTGTCGGGCATCAACCCCGAGCGGGTCGTGGTCATCACCTGGCTGATCGTGGCGGGCCTCGCCACCATCGCGGGCACGCTCTACGGGCTCGACAAGTCGTTCAAGCCCTTCACCTATTTCCAGCTTCTGCTGCCGATCTTCGCGGCGGCGATCGTGGGCGGGCTGGGCTCGCCGCTGGGCGCCATCGCGGGCGGCTTCGTGATCGCCTTCGCCGAGGTGACGATCACCTATCCGCTCAAGAAGGTGCTGGGCTACGCCCTGCCCGAGACGCTGGAGCCCGACGGGCTCGTCCAGCTTCTGTCCACCGACTACAAGTTCGCGGTCAGCTTCGTGATCCTGCTGATCGTCCTTCTCTTCCGGCCGACGGGCCTCTTCGCGGGGAAATCGGTATGACCATGCGCGCGACGCTTCTCTTCGCCTTCGTGGTGCTGCTCTTCGTCGGCACCGGGATCGTGCAATCCTGGAACGTGTCGCTGACGATCCTCAACATGGGGCTCGTCAGCGCGATCATGGCGCTCGGCGTGAACATGCAGTGGGGCTATGCGGGCCTCTTCAATGTGGGGGTCATGGGGTTCGTGGCGCTGGGCGGCCTCGGGGCCGTTCTGGTCTCGATGCCGCCCAACCCGGAGCATATTGCCGCCGGCGGCCTGCGCGTCGTGGGCGCGTTGATCCTCGGGGCGCTCACCATCGCGGCGGCCATCTTCGCCTGGCGGCGGCTCAAGACGGCGCGGGGGCTGTCGGTCGTGGCGATCCTCGTGGTGGGCTTTTTCCTCTACCGCGCGCTGCTCGATCCGGGCGTGGCGGCCATCGAGGCCATCGAGGCGGCCAGCACCGGCAATATCGGCGGGTTGGGCCTGCCGGTCCTGCTGGGCTGGCCGGTCGGCGGCTTGCTGGCGGCGGGCGCGGCCTGGCTGATCGGCAAGACGGCGCTGGGCCTGCGCTCCGACTACCTGGCCATCGCGACGCTGGGCATCGCCGAGATCATCATCGCGATCCTGAAGAACGAGGATTGGCTGGCACGGGGCGTGAAGAACGTCATCGGCGTGCCGCGTCCCGTCCCCTACGAGATCGACCTGCAGAACGATCCCGCCTTCGTCGACCGGATGATCGCCTGGGGCTTCGACCCGGTCACGGGCTCGACCATCTTCGTGAAGCTCGCCTATGCCGGGCTCTTCCTCGTGATCCTGCTCGGACTTCTGTGGCTGGCGCAGGCCGCGCTGGCCTCGCCCTGGGGCCGGATGATGCGCGCGATCCGCGACAATGAGGTCGCCGCCGAGGCGATGGGCAAGGACGTCACCGCGCGGCATCTGCAGGTCTTCATCCTCGGCAGCGCCGTCTGCGGGCTGGCGGGCGCGATGATGACGACGCTCGACGGGCAGCTCACGCCGGGGACGTACCAGCCGCTGCGCTACACCTTCCTGATCTGGGTGATGGTGATCGTCGGCGGGTCCGGCAACAATTTCGGCGCCGTCCTGGGCGGCTTCCTCGTCTGGTGGCTCTGGGTCCAGGTCGAGCCGCTGGGCGCGCTGGCCATGAGCGCGATCACCGCGGGGATGGCCGATGGGAGCTGGCTGAAAGGTCACCTGATCGAGTCGGTGGCGCATATGCGGCTGCTGACCATGGGGGTGATCCTGCTGCTGGTCCTGCGCTTCTCGCCCCGGGGGCTGCTTCCGGAACGGTAGGGCCGTGGGGCGCCCCCCGGACCCCCGCCTGCGGCCGCGACGTCCGGCGCCTGCGCTCGGTTCGGCGGGGCCGAGGTGCCGCGCCTCCAGCGGGGATATTTCGGGACCGAAGATGCGCACGCCCCGACGAGCATGGCACCGGGGCGCGTCTTCGGCCACGGTCATCGCCGTCCCCGGCTGTACCGTGCATCCAGTTCGATCGCCGATGGTTAAGGAAGGATGACGGGCCCTCTTTGGCCTGCAAATATCCTCGAGGGTGTCCGGGGGAGCGAAGCGTCCCCCGGCCTCGGCATCCGTCATTCGGCCGCGGTCTGCTCCGCCGCGTCGCGCGACTCGATCTCGGCGGCCTTCTTCTCGACCTGCTCGACGATGTGTTCGATCATGCCGTCATTGCCGAGCTTGTGGCTCTGCTGGCCGGCCAGATACACCATGCCGGCCCCGTTGCCGCCGCCGGTGAAGCCGACATCGGTCATCAGCGCCTCGCCGGGGCCGTTTACGACGCAGCCGATGATCGACAGGCTCATGGGCGTCTTGATATGGGCCAACCGCTCCTCCAGCGCCTCGACGGTCTTGATCACGTCGAAGCCCTGCCGCGCACAGGACGGGCAGGAGATGATGTTCACGCCGCGGTGGCGCAGGCCCAGCGATTTGAGGATCTCGTAGCCGACGCGGACCTCCTCGACGGGATCGGCCGAGAGGCTGACGCGGATCGTGTCGCCGATGCCCATCCAAAGAAGGTTGCCCAGGCCGATCGCCGATTTGATCGTGCCCGACATCAGGCCGCCGGCTTCCGTGATCCCGAGATGGATCGGCGCGTCGGTCTGCTCGGCCAGGCCCTGATAGGCGGCGGCGGCCATGAAGACGTCGGACGCCTTGCAGCTGATCTTGTACTCGTGGAAATCGTTGTCCTCGAGGATGCGGATGTGGTCGAGGCCGCTCTCGATCATCGCGTCGGGGCAGGGCTCGCCGTATTTGTCGAGCAGGTGCTTCTCCAGCGAGCCCGCGTTGACGCCGATGCGCATGGAGCAGCCGTGATCGCGGGCGGCGGCGATGACCTCGCGCACGCGATCGGGCTTGCCGATATTGCCGGGGTTGATCCGCAGGCAGGCGGCGCCGGCCTCGGCGGCCTCGATCCCGCGGCGATAGTGGAAGTGGATATCGGCGACGATCGGGACCGGGCTCTCGGCCACGATCTCCTTCAGGGCCTTCGACGAGGCCTCGTCGGGCACCGACACGCGGACGATGTCGGCGCCGGCCTCCGCGGCGGCCTGCACCTGCGCCACGGTGCCCGCCACGTCGGTTGTCAGGGTGTTGGTCATGGTCTGCACGCTGATCGGGGCGTCGCCGCCCACGGGCACGTTGCCCACCATGATCTTGCGGCTGGGGCGGCGGTCGATCTGACGCCAGGGGCGGATCGCGTGGAGCGACATGGATGGGCCTCGCGGACGGGGTGTCACCCGATAGCTAGGCCCGGTCACGGCGCGGCGCAACCGCGTCGGGGCGCCTTACTCGGTGGCGGTCGCCTCGGCGGGGGATTGCAACTCGGCCACGACTCGCGCGAGGTCGCCATCGGTCTCCAGGTCGGCGATCGTGTAGCCCTCGCGGACCGCGTTGGCGGCCAGCTCGATGCCGGATACGACCTGCGGGCCGGGGGCGACGGGGCCGTAGGTCTGGCCGTCCAGCGAGAAGTAGAGTGCGCCGGAATTGCCGGTCCGAAGCGTCGGCGACGCGGCGGCCACGGGCACCTCGTAGGTCTCGCCCGGCTCGAGGATCTTCTCGAAGAGCGTATCGCCCTCGCCGGAACGGACGCGAACCCAGGCGGCACGCACGGCGAAGAGCACGACGGCGTCGGGCGCATCGGCCAGGACGCGCGGCGTGTCGGGACCGATTTCCGCTTCGGCGTCCGCTGTGGCTTCGGCCTCGTCGAGGCTGGCCAGCGCGGTCTGGATCGCGAAGTCGACGCCCGTGGCCATCTGCGGCCCCAAGGCTTCGGCGTCGGGACCCGCGAGGCCCGAGGGCTCGGCCGAGGCCAGCGCGCCGACGGTGCCGGGCGAAATCGTGGAGATCGGTGCGTCGCGCGCGGTCAGGATCGGTGCGTCGAGCGCCTGCGGACGGTAGAGGCGCGCCAGCGCGTCTTCGGCCGGGGCGGAGATGCCCGCGCCCTCGGGTGCGTCGAGCTGGGGCCGCGCGGATTCCAGCGGATCGAGCTCGGCCACCAGTTCGGGCGCCTGTTCGACCGGGGCGATCTGCACGCGCTGGATTTCCTGCACGACGGTCCAGCCGCCATAGCCCAGCCCGCCGATCAGCATCGCCAGCACCGCGAGACTACCCAGCGCGCCCGGCTCGAACCCGGCGAAGACCGGCGTGGCCTTGTTGGCGAAAGGGTTTCCCGCCCCCAGGAGCGGGTCGAGGGCCGGCTGCGGCTTGCGCGTCTTCAGCGCCATGCCGGGGCCGGGGGCCGTCAGGTCGGGGCCGAGCGCGGTGCGGCGCGAAACCTCCGATTCCATCGGGCGCAGCGTGTTGACGCCGCCGAAGCCCGATTCCTCGCAGAAGCGGGCGAAGACGATCTCGGGATCCATCTCGAGATAGCGGGCGTAGCTGCGCACGTAGCCTGCGACGAAACTGAGCGAGTCGAAGGCCGAGAGGTCGCTGTTCTCGATGGCCGCGATGTAGCTGGCCTTGATGCGAAGCTCGCGCTGCACGTCGAGCAGCGATTTGCCCATCGTCGCACGTTCGCCCCGCATCTCGTCGCCGAGCCGCAGGTCGTAGCTGTCATAGCCCCGCTCGGGGCTTACCGCCTTGGAAAGAAACTTCGATTTCCGGCCGAACATATGGCCTGCCCCGTGTCTGTGGATGCGCCTCTACCGAGCGCATTCCCGTCCCGATTATCGAAGCCCAGCTCCCCAGCCGGACCCCACTGCCGGGGCTAGACTACCACCATCTGAGCCGCAATGCACGGCAAACTCATCCAGCGGCTTGCGCACGATTCAGCGCACAATGGGACCAAAGATCATCCATTGCGTTAACAAGCCCGTCGATCATCTTCGGGCTGTGCACGGGCGAGGGCGTGAAGCGCAGCCGCTCGGTGCCGCGCGGCACGGTGGGGAAGTTGATCGGCTGCACGTAGACGCCGTGATCCGACAAAAGCCGGTCCGAAATCATCTTGCATTTGACCGGGTCGCCGACATGGACCGGGACGATGTGGCTGCCGTGGTCGATGATCGGAAGGCCCAGGCCGCGCAGCCGCAGCTTCAGCACCGCCGCGCGTTCCTGGTGTAGGTCGCGCAGGCCCTGGTCGTGCTTGAGATGGGCGACCGAGGCGGCGGCGCCCGCGGCGACGGCGGGCGGCAGCGACGTCGTGAATATGAAGCCCGGCGCGTAGCTGCGGATGGCGTCGCACATCTTGGCCGAAGCGGCGATGTAGCCGCCCATGACGCCATAGGCCTTGGCCAGCGTCCCGTTGATGATGTCGAGCCGGTGCATCAGCCGGTCGCGCTCCGCCACGCCGGCGCCGCGGGGACCGTACATGCCCACGGCGTGGACCTCGTCGATATAGGTCAAGGCGCCGAATTCCTCGGCCAGGTCGCAGATCGCCCCGATCGGGCCGAAATCTCCGTCCATCGAATAGATCGACTCGAAAGCGATCAGCTTGGGCGCGTCGGGGTCGTCGGCTTCCAGAAGCTCGCGCAGGTGCGCCACGTCGTTGTGGCGGAAGATACGCTTGGCGCCGCCGTTGCGGCGCACGCCCTCGATCATCGAGGCGTGGTTGAGCGCGTCGGAATAGATGATGAGACCGGGAAACAGCTTGGGCAGGGTGCTGAGCGTCGCGTCGTTGGCGATATAGGCCGAGGTGAAGACCAGCGCGGCTTCCTTGCCGTGCAAGTCGGCCAGTTCCGCCTCCAGCCGCTTGTGATGGACCGTCGTGCCCGAGATGTTGCGCGTCCCGCCCGAGCCCGCGCCCGTCGCGTCCAGCGCCTCGTGCATCGCCTCGAGGACGGCGGGATGTTGGCCCATGCCGAGGTAATCGTTGCCGCACCAGACGGTGATCTCGGTCTCGGTCCCGTCGGGCCGGTTCCAGACCGCATTCGGGAACTGCCCGCGCCGGCGTTCGATATCGATGAAGGTGCGGTAGCGGCCTTCTTCGTGCAGCGCCTGCAATGCGCGGTCGAGCCCGGCAGCGTAATCCGTCATCGATCTTTCCTTTTTCCGTCCGGGGCAGATAGGCCGCACGACATCCATTTTACAGGCTCCAGATTGTCGCGTCTGCCCTAATCGGCCACCGCGAGCGTGCAATCCGCGACCCCGCAGGCGGCGATGGCCGCCGCGGGCCCGGCGCCCAGGCCCCAGGCACCCGAGGACGGGCTGATCGCCAGCGCCGCGTCGCGGCCCGCCCGGCGCCAGTCGCGCCCCGTCAGGGCCCGCGTCGCGGCCTGGCTCAGCGTCAGGGAACGCCCGTCGCGGAACCGTCGGGGGCGGATTTCGGCGACGATGGCGCAGGCGGCGCCGGCGGCACGCGCCCGGTCGCAATCGCGCAGGGCGGCGGCGCGGGCGGCCGCGATGGAATGGTAGTTGAACGCGCCGCGCGTGGCTTCGGATTGCAGCCCCTCCGACGGGGCGGCGGCCAGCGCGCCGTAATAGGTCAGCTGCGCGAGTTTCGGCATCTGCTGCAGCGTTGCCAGATCCGTGTCGGACAGGAAGGGCTGGCGCAGGATGACGAGATCGGAATTGCGTGCGCCGAAGAGCTCCCGTTCGGCCGCGGCGCGGTCGGGGACCTGCTGGGCGGCGGCGGGCATGGCGAGGGCGAGGGCGAAAAAGGCAAAGCGGATCACGGTCGGAACACTCCTCAACGAATGGGTGTCTTGCTAGCGCGCGTCACCGGCCTTGCCCAGAGCCACGGGCGTGGGCTGGACAGCGGCGCGCCACGGTGCGCAGGCTCTGCGCGATCCCCGAAGCCGAGGTCTCGACATGCCCGATCCGCTTCCCGCCGTGCTCGACCGCATCGACGCCGCCCAGCCGCAGGCGCTCGACCGCCTGATGGAGCTTCTGCGCATTCCCTCGATCTCGACCGATCCGGCCCATGCCGACGATTGCGAGACCGCGGCCGATTGGTTGGTGGCCGAATTGACCGATCTGGGGTTCGAGGCCTCGCGGCGGGCGACGGCGGGCCGTCCCATGGTGGTGGGCCATGGCGGCGAGGGCGGACGGCACGTGCTGTTCTACGGCCATTACGACGTGCAGCCCGTCGATCCGCTGGCCCTGTGGAACCGCGACCCCTTCGATCCGGCGATCGAGCAGACCGCGCGGGGCCCCGTCATCCGGGCGCGCGGGGCGTCGGACGACAAGGGCCAGCTCATGACCTTCCTCGAGGCCTGCCGGGCCTGGAAGGCCGAGACCGGCGCGCTGCCCTGCCGGATCACGGTTCTGCTGGAAGGCGAGGAGGAGTCGGGATCGCCGTCGCTGGTGCCGTTCCTGCGCGAGAATGCCGACGAGCTGCGCGCGGAGTTCGCCCTGATCTGCGACACGGCGCTTTTCGACAGCCGGGTCCCCGCCATCGTGACCTCGCTGCGCGGCCTCTTGGGCGAAGAGATCGTGATCACCGGGCCGGAGCGGGACCTGCATTCCGGCGGCTACGGTGGTGTGGCGATGAATCCCGCGCGGGTCCTGACGCGCATCCTCGGGCGGCTGCATGACGAGACGGGCCGGGTGCAGGTGCCTGGGTTCTACGACGGCGTGGGCGAGGTTAGCGCCGAGACTCTGGCGGAATGGAAGGGCCTGGGCTTCAGCGCCGAGCGCTTTCTGGGCAGCGTCGGGCTGAGCCATCCGGCGGGAGAGGCGGGCCGCCATCCGCTGGAGATGCTCTGGTCGCGCCCCACGGCCGAGATCAATGGCGTCAACGCGGGCTACACGGGCGAAGGCATGAAGACGGTGCTGCCGGCCGAGGCGCGCGCCAAGGTCAGCTTCCGGCTGGTCGGCGGGCAGGACCCGCTGCGCCTTCGTGCGGCCTTCCGGGATTGGGTAATCGCGCAGATCCCGCCTGATTGCCGTGTTCGCTTCGTGGATCACGGCGCGTCGCCGGCGTCGCGGATGAAGACGGATCACCCGATCTTCGGCGCGGCCCGGGAGGCATTGTCGGAGGAGTGGAACGAGCGGGCGGCCTTCGTGGGCGGCGGCGGCTCGATCCCGATCGCGGGCTATTTCCAGACGGCTCTCGGCATGGACTCGCTCCTGACGGGCTGGGCGCGGGCCGATGACCAGATCCATTCGCCCAACGAGAAATACGACCTCGCGAGCTTCCATAAGGGAACGCGGAGCTGGGCGCGGATCCTGTCGCGGCTGGCCTGAACGATCGCGGAAAAGGCGGCCCCGGCGGATCGGTCGCGCGGGGCCGAGAGACCGGGACGCCGCGGGGACATCGGCTCAGGGGGTGAGACCGGCGCGGCCCCCGGATGTGTCGGGCCTCAGCGGTCCTCTTCCCGCTCGGCCCAGATGCGCATGAAGATCTTCTCGCCATAGGCCGGCCGACCGGACACGACGGTGACATGCGGCCCGGTTCCGATCTCTTGGTTCGGCGTGTCGGCGGTCTCGTTGAAATGCTTCAGGACGCGGGCCACCTCGGGTGTCTGCGAGGGGATCCAGCGCACCGGCTCGCCATTGGTCGAGGGAAGAACCTTGTCGCCCAGTTCGCGGGAGATGTTGAAATGGTCCAGCGCGGCGCCGAACCCGGGGGCGACCTGCGCCGCCGCCGGGGCGGTCAGCGCCACCGCCGCGGAGAAGATCAGGACAGGTGTCATCGGCTTCATGGTCTCGGTCCTTTCGGTTGCGCAGCCCGACAGGCGGCCCGATCCGGACGTCGCAGGGGCGGTACCCCTGCCGAACTGCAATGACCTGAGACTTCCGATTATGCGGATCGCGCGGGTCCGGATCGCGGGGAAAGAGCGCGCGCCGCCGCACAGCCCGGCGGGCCATCCTGCACCGAATTCAGACATTTGGTCGGTCCGGCCGGGGCGGCGGCAGGTCAGCGATCCGGCGCCACGAGGCCGAGGCCGCGCAAATAGATTCCGATCCCGGCCTCCAGCAGGTCTTCGGGCGGGAAGGGGATGTTTCCGCCGGGATTGCCGCGCGCGAAGAGCTCGACCACGCCGTGCGACAAGGCCCAGATATGGCTGGAGAACATCGTTGCGGGCGGGCGCCGGTCTTCGGGGATATGCTGGGACAGTTCCTCTGCGGCCTTCTCGAGCACCCCGCGCGAGCGGGCGACGGCGCGCGACAATTCGGGCGTGGCGTGCCGGCTGAGGCCGCTTTCGAACATCGCCATGTAATGCCCGGGATATTTGCGCGCGAAGGCGAGATAGGCACGGCCCGTCGCCTCGAAGGCCGCCAGGGCGGAGGGCTGGCCGCTTTCGTAGGCGTATTCCATCAGGTCGCCGAAGATCGCATGGCCCTGCAGGGCGCATTCGATAATCAGGTCCTCGCGGCCTTCGAAATGGCGATAGACCGCCGCGGGCGTCACGCCCGCCTGCTTCGCCGCCTCCGAGAGGGTGAAGCCGGTCGGGCCCTTCTCCTCGATGAGCGCGAGCGCGGCTTCGACCAGCGCCTGTCGCAGGTTGCCGTGATGGTAGCCGCGTTTAGGCACCGTTCAGCCACAGCTCCGGGCCGCCCGCCACCTGCGGATCGATGTCGAGCACGCTGGCATCCCGGCCCGCGTAAGGGATGCGCGACAGGATGGTCCGGATCGCCGCGACGCGCGCCCGCCGCTTGTCGTCGGAGCGCACGATCGTCCAGGGGGCGACGTCGGTATGGGTGCGCGCGAAGGTCTCGCCGATCGCCTCGGTGTAGGCGTCCCAGCGCGACAGGCCCTTCACGTCGATCGAGCTGAGCTTCCATTGCTTCAGCGGGTCGCTTTCGCGCGCGAGGAAGCGGCGCAGCTGTTCGGCCCGGCCGACATTCAGCCAGAGCTTCACGAGGATCACCCCGTCCTCGACCAGCATCTCCTCGAAGCGGGGGGCCTGCGCGAAGAAGGCTTCGCGCTGTGGGTCGGTGCAGAAGCCGAAGACCTTCTCGACGACGCCGCGATTGTACCAGGAGCGGTCGAACAGGACCATTTCGCCCGCCGTCGGCAGATGGTCGATATAGCGCTGGAAGTACCATTGGCCCCGCTCGGCCTCGCTGGGTTTCGAGAGGGCCACAGTGCGGACGATGCGGGGATTGAGGTTCTCGCGCACGCGCTTGACCGTTCCGCCCTTGCCGGCCGCGTCGCGCCCCTCGAAGACGACGGCCACGCGCGCGCCGGCGTCGCGGATCCAGGACTGCGCCTTGGCCAGCTCGATCTGCAACGCTTCGAGTGCGGCTTCGTAGTCATCGCGATCCATGCGGCGGTCGTAGGGGTAGCCTTCGGCGAGGATGTCCTTCTTGGCGCCCTCGCGGATGGCCGCGCGGATCTCCTCCGGCGCCTCCTCCTCGTAGAAGCGGGTGATGGCGCCGTCGAAGGGCTTGGACATGGGCGGAACCTCCTGGAGGGCAGGTATAGGCCGCGCGGGCGGCGCGGGGCCAGCCCTTCAGGCGATGGAGACGTCGCGCGCGGCCGCCACGGCGCGATCGACGGCGGCGGCGGTCTCATCCTCGGCGACGTGATGGGGCATGTGCCCGACCCCTTCGAGCCGCAGCAGGTTGGTGTGCGGGACCATGTCCTGGAAGGGGGCCGCGTGGATGTCGAACGGCACGGTCCGGTCGGCGGCGCCGTGGATGCGCTCGATCGGCAGGGTGAGCGACGGGTAGATCCCCTCCATCGCGATGATGTGTGGCTTGAGGTTGTTGACCTGCCGCGCATTGGCCCGCAGCGCGTCGCGGCGCAGCGTCAGTTCGGCGCCGAGGTGATCGGCATATCCCTCGGGCATCGCGTTGGGATGGAAGGTCTGCCGCACGATCGACCGCAGCTTGGACTGCGGGCCGAAGGCGGTGAGCATGGGCACCACGGCCGCGCCGCCCACGGGCGTGCCATTCACCTCGTAGGTGGGGCCGAGCCCGCCCTTCCAGCGGTTCGATGCGGCCCCCAGCAGGACCAGCGCCGCCACGCTATCGGGGAAGTAGCAGGCCCAGGCCAGCGCGATCGTGCCGCCGAAGCTGTGACCCAGCACGACGGGCCGTTCGGCGCCCAGCTGCCGCGCGGCGCGGACCATCAGGTCGGCCTGCTCGCGCGGGGTTTCGGCCTCGGTGGAGAAGGCCTCGACATATTCGGGACGGGTGCGACCGGTATAGCCCATGCCCGGCCGATCGATCGCGATGACCCTGTGCGTCCGCGCCAGCCGCGGCATCAGCGAGAAGGTGAAATCCCGCATGTTGCCGCCCGCGCCGTGGATGAGCACGAGGTCGGGGCCCTCGCCCTCGACATGGACATGCACGCGGGTGCCGTCGACATCGATGAAGCGCCCCGTCGGCTGCCAGCGCGCCTCCCACTCGGCCTCGCGGCGGGCGGCGAGGCGATGGACGGCAAGGCCCGCGCCGGTGGCCAGGAAGGCGGCGAGGCCGCCCTTAGCGGCCGATCTCGGCAAGGTCATAGGGCGTCGTCTGGTAAATCTGGTTGATCCAGTTGCCATATAGAAGATGCGCGTGGCTTCGCCAGCGGTTGAGCGGGCGCTGGGTCGGGTCGTCGCCCGGGTAGTAGTTTCCGGGCACGTTGATCGGCACCCCCGCGGCGATATCGCGGTCGTATTCGCGCTTGAGCGTTTCGCTGTCGTATTCGAAATGGTTCATGATCGTGAGCGTGCGGTGCGCCGCGTCCTCGATCAGGCAGGGGCCGGTTTCCTCGGATCCCAGAAGGACCGTCATTCCCGCGGCCTCGACCTCGTCGCGGCGAAGCTCGGTCCAGCGCGAGACCGGGATGACGCAATCGTCCGAGAAGCCCCGCAGATAGGGCGAGGCGGGGGCCTCGTTGTTCACGCGGAAGCAGCCGAAAGCCTTCTGGTCGAGGATGTGTTTGGGCACCCCGTGGAAATGCCACGCCATCGCCATGCCGCCCCAGCAGACGCCGAAGGTGTGGTGCACGTTGGTCTGGGTCCAATCCATGACCTCGCGCAGCTCGTCCCAATAGGTGACCTGCTCGTAATCCAGATGCTCGATGGGCGAGCCGGTGATCAACAGCCCGTCGAAGCGCTCCTCCTTCACGTCCTGGAATGGGCGATAGAACGCCTCCATGTGCTCGGGGGCGGTGTTCCGGGACTGGTGCTCGGACATGCGGACGAGCGTCAGGTCGATCTGCAGGGGCGTGGCGCCGATCAGCCGGGCGAATTGCGTCTCGGTCGTGATCTTCAGCGGCATCAGGTTCAAGAGCGCAATCCGGAGCGGGCGGATGTCCTGCCGCGTGGCCGCGTCATCGCCCATGACCATGACGCCCTCCTGCTCGAGGATGCCGAAAGCGGGCAGGTCGCGGGGCAGGGTGATGGGCATCGAAGCCTCCGGTTGCGCGGGAGGGTTGAGTTAGGTCCCCGCGCGGTGACGCGCAATGGCCTCGGCCACGAGCGCGACCACATCGTCGGCGTCGCGGACCTGCTCCACGTCCGCCGAGGAGACCTTGACCCCCCAGCGCGCCATCTTCGCGTAGCGCGGCTCGCGCGCCTCGATCGCGGCGGCATAGGTCTCGCGCATGAAGCTGTCAGGATCGGTGTCGGGTCCGCCGATCCGGTCCCAATGGTGTTGCAGGAAGCCCGGGCGGTAGCACATCGGCTTCGGATCGCGGGTGAAGCGCGCGATCAGGGTGTCGGCGTGGTCGGGGCGCCCCTCGATCCAGACGGGCAGGGTGTGCCGGGCGAGCGTGGCCATGACCTGGTCGTCGGGATCGTCGGGATCGACCACCTCGACGATCGAGCCGCCGGTGTCGCAGACGAAATTGCCGTAGCCGTAGATCTCGCGTGCGCGGGTGATGAAGGCGGGCGTGTCGAGCAGGGCGTTGATCTCGGCCCGTTCGTGCAGCGCCTGCCGGCGGGCGTATTCCTCGATCGGAAGCCCGCCCTTCGCGGGGTCGCCCGGCTTGCCCAGATAGGTCGAGAGCGGGCTGAGATTGCTGAACGACATGTTCGCGCCGACATGGATGCTGTCGGAGCGCAGGAGCCGGGCCAGATAGGGCACGGTCATCGCGTGGCGCTTGAGCTCGTCGTTGATGTATTCGCCCATATAGGCGGTGCCGATGCGGTAATCGATCGAGTAGTGGAACCAGTCGCCCTGGGCGCGCAGGATCTGCGCCAGATGCGTCTTGCCGAGCCCGGACATGCCGAAAAAGGTCACGCGCTTGTCGGGCGCGCGGCGCCAGGCGTCGGGAGTGTCGTAGATCATGGCCCCGGCGTAGCCCTGCCGCGCAGCCTGTGCAATATCCGCCCGTCCAGCACCGCGAGCCCCAGGGCCAGCAGCGCGAAGCCCGCATAGACCGAGGGCGCGAGGGTCTCGCCGCGCAGACCCGCGCCCAGCAGGATCGCGACCGGCGCGACCAGCAGCGTCACCAGCATCAGGTTCCCGCTGCCCGCCATGGCGAGGACGCGGAAGTAGAGCAGGTAGGCCAGGGCCGTCGCCACGATCGAGACATAGCCGATGGCCGCCCAGGTCGCGGGGAGCGCGGGCAGGGCCGGGCCGTCGATCAGGAGCGCGGCGGGCACCATGACCAGGGTGGAGCCGGTCAGCATGCCCGCCGCCTGCACCTGCGGCGCGAGGCCCGCGAGCTGCTTGCGGGCCCAGACGCCGGCCAGCGCATAGCTGACCGTGCCGCCGACGACCGCAAGCTGCGCCAGCGAGCGCAGGTCGAGCGCCAGGAGCTCGCGAAGCCCGATGGCGGTCGCGACGCCGAGGAAGCCCAGCGCCACGCCGATCGTCCGGCGGGGTGTCAGCCGCTCGTCGGCCAGGAAGATCGCCGCGGCGGCGACGCCGAAGATGGCCGTGCCGGCGTTCAGTATCGCCGTGAGCCCGGTCTCGATGAATTGCTGGCCCCAGGCCATTAGGCTGAAGGGGATGACGTTGTTGAGCAGGCCCATGACCAGAAGCGCGGCCCAGACTCGCGGGGTGCGGGGCAGGGAAAGGCCGCGGATCAGGACGAGCGCCCAGAGGACCAGCGCCGCCGGCGCCACGCGCCACGCGACGAGGGTCACGAAGGGCAATTCGTCCAGCGCCACGCGGATCGACAGGAAGCTCGCGCCCCAGATCAGGGCGAGGAGCCCCATCTCGGCCCAGGCGCGCAGGGTCATGTCGCGGCTCGTCATCGCGCCGGTCTAGCCGCGCCCGCCCCGCCCCGCGACCCGGAAGATGCGGAAGCCGCAACCGAAAACGCCCCGCCGGTGAGGGCGGGGCGTTCCGTCGCGATCCGGGAGGGATCAGAACTTGTAGGCGACCTTGAAGCCGACACCGACGACGCTGTTGTCGCTAAAGAGCGCGACAGGGTTTCCGCCGACGCCGGCGAAGGCATCGCCCACCTCGGTATAGTTGATGCCGCCGGAGACAGCGAGATTGCCGCGGTCGTAGCGGGCGCCAAGGTTCACGCCGATCTGGCCGTCGGTCGGTCCGAGCGGCGAGACGGTCGCGCTGCCGTTGTCCTTCTCGTAGGTCACCGAGGCGAGCCCGACGAACTCGTCCGAGAAGCGACGGGCCACGCCGACACTCCAACGGTAGACGTCGTCGATATTCGCGAGGTCCGCGTTCAGGTTCTGCGGCACGACATCGAAGTCGCCCCACTCGGTCCAGCGCAGCGAAGCGAGGACCAGCGTTTTCGGATTGATGCCGGTCTGGAAGTCGATGTTGATGGATTGCGGAGTCTGGAAGGAGTACTGGCCAGCCAGGGGCGCGCCGTCTCCGAGGGCCGCCACACTGAAGCGCTCGACCGAGTCGCCGCTGTGGGTCACCTTGGAGTTGTAGGTCACGGCGAGCCGAAGCGCGATCTCGGGGATTTCGTACGCCGCACCGATCACGAGACCGGCACCCCAGCTCTCGTCAATCTGCACGTCGTAGCCGGTGAACCCAGCGCCGTTCGGCGTGAGAAGGTCGGCCGCGTTCGGGCCGGCCGTGCCGATGCCACGGCCCTCGAGCGCCGTCCCGATCGCCTGTGCGTAAGCCTGTCCGTTCAAGGCGACCTCGCCACCGGCACGCTGCACGCGAACGCCACCGTAGGCGCTGACGCGGTCGGAGAACTGGTACTTGCCGAGGACGGTCACGGCTTCTGCTCCGAGATCGGCCTTGGTGCCGCCCAGAAGGGACGTCTGGGGCGTAGCGTTGTAGAAGATGTCGGCGCCGAAGGGCTGATCGACGATCACCGCGTAGCTGACACGGTCGTTGATCTCGTTGGCGAAGCTCAGGCTCACCTGGCTGTAGCTGTTGCCAACATCATAGGTTGCGCCGGTCGGCGCGGCCGTGTCCGAGCCGGTAACACTGGGATTCACCCAGCTCAACGTTGCGGCCCCGGTGTCCGGCGCGTCGAACAGCGCCAGGATGCTCTGCCCCGACCGATCCAGACCACCGGCCTGCGCGGATGCGGTGGCGGCGATCGTCGCGGCGGCGGCGAGTGCGAAACGATTCATGTCTGTCCCTCTTCCCTGAAACGGACCGCGGCGGCTCTGCGCGCCCGGCCCGGCCGGCACCCCCCTCCGGGCGCATACGGCAACTGGGCGGCAGCCATGAATTATGAAAAATCGCAAATCAAATCGGACCCTACGTCACGAACTGAATCGATCTTTCCGAGCGATCCCGCGTTGCGCGACGGCAACAATCTTGCGGCTTGGTAAGCCGCCTACGACCGGTCGGCGATGCGCAGATTCGCCCATGCGGCGACGAAGACCACCGCACCCCCGAGCAGGACGAGGGGGTCGAGGGGCTCGGCGTAGAAGGCCGCGCCGATCACGGCGACGATGGGAAGGCGGGCGAAATCGACGGGCATGATCGTCGAGGCCGGCGCGAGGCGCAGGGCGTTCGTCAGGCAGAAATGCGCGGTGAGCCCGGCGATGCCGATCAGCACCGTCCAAGGCAGGGCGGCGGCGTCGGGCAGCGCGATATCCCCGTCGAAGCCCGCGCAGATCAACCCGAAGACCAGTTGCAGCAAGGTCAGCCAGAACAGGATGCCGGTCACCGTTTGCGAGCGGGTCAGGCGCCGCGTCAGGAGGTTCGTGACCGCGAAGGCCAGCGCGGCGAGACCGGCCCAGATCAGGCCGGGATGCACGCTGCCGTCGAAGGGCCGCGCGACCAGCAGCACGCCGCCGAAGCCGATGGCCGCGACGAGGTATTGCGCCGTGCGCACCCGTTCGCCCAGCAGGAGCGGCGCCAGCAGGAGCACCCAGAGCGGCGAGGTAAATTCCAGCGCGAAGACCTGCGCCAGCGGGACCATCGTGATCGCGAGGAACCACAGGTTCTGGCCCGTGAAATGCGCGATGTTGCGACCGATCTGCAGCGGCAGGTCGCGCGTCGTCACGGTCCGGATCGACCCCGTCAGCGTCGCGAGCGACAGCACGACGATTACGCCCACGACCGAGCGGTAGAGCATGATCTCGAACGTATCGAGCTGCAGGGAGACGGCGCGGCCCGCGACGGCCATCGAGGTGAAGGACGCGATCGAGCCCAGCATCCACAGGCAGGCGCGCAGCGTGTCCGCCCGCGAGGGCGCCTGGGCGGCGGCGACGCTCAAGGCTCAGCCGTCGCTATCGCGGTAGACACCCTGTTCCTTCAGCGCGTCGATGACCTCCTTTGGCATATAGGTCTCGTCGTGGCGGGCGAGGATCTCGGTCGCGACGAAGGTGCCGTCGACATAGCTGCCCGTTCCGACCATGCCTTCGCCCTCTCCGAAGAGATCGGGCAGCACGCCGTCATAGGTCACCGGCACGGAGGCCCCGCCATCGGTGACGGAGAAGCTGATCAGCGTCCCCTCGCCGCGGATCAGCGTGCCGTCTTCGACCAGCCCGCCGATGCGGAACACCTCGCTGGGCGGGGGCGGCGCTTCGGCGATCTGCGAGGGGGAGCGGAAGAAGTTGATCCCGTCCTTAAAGCCGTAGCCGATCAGGGCGGCGGACCCGGCCAGCGCGACGGCGGCGATGGCGATGATCTGGATCCGGCGGGTCTTCTTGAGAGAGCGCATCAGGCGGCCTCGAATTGCAGGGGGCGACGCAGGAATTGCGTGGCGCGCGCCGAGACGCGCTCCGGGTCGCCGGTGGTGAACATGCGGTTTTGCCCGCCCTCCGACATGGCCGGGCGGCGGGCGAGGTAGTCGGCGAGGCTCTCGGCGACGATATCGGCCTGGCTGAACACTTTCACGCCGGGCCCGAGGGCCTTCTGGAAGGCCTCCTGCACCAGCGGGTAATGCGTGCAGCCGAGGATCGCGGCATCGGGCTGAGGCATCTTGCGCTGCAGCGCGTCGACATGGGAGCGGACCAGCGCCTCGGCCAGGATCATGTCGCCATCCTCGATCGCGTCGACCACGCCCCCGCAGGCTTGCGCCTCGACATCGACGCCGATGGCGCGGAAGGCCAATTCGCGCTGGAAGGCGCGGGAGGCGACGGTGGCGGGCGTGGCGAAGAGCGCGACCTGGCTGACGGCAACCTCGCGCGGGGGAGAGTTGTCGCCCCAGTTCCGCTCGGTCAGGGCTTCGATCAGGGGCACGAAGACCCCAAGGACGCGCTTGCCGTCGGGAACGCCCGCCTCCTGCATCCGGCGCAGCGCGGCGGCGGAGGCGGTGTTGCAGGCGAGCACGACCAGATCGCAGCCCTTCTTGAACCAGAGATCCTCGACGGCGTCGCGGGTCAGGCCGTGGATATCCTCGCTGGTGCGCACGCCGTAGGGCGCATGGGCGCTGTCGGCGAAATAGGTCACCGGCAGGTCGGGCAGGCGGCGCGTGACCGCGTCCCACACCGTCAGGCCGCCCAATCCGCTATCGAAGATGCCGACGCTCATTCGCGCCCTCCGTGGCTTGGCATTCGTCACATAAGGGCGCGGGGGCACGGCGTCCATCGGTCGGGTCGCGAAAGGCCGGCGCGGACGTCGCGCGGCGGGGCGGCGCGGAGGTGGAGGGCGTCGTATCTGGGGCGGGAAATCGCGGTTGGCCCGGATCGGCGGGACGAGCTTGGCCATCGGCCGATACGGATCCGAGGGAGGGGTCGCGGTCGCGGGCGAGGTCTCGGCCAGGGCGCTCGGGCGCGCACCGGCAAGAAAAAAGGCGCCCGTCGGGGCGCCTTCACTGCATGGGTTCGAGCGGATCGCTCAGGTGTTGGCCTTGATGAAGGTCACCGCGTCGCCGAACGTCTGGATGGACTCGGCGGCGTCGTCGGGGATCTCGATCCCGAATTCTTCCTCGAAGGCCAT
Source organism: Jannaschia sp. GRR-S6-38 (assembly GCF_029853695.1). NCBI lineage: Bacteria > Pseudomonadati > Pseudomonadota > Alphaproteobacteria > Rhodobacterales > Roseobacteraceae > Jannaschia > Jannaschia ovalis. The sequence continues at coordinate 2,932,775 of NZ_CP122537.1, forward strand.
GACCAGCTCGACCGTGTCGAGCGAATCAGCGCCCAGATCATCGATGAAGGAGGCGTTCTCGGTCACCTTCTCTTCTTCGACGCCCAGATGTTCCACGACTTTCTTGCGGACGCGCTCCTCGACGTTGTCGCTCATGTCTCTACCTCGTTTCGTCGTCCCGTTCGGGGACATATTTGCATGTGAAAACCCCATGCCGGGTTGCCCGAGCGGGTCAGGCCCCGGGGCGCCCGAAGGCCCCCCGCGCGATGTGCAGCGCCTATATCATGGGGTGCGGCGATGGCAAATCCTTTGTCCTTGGCGGCTCAGAGCATGGCCATGCCGCCATTGACGTGCAGGACCGTGCCGGTGACGTATGCGGCTTCCGGGCTGGCGAGGTAGAGCGTCGCCGCCGCGATCTCCTCGGGTGTGCCCATGCGGCCGGTCGGGATCTGGGCGTCGATCTTGGCCTTCTGCTCGTCGTTGAGCTTGTCCGTCATCGCGGTGGCGATGAAGCCCGGGGCGACGGCGTTCACCGTGATCCCCCGCGACGCGACCTCGTAGGCCAGCGACTTGGCCATGCCGACCATGCCGGCCTTGGAGGCGGCGTAGTTGGCCTGGCCCGGATTGCCGGTCGCGCCGACGATCGAGGAGATGTTCACGATGCGGCCCCAGCGGGCCTTCATCATGCCGCGCATCACGCCCTTCGAGAGCTTGAAGGCCGCGGTCAGGTTCACGTCTAAGACCGACTGCCATTCCTCGTCCGACATCCGCATGAACAGGTTGTCGCGCGTGATGCCGGCATTGTTGATCAGGATGTCGACCGCGCCCATTGCCTCCGTGGCCTGCTTTGGCAGGGCGGCGACGGCCTCCGGGTCGGAGAGGTTGCAGGGCAGGACATGGGCGCGATCGCCCAGTTCGGCGGCGAGGTCCTGCAGCGGCGCTTCGCGGGTGCCGGAGAGACCGACGGTCGCGCCGGCCTCGTGCAGCGCGCGCGCGATGGCCGCGCCGATGCCCCCCGACGCGCCGGTGACGAGTGCGCTTTTTCCCGTGAGATCGAACATTTGCGAGCCTTCCTTAAAGCGATTGCGCCGCCTCGGCCACCTCGGCGGGCAGGCCGATGGCGCGCGTGGCGAGGGACTTGTCGATGCGGCGGATCATGCCCGACAGGGCCTTGCCCGCGCCGATTTCCCAGATCTCGGTCACGCCCTCGTCGGCCATGCGCAGGACGCTCTCGCGCCAGCGCACGGCGCCGCAGACCTGGTCGACCAGCAGGGTCCGGATGTCGCGCGCGTCGTAGACCGGCGCGGCGGTCACGTTCGCGATGACGGGCAGGACGGGGTCTTCGATATGCACGTCGTCCAGCGCCTCGGCCATCGCGCGCGCCGCGGGTTCCATCAGCTTGCAGTGAAACGGGGCGGAGACGGGCAGCAGCATGGCCCGCTTGGCGCCGTGGTCCTTGGCGATGGGCAGCGCCCGCTCGACCGCGTCCCTGTGGCCCGAGATCACGACCTGCGTGGGATCGTTGTCGTTGGCCGCCTCGCAGACCTGTCCCTGGGCGGCCTCGCGCGCGATCTTGCGCGCCTCCTCGAGGCCCAGGCCCAGAAGCGCCGCCATGGCGCCTTCGCCCACGGGGACGGCCGACTGCATCGCCTCGCCCCTCGTGCGCAGCAGCCGGGCCGCGTCGCCGAGGTCCAGTGCGCCGGCGGCGACGAGCGCGGAATATTCGCCCAGCGAGTGCCCGGCCACGAAGGCGGCGTGGTCCTTGACCGAGACGCGCTCGGCCTCCAGCGCGCGCAGCGCGGCGATGGAGGTCGCCATCAGCGCGGGTTGCGCGTTGCGGGTCAGCGTGAGCGTGTCGGCGTCGCCGTTCCAGATCAGCCCCGACAGATCCTCGCCCAGCGCGGTGTCGACGGCGTCGAACACGTCGCGCGCGGCGGGATAGGCATCGGCCAGCTCCCGCCCCATGCCGATGGTCTGGGCCCCCTGGCCCGGAAAGACGAATGCGCGGGTCATGCGGGCCTCCCTCGAACTCCGTGTGGGCCGGTCTAGCGGCGGTGGCGGGTGCTGTGAACCCTGCACGGCGTCTGTGCGCGGGCGCGCTTTCCAACCGCGCGCGGCGGGATAAGACAGGGGCAACCCCCACGGAGGCCCCGAGATGACCGCAACGCACAGCGCCGCAACGAATACCGAAGCCACTTATGGCTGGGTCGAGCGCGCCTTTCACTGGGCGATCGCGATCGGCATCGTGCTGGCCGTCGCACTGGGCAAGCTGGCCCATGACGCGCCGTTCGCGACGGATGCGGAATTGGCGCGGAAGGCCTGGCTCTTCAGCTTCCACAAGACGGTGGGCGTCACGATCTTCTTCGTCGCGCTGGCCCGGATCGGCTGGGCGTTGGCTCAGCCGCGCCCCCGCCCGATGCATCCCAAGCGGCGGGCCGAGACGCTGCTGGCCGCGACCGTGCACTGGTTGCTGTACGGGTCGCTACTGCTGGTCCCGGCGCTGGGCTGGGCGGAACATGCCGCAACCACGGGCTTTGCGCCGATCTGGTGGCCCTTCGGGCAGGGCCTGCCCTTCGTGCCGGTCGATCCGGAGCTGGCCAAGACCTTGGCGACGCTGCACACGACCTTCGTCAAGGTGCTGGTCGCGGCGGTTCTGTTGCATGTCGTTGGGGCGTTGAAGCACGTCTTCGTCGATCGCGACCTGACGCTGGCGCGGATGTGGCGCGGGGCCGATCCCGGGCCGCTGCCCGCGTCGGGGCGGCACGTCCTTCCGCTCGTCGCGGCGCTGGGCGTCTGGGGCGCGACGCTCGCGGTCGGCCTGGCGCTCGTGCCCGCGGGTGCCCCGGCGGCGCCGCAGATCGCGGCCGAGACCACGGCCCGGGCGAACTGGACCGTCGAGGAGGGAACGCTTTCGATCACCGTGACGCAGATGGGCGCACCGGTGACGGGGCGCTTCGCGGACTGGCAGGCGGCGATCGATTTCGACGAGACGCCGCGGGCCGACGGCACGCTGGGGACGGTCGAGGCGGTGATCGGGACGGGGTCGCTAACGCTCGGATCGGTCACGACCCAGGCCACGGGGCCGGAGTTCCTGGACGCCGCGGGGTTCCCGACCGCTCGCTTCGACGCCGTGATCCGGGCCGAGGGGGACGGCTATGTGGCCGATGGAACTTTCGGATTGCGTGGCGTGGAGATCCCGCTGGTCCTGCCCTTCACGCTGCAGATCGACGGCGACCGCGCGACGATGGCGGGCCAGGTCGCGCTGGATCGGCGCGATTTCGGGATGGGCGCGGCCTATCCGGACGAGACGAATGTGGGTTTCGGCGTCACGATCGATGTCGCGCTGATCGCGCTGCGCGACGGGTAATCCCCGCTTAACCGTTCGACCAAACCCTCCCGGGCTCGCAGCAACAGCACGGGAGGGGCCCATATGCCCTCGGTTCGATCCATCGCGGAAGAGATCGTCGCGCGAGAAGGCGGATACGTGAACGATCCCGACGACCCCGGCGGTGCCACCAAGCACGGGGTGACCATTCACACGATGCGCCGGCTCGGCCTCGATCTCGACGGGGATGGCGTCGTCGGTGTGTCCGACGTCCGGCGGATCACGAAGGACCAGGCGGTCGAGATCTTCGTCGATCACTATTTCCGCCGCGTGCGGATCGAGCAGCTGCCCGAGGCGCTGCATGCCACGGTCTTCGACATGTACGTGAACGCGGGCGCGAATGCCGTGCGAATCCTGCAGCGCATGCTGGGCCGCATGGGCCACGCGGTCGCGGTGGACGGCCGGATCGGCCCGAAGACCGCGCGGGCGGCACGGGCGGCGGCCGCGGACGCGCCCGGACATATCGCCGACGCCTACGGGATCGCCCGGCGCAACTATTACTACGACCTGGCCGACCGGCGGCCCTCGTCGCGCAAATACGCGCGGCGGCGGGACGGCGGAAAGGGCGGGTGGATTACGCGGGCCGAGGAATTCCTCGCGCCGCGGTTCCACCTAAGCGACGTAGAGCACCGCGAAAGGACGAAGACATGGGGATGATGGCGAAGATGGGTGCGGTGGCGACCTTGGGTCGTGCGGCGCAGAGCCTGACGGAGGTGCTGGTGCCGAACCGAACCGAGGGGCAGGCGCTCAATCACGAAGCGCATCGGGCCGCGCTGGCGCAGCTGGAGGCGGAATTCGCGCTGGAGCGGCGGGGCCGCTTCGATCGCTTCGTGGACGGGTTGAACCGGCTGCCGCGGCCGCTGCTGGCGCTGGGGACGCTGGGGATGTTCGTCTACGCGATGGCCGAGCCCTTGCCCTTCGCGGCGCGGATGCAGGGGCTGGAACTGGTTCCCGACCCGCTCTGGTGGCTTCTGGGCGCGATTGTGGGCTTTTATTTCGGCGCGCGGGAGCTGCATTACGTCCGCGCGGGGCGCGTGGCGCGCGCCGTCCTGCCCGAGCCCAACAGCTCCGCCTGGCATGTCGAGGACGGCAATGCCGCCGAACGGAACGCTGCGCTGGACGAGTGGCGCGCGGGCGACGGCTGACGACGCTGTGACCCGCCGCCGCGCCCCATTGGCCCGGCGGCGGCGGGCGCTTATAGAAGAAGCATGATCGTAGAGCTCGGGCATTTCGCCCTCATCACCGCTTTCGCCGTGGCCATCGTCCAGATGGTCGTTCCGATGATCGGCGCATGGCGCCGTTGGACGGGCTGGATGGCCGTCGCATCGCCCGCGGCGACAGTTCAGGTGCTGCTGGTGGGCTTCTCCTTCGCGGCGCTGACCTACGCCTTCGTGACCTCGGATTTCTCGCTGAAGCTGGTCACGCTCAATTCGCACACCGACAAGCCGTTGCTCTACAAGGTCACGGGCGTCTGGGGTAACCACGAGGGCTCGCTGCTGCTTTGGGTGCTGATCCTGGCGCTGTTCGGTGCGGCGGCGGCCTGGTTCGGCGGGCAGCTGCCCGCGACGCTGAAGGCCCGCGTGCTGGCGGTGCAGGCCAGCGTGGGCGTGGCCTTCTACGCCTTCATCCTGTTCACCTCGAACCCGTTCGAGCGGCTGGCCGTCCCGCCGTTCAACGGCGAAGACCTGAACCCGCTGCTGCAGGATCCGGGCCTCGCCTTCCATCCGCCCTTCCTCTACCTCGGCTATGTCGGCCTCAGCATGGCGTTCAGCTTCGCCGTTGCCGCGCTGATCGAGGGCCGCGTGGATGCCGCTTGGGGGCGTTGGGTGCGTCCCTGGACGCTGGCGGCCTGGCTGTTCCTGACCATCGGCATCGCGTTGGGGTCGTGGTGGGCCTATTACGAGCTCGGCTGGGGCGGGTTCTGGTTCTGGGATCCGGTCGAGAACGCGAGCTTCATGCCCTGGCTTATCGCCGCCGCGCTGCTGCATTCGGCGATCGTCGTCGAGAAGCGCGAGGCCCTGAAGAGCTGGACGATCCTGCTGGCGATCCTGGCCTTCGGCTTCTCGCTGATCGGCACTTTCATCGTCCGCTCGGGCGTCCTGACGAGCGTCCACGCCTTCGCCAACGATCCGGAGCGGGGCGTCTTCATCCTGTTGATCCTCGGCGTCTTCACCGGCGGCGCGCTGCTTCTCTACGCGTTCCGCGCGCAGGCGCTGGAGGCCAAGGGCGTCTTCGGCGTCGTCAGTCGCGAGTCGGCCCTCGTCGTCAACAACCTGCTGCTGGCCGTGTCCTGCTTCGTGGTTTTTATCGGCACCATCTGGCCGCTGGTGGCCGAGATGGCCTTCGACCGAAAGCTCTCGGTCGGCCCGCCCTTCTTCAACGCGGCCTTCACGCCCTTCGTGATCGCGCTGGCCATCGTCCTGCCGCTGGGATCGATCCTGCCGTGGAAGCGCGGCCGGTGGGACGGGCTGCGCAAGATGGTGCCGGTTGCGGTTCTGGCGCTGGCGCTGGCGGGGTTGACCTGGGCGCTGCAGACCGGGCGCAGCCTGGGCGGGCCGCTGGGCGTCGCCCTGGGCGTCTGGCTGGTGGTGGTGGCCGGGGTGGACCTGGCCTCGCGGACGGGGCGCGGCGACTTGCGCGCCCGGCTTGGACGCCTGACGCGCCTGCCGCGTGCCGACTGGGGCAAGGCGCTGGCGCATGGCGGCCTCGGGATCACCATCTTCGGCGTCGCGGCGCTGACGGCGTGGCAGCTCGAAAAGATCGAGGTGCTCGACGTGGGCGACCGCATGTTGCTGGGCAAATACGAGATCGTGCTGGAGGACGTCAGCCGCGTGCAGGGGCCGAATTACATCTCCACGTTGGCGCAGATGCATGTCTACGAGGACGGGCGCGACATCGGCATCCTTCCCGCCGAGAAGCGGATCTATCCGGTCGCGCAGATGCCGACGACCGAGGCCGGGATCGATAACGGCTTCACCCGCGACGTCTATGCCGTGATCGGCGACGCCCAGCAGGGCGGCGGCTTCGCGGTCCGGGTCTATATCAAGCCCTTCGCGAACTGGATCTGGGGCGGTGCGATCATCATGGCGCTGGGCGGGCTGATCTCGCTTTCGGACCGCCGTTACCGCGTGGCCGCCGGCGCCAAGCGCAAGAAGGTGCCCGCCGGGCTGCCCGCCGAATGAAGGCGCTGATCCTCGCCCTGATGCTGGCGGCGTCGCCGGCCTGGGCGGTGCAGCCCGACGAGGTTCTGGCCGATCCGGTTCTGGAGGAGCGCGCGCGCGAGCTTTCCAAGGGGCTTCGCTGCCTCGTCTGCCGCAACGAGTCGATCGACGAGAGCAATGCCGAGCTGGCGCGAGACCTGCGCCTTTTGGTGCGCGAGCGGCTGGTGGCGGGCGACAGCGACGCGGAGGTGATCGCCTATCTCGTCGATCGCTACGGCGAATACGTTCTCTTGGAGCCGCCTGCGACGGGCTCGACCCTCATCCTATGGGGTGCGCCGCTGGCGCTTTTGCTGCTGGGCGGCGGGCTTGCAGTCCTTCACGTGAGGCGCCAGCGCCGCGGGAGCGCCGCCGAGGGCCTGAGCGACGAGGAAGAGGCGCGGCTCAATGCGCTTCTCGACCCGCAGACCCATGACGAGGCGCGCTGACGCCGTGTAGCGCTTCCCTCGCCGGGCGGCTCTGCTAGGGTCGCGCGGATCACGCGAGGGAGCCCCGACATGGACTACGAGACGATCCGCCTGAGCCTCCGCGAGGGCGTGGCCACGCTGACGCTGAACCGCCCGGACAAGATGAACGCGCTGAACACGCAGATGCGGGCCGAGATCCTGCATGCGGTGCGCGAGTCCGAGGGCTCGGCACGCGTTCTGGTGATGACCGGCGAGGGGCGCGCCTTTTGCTCGGGGCAGGATCTGGGCGACCGGGCGAATGTCGGCAACCTCAATCTCGAACGGACCCTTCGCGACGAGTACGAGCCGATGCTTCGCGCGATTTTCGACTGTGCCATCCCGACGATCAGCGCGGTGAACGGCCCGGCGGCGGGCGCGGGAGCGAATCTTGCCCTGGCGGCCGACGTCGTGATTGCGGCCGAGTCGGCCGTGTTCCTGCAGGCCTTCACGCGGATCGGGCTGATCCCGGATGCCGGCGGGACCTATTGGCTGCCGCGCCAGATGGGCACGGCGAAGGCGATGGGTGCGGCGCTGTTCGCCGAGCCGATCAAGGCGCAGCAGGCCAGCGACTGGGGCATGATCTGGGAAGCCGTGCCCGACGACGCCTTCGCCGAGCATTGGGCCGAACGGGCCCGGCATCTCGCGAACGGGCCCTCGGTCGCCTATCGTAACGTGAAGCGCGCCATCCGCGGGTCGTTCGAGAACTCGCTGGACCAGCAATTGGCGCTGGAGGCCAAGCTGCAGGGCGAGGCCGGCAAGAGCCGCGACTTCCAGGAGGGCGTGCTGGCGTTCCTCGAGAAGCGGCCCGCCAAGTTCGAAGGCCGCTGAGCCGGGTTTCGCGGCAGGCGGGGCCAATCGCTTGCCCCGGTGCCGCGCCGCGTCGTATCAGGCGCGCGAAGCAGAAGGTGGGGTAGGGCCGATGCAGATGCGCCGCGTCGTCGTGACGGGACTGGGAATGGTGACGCCGCTGGCCTGCGGCGTCGAGGAGACGTGGCGGCGCCTGCTGGACGGGCAGTCCGGCGCGGGTCCGATCACGCGGTTCGACGCCTCGCATTTGGCGACGACCTATGCCTGCGAGATCCCGCGGGGCGACGGCTCGGACGGCACGTTCAATCCCGACGACTGGATGGAGCCTAAGGAGCAGCGCAAGGTCGACGATTTCATTCTCTACGCGATGGCCGCGGCGGACCAGGCGGTGAAGGATTCCGGCTGGACGCCGGGCGAAGAGGGGAAGCTGCGCACCGGCGTGATGATCGGCTCGGGCATCGGCGGGCTGTCCACTATCGCCGAGACGGCGATCACGCTGAAGGAGCGAGGGCCGCGGCGCGTGTCGCCGTTCTTCATCCCGTCGGCGCTGATCAACCTCGCCTCGGGGCAGGTGTCGATCCGCTACGGGTTCAAGGGGCCGAACCATTCGGTGGTGACCGCCTGCTCGACCGGCGCGCATGCCATCGGGGACGCCAGCCGGCTGATCGCGCTGGGCGACGCGGATGTCATGGTCGCGGGCGGCGCGGAAAGCCCGATCAGCGAGATCGGGATCGCCGGATTCAACGCCTGCAAGGCGCTGTCGACCAAGTGGGGCGACGATCCGGTCAAGGCCAGCCGGCCGTATTCGAAGGATCGCGACGGGTTCGTCATGGGCGAGGGCGCCGGCGTCGTGGTCCTGGAGGAATACGAGCACGCCCGCGCTCGCGGCGCGACGATCTATGCCGAGATCGCGGGTTACGGGCTGTCCGGCGATGCCTATCACATCACCGCGCCGTCCGAGGATGGCGAGGGCGGCGAGCGGTCGATGCGCGCGGCCCTGAAGAGCGCCGGGCTGGAACCGGGCGATGTCGATTACATCAACGCGCATGGCACGTCGACCATGGCCGACACGATCGAGCTGTCGGCGGTGGAGCGGATGATGGGCGATCATGCGGCGAAGGCGACGATGTCCTCGACCAAATCGGCGATCGGGCATCTGCTGGGCGCCGCGGGCGCGGTGGAGGCGATCTTCTGCATCCTCGCGCTGCGCGACCAGGTGGCGCCGCCTACGTTGAACCTGGACGAGCCGGCGGTGGAGCCGAAGCTGTCGCTTGCGCCGAAGGCCGCCGAGACGCGCCGGATCGACGTGGCGCTGTCGAATTCGTTCGGGTTCGGGGGTACCAACGCTTCCGTCGTAATGAAGAAGCCGTCTTAACTTCGGGGTGCAAGTCTTTCATGTGGAAGCATATTGCCGCCAACGTGCTGACGCTGGCCGTGGTCGCCATCGCCTGTCTCGCCGCGCTGATCGGGCTGGGTCAATCCCGCTGGTCGGCGCCGGGGCCGCTTGAGGAAGCCGTGTTCTTCGAGGTGCCGCGCGGCGCGTCGATGCGCAGCGTCAGCGACCGGCTGGCCGAGGCGGGGATCGTGTCGAACGGCAGCATCTTCCGGATCGGCGCCAGCTATACCGAGCGCTACGACGACCTGAAATTCGGGACCTACGAGATCCCCCCCGGGGCCTCGATGCCCGAGGTGCTCGAGATCGTGACGGCGGGCGGGCCCTCGGTCTTCCCCTACACGGTGACCTACGTCATCCGCTCGCAAGGCCCGGAAATCCGGGTGCGGGAGCGTCTGCCGGGCCAGGAAGAGGTCGTGGAGATCGCGACCTTCGCGCCGGGCGACGCGGTGCCGGAGGATTACACGGCCCTGATGGAGCGGGGCGTGCCCATCACCTGGCGCGTGTCGGTCGCGCCGGGTCTAACCTCCTGGGAGGTGATCGAGGGCCTGAAGGGCGCGGAGTTCCTGATCGGAGAGGTGGCGGCGGTGCCGCCGGAGGGCGCGCTGGCGCCTGATACCTACGAGGTCGCGCGCGGCTCCGAGGTCGGTGAGCTGGTGCAACGGATGCGCGTGGCGCAGGAGCGCATCCTGGCCGATGCCTGGGCCGCCCGCGCGCCGGGCCTGCCGCTCGAGAGCCCCGAGGAGGCGCTGATCCTGGCCTCGATCGTCGAGAAGGAGACCGGCGTCCCCGAGGAGCGGCGTAGGGTGGCGGCGGTGTTCACCAACCGGCTGGAGCAGGGGATGCGGCTGCAGACCGACCCGACGGTTATCTACGGGATCACGGATGGGCAGGGGCCGCTGGGCCGCGGTATCCGGGCGAGCGAATTGCGGGAGGCGACGCCCTACAACACCTATGTCATCGATGGGCTGCCGCCGACGCCGATCGCGAATCCCGGCCCCGAGGCGATCCGCGCGGCGCTGGACCCCGAGGAGACGGCCTTCCTGTTCTTCGTGGCGGACGGTACCGGCGGGCACGCCTTCGCCGAGACGCTGGCCGAGCACAACGCCAACGTGGCCGAGTGGCGGGCGATCGAAGCGGCGCGGGAGGCCACGGGCTCCGATTGAGGTTTCGGTCGTCTCGAAAGCGCTTTTGCACTTCTGACGAACTTTTCGCGTTTTAGGGCATTGACCCACCGAACGCTCCGAATGACATTTCCTGCAAGCTGGAAGAAATGGGCGAGGCGGCGACGGGACAGATCCCGGAGCCGCCTTTCTCGTTTCGGCTGACGTGCGGACCATGAGCCCTAACCTGCACGGAGCTTGTTCATGGAAGATGAAAGAGGCGGCGAAGAGTCCTGTTCGGACATGGCGCGCCGACGTGTCGCTGCCGCCCTGCGGAGCGTGGCCGTCGTCCATGAGATCCTCGATCTCAAGGCGCAGCAGTTTGCCGAAGCGGCGCCCGGCGCCGATCTCGATCTGGAGGATATCCTGAAGCTCCAACGCGAGCTGTCGAAGGCCGTGGTCCTGGCAATGGAACAGGAAGGAAAACTCACCGATGCGAGACGTATCGAACGAGGCGGAGACGAGCTGGACCTCGAAGCCGCACGACTTGAGATCGGGTGCCGCCTGGCTCGCATCCGAGAGCGAGGCTGAGCAGGCGGCCTTCATCGCGGGCCTGGACGCGAACGAGTTGGCGGCCTTGCCGTATCTGTTCGAGTTCTGGGCCCTGGACCATCAGCTGCCGCCCGAGGGTGATTGGCGAAGCTGGGTCGTGCTGGGCGGGCGCGGCGCGGGCAAGACCCGGGCCGGCGCTGAGTGGGTCCGGTCCGTCGCGGAAGGTGGCCGGTCGCTCCAGCCCGGCCGCTGTCGGCGGATCGCGCTGGTCGGCGAGACCTATGACCAGGTGCGCGACGTGATGGTGGAGGGGGAGAGCGGCATCCGGGCGTGCTCTCCCCCGGATCGGCGGCCGGTCTGGAAGGCGAGCCAGCGCAAGCTGATTTGGCCCAACGGCGCTGAGGCGCAGGCGTTTTCGGCCAATGATCCGGAGGCGCTTCGCGGGCCGCAATTCGACGCGGCCTGGGTGGATGAGCTCGCGAAATGGCCGCGGGCCGAGGAGACCTGGGACATGCTCCAGTTCTGCATGCGGCTGGGGGACGATCCGCGCGTCGTGGTGACGACGACGCCGCGCAATGTACCGGTGCTGAAGCGGTTGCTCGAGGACCCGACGACCAGCCGGACGCACGCCCCGACCCGGGCCAATCGCGCGAACCTGGCCAACAGTTTCCTGGAGCAGGTCACGCAACGGTTCGGCGGGACGCGGATGGGCCGGCAGGAGCTGGACGGCGTGCTTCTGGACGACGTGGAGGGCGCTTTCTGGTCGGCAGCGCAGCTGGATGCCTGCCGAACCGACAAATGGCCGGTCTTCGACCGGGTCGTGGTGGGCGTCGACCCGGCGGTCACGTCCAAGTCGGGGTCCGACGAGACGGGGATCGCCGTCGTGGGCGTCGTCACCAAGGGCGCGCCGGGCGATTGGCGCGCATGGGTCCTGGAGGATGCCACGGTGAGCGGCGCGTCGCCGGTCGAATGGGCCGAGGCGGTCGCGGATGCCTATGCCCGCTGGAACGCGGACCGGGTCGTGGCCGAGGGCAACCAGGGCGGCGACATGATCGAGGCGGTGCTGCGGCAGGTCGCGCCGCTGGTGAGCTATCGCAAGGTCTCGGCGCGCGAGGGCAAGGGCGCGCGGGCCGAGCCAGTCGCCGCGCTCTACGAACAGGGGCGGGTCCGGCATCTGCGCGGTCTCGACAAGCTGGAGGACCAGATGTGCCGGATGACCCGCAGCGGGTTCGCCGGCGCCGGTTCGCCGGATCGGCTGGATGCGGCGGTCTGGGCGATCTGGGAGGCGGTGCTGGATCCGGCGCGCAGCCGGAGCGAGCCGCGAATGCGGGCGCTTTGACGGCCGGGACACCGACGATGGGGGCCGCTCGGCCCCCTTTTTCTTTCGACGGCGAGGGACTGACGCGCGATGTTTGGAATTGGCAGGAAGATAAACGTGGCTCCGGAGGCGAAAGCCTCGGCCACGGGTCGCGTGGCGGCTATGGGCCTTGCGGGCCGAGCCGTTTGGTCGCCACGCGACGTGACTTCGATGACGCGCCTGGGCTTCACCGGGAACCCGGTCGGGTTCCGGGCGGTGAAGCTGATCGCGGAAGCGGCGGCGGCGGTGCCGCTGGCGATCGCCGATCGAGATGGGCGCGTCGAGGTCCATCCGGTGGCGGAGCTGCTGGCGCGTCCCAATGCGGCGCAGGGGCGGTCGGAATGGCTGGAGGCGCTGTTCGGCCAGCTGCTGCTGACGGGGAACGCCTTCGTCGAAGCCGTGGGGCCGGGCGGCCTGCCGGTGGAGATGCACGTGCTGCGTTCGGACCGGGTGTCGGTCGTGCCGGGGACGGATGGCTGGCCGGTGGCCTATGATTACGCGGTGGGCGGGCGCAAGCATCGCTTCCACGTGGGTGAGATCAGCCCGATCTGCCACGTCCGGTCCTTCCATCCGCAGGACGACCATTACGGGCTGAGCCCGATGCAGGCGGCCGCCACTGCGGTGGATGTCCACAATGCGGCGTCGCGCTGGTCGAAGGGGCTGCTCGACAATGCCGCGCGGCCATCGGGCGCGATCGTCAACATGGGCGAGGGGCTGACGCCCGACCAGTTCGAGCGGCTGTCGGCGGAGATGGAGGCCTATCACCAGGGCGCACGGAACGCGGGGCGGCCGATGCTGCTGGACGGCGGCCTGGACTGGAAGCCGATGGGGTTCAGCCCTTCGGACATGGAGTTCCAGAAGACGAAGGAGGCCGCCGCGCGCGAGATCGCCATGTCCTTCGGCGTGCCGCCCATGATGCTGGGCATTCCGGGCGACGCGACCTACGCCAATTACGTGGAGGCCAATCGCGCCTTCTACCGGCTGACGGTGCTGCCGCTGGTCGGGAAGGTCTGCGAAGCGCTGGCGCATTGGCTGAGCCAGCATTCGGGCGAGGCGGTGACCCTGGGGCCCGACCGCGACCGGGTGCCGGCGTTGCAGGCCGAGCGGGATGCCGAGTGGAACCGCATCGCCGGGGCCGATTTCCTGACGGCGGACGAGAAGCGACGGATGCTGGGTCTTCCGCCGCTCGACGCATGAGCGCGCCGCGCAGCGGCGGTTCGCGCTTTCTCTACGATCCGTTCGACGCGGCCACGGCCCGGATCGAGGCCAACGAGCGCGTCTTCGCGGAGCGCTGGGACGGGCTCGAATTCCGGCTGCGGCAGATCGAGGGGATGCTGGAACGCCTGGAGCGCCGCCTCTGGCTGGCGGTGATGGGCGTGGTGGGCGCCGTTCTGGCGCAGGCCGTCCGGATACTTTTGTCACTCTAGAGGGGGTCCGTATGGATCTGGAACGCAAATTCGCGCGTGGGGATGGCTCCGTGCGGCTGGAAGAGGGTGCCCGGATCACGGGCTACGCCTCGTTCTTCGGGGTGGAAGACACGGGCCGCGACATCGTCGCGCCGGGCGCCTTCTGCGACAGCCTGGCCCGGATCGGGACCGAGGGGCACAGCGTCAAGATGCTGTGGCAGCACGATCCGGCGCAGGTCATCGGCGTGTGGGACGAGGTGCGCGAGGACGAGCGCGGGCTTCGGGTTTCGGGGCGGCTGCTGGACGGCGTGAGCCGCGCCCGGGAAGCCGCGGCGCTGATCGATGCCGGCGCGCTGGACGGGCTGAGCATCGGATACACCGTCCGGCGCGCCGGGCGGGACGAAAAGGGGCGAAGGCTCCTGAAGGAACTGGAGCTTTGGGAGGTGTCGCTGGTGACCTTCCCGATGCTGCCCAGTGCGCGGGTGGGGGCCAAGGCAGACCCCCTGCGCGACCTGGCGCGGGCCATCCGGGCCGCGCGGGACGACCTGGCGCGCGCCTGACGCCGCCGATCATCAAAGGAGAGACCGATGAACCATGACGGCGTCGGGGAAGTCACGGAGGCGCTGGCCGGTCTGGTCAGCGACTTCAAGGGCTTCCGCCAGAAGATCACCGAACGGATGCAGCAACAGGAAGAGCGCCTGACCATGTCCTACAAGTCCCAACGCCCGCCGCTGGAAACCCAGGAGCGCGACGGCGCCCCCCATCAGAAGGCGATGGATGTCTATCTGCGCTCCGGCGACGATGACGGGCTGCGCGCGCTGACGCTGGAAGGCAAGGCGATGAGCACCGCCGTCAGCGCCGAGGGCGGGTATCTCGTCGATCCGCAGACCGCGGAGACGGTGAAGGCCGTCCTGACCGGCGCGGCGTCGATCCGGGCGATCGCGAGCGTGGTCAATGTCGAGGCGACGTCCTTCGACGTGCTGGTCGATCGCACCGAGATGGGCGCGGGCTGGGCCACCGAGACCGGTGCGGCGACCGAGACCGACACGCCGATCTTCGATCGCATCTCGATCCCGCTGCACGAGCTGTCGGCCATGCCGAAGGCCAGCCAGCGCCTGCTCGACGACGCGGCCTTCGATATCGAGGGCTGGCTGGCGGGCCGGATCGCCGACAAGTTCGCGACCGCCGAGGCCGCGGCCTTCATCGGCGGCGACGGCCTGGACAAACCGAAGGGCTTCCTGAGCTACGGGCACGTCGCGGAGGTCGACTGGGTCTGGGGCCAGCTGGGCTATGTCGCCTCGGGCAGCGAGGGGGATTTCACCCCGAACACCGCGACCGACGTGATCGTGGACTTGGTCTATGCGCTGGGTGCGAAATACCGCGCCAATGCGAGCTTCGTGATGAATTCGAAGACCGCGGGCGCCGTGCGCAAGATGAAGGATGCCGACGGCCGCTTCCTGTGGACCGACAGCCTGGCGGCGGGGCAGCCCGCGCAGCTGATGGGCTATCCGGTGCTGATCGCGGAGGACATGCCCGATATCGGCGTGGGCCAGACCGCCATCGCCTTCGGCGATTTCGCCGCCGGCTACACCGTCGCCGAGCGACCGGATCTGCGCGTGCTGCGCGATCCCTTCAGCGCCAAGCCGCATGTGCTCTTCTACGCGACCAAGCGCGTGGGCGGCGACGTGACGGATTTTGCGGCGATCAAGCTGCTGAAGTTCTCGACCGTCTGAGCGGCTGAGGGCCGCCCAGACCGGGGGCGGCCCCGACAGCCCGCGGCCGCCCTAGGCGGTCCGGGGGGGTGGGCCGTTGCGTCTCCGGTCTGGTCCGCACGCGTGGCGTGGCGGTCCGCCCTGAAGAAAGTTCCGAACTCGAACGGAGGTGCCTCGTGGCAACCATCAAGCTGGAAAGAGACAGGATCGCGGATGCGGACCTGCCCGTGGCGCAGCTCGCCCGTCAGATGCGGCTGCCGGAGGGCTATGCCACCGTTCCAGGGCAGGAGGCGCGCCTGCAGGCGCGCCTTCGCGCCGCCATCGCCGATATCGAGGCGCGCCTCGCCAAGAGCCTTCTACTGCGCGGGGCCGTCATGGAGCGGATCGTCGGCGGGGGGCGGGATTGCCCGCTGATGCTGGCGCCGGTCCGGGAGGTGCTGTCGGTCAAGCGGCTGGATGCGGGCGCGCCCGAGATGCTGGAGGTGGCAACCCTGCGGGCGGAGGCGCATTGCAGCATCGTCTCGCTGGTCCGTCCCGTGCCCGAGGGCGCGCGGCTGCGGTTCGTGCTGCGCGCGGGATATGGCGGCTGGGACGACCTTCCCGAGGGCGCGGCGCAGGCCGTGCTGCTGCTGGCCGAGGGCCTGGACAGCGGCGATGCCGAGGCGGCGTCGCGCCGTGCCGCGGCGCTGATCGCGCCGGAACGCGATCTGCGACTGGGGGCGCGCGGATGAGCCATCAGTTCAATCGCCGGCTGGAGCATTTCGCGCCGGTCAGCCTGCCGGACGGCACGGGCGGGCGCGTGACGTCCTGGGAGGCGCGGGGCGCGTTCTGGGCGGCGATCCGGATGCGCTCCGGCGCGCTGCGGCCGACGGAATTCGGGCGCGACCCGCGGCTGCGGGTTCGCCTCCGGACCCATGCCATTCCGCAAGGCCACGCCACGCGCCCGGAGGCCGGGCACCGGCTACGGGACGGCGCTCGCGTCTACGAGGTCGAGGCGGTTCACGACGGGGATGACATGTATCTGACGATCCTCGCTGCCGAGACGCCGGGCGCGGAGGACCTGCCATGAGCTACGCGATGGCCGAGGGCCTGCAGACCGCGCTCTACGAGCGGCTGGCGGGCGATGCCGCGCTCGTCGCGATGGTGTCGGGCGCGATCTACGACGCGGTGCCGGGCGTGGCACCGGAGCTGTTCGTGGCGCTGGGTCAGGAGCGCGTGCGGGGCCGGGGAGACAGCTCGGGACGCGTGGCGCTGCACGATGTCGAGATCAGCGTGGTGAGCCAGGCCCAGGGCTATGCCGGTGCCAAGCGGGCGGCAGCGCGGATCTCGGATCTGCTGACCGATGCCGACTTGCCGCTGCCGCGCGGGCGGCTGGTCGGCATGAGCCTGCTGCGCGCGCGCGCCCGGCGCGACGAGGGCGAAGGCACCCGTCGCATAGATCTGACCTTCCGCGCGCGTCTGGACGACCCGGCCGCGTGACGGCCCGAAATCTCAGGAGACAGATATGAGTGTTCAAAGCGGCAAGGACCTTCTGCTGAAGGTCGATCTGGACGGGACGGGCGTGTTCAGCACGCTGGCAGGCCTGCGGGCGACGCGTCTGACCTTCAACGCGGGCAGCATCGACGTGACCTCGACCGAGAGTGCGGGCGGCTGGCGCGAGCTTCTGGGGGGCGGCGGCGTGAAGTCGGCGCAGGTCTCGGGCTCGGGCATCTTCCGCGATGCGGCGACCGATGCGCGGGCGCGGCAGCTGTTCTTCGATGGCGAGGTTCCTGGCTTTCAGGTCATCATTCCGGATTTCGGGATCGTAGAGGGACCGTTCCAGATCACGTCGCTGGAATACGGCGGCACGCATGATGGCGAGGCGACCTACGAGATCGCGCTGGCCTCGGCGGGCGAGCTGACCTTCACGGCGCTCTGAATGGGCGAGGGCAACCCCTGGGCGGGCGAGGCCGCCCTGGTGCTGGACGGCCGGCGCCACGTGCTGAAGCTGACGCTCGGCGCATTGGCGGAGCTGGAGGCGGCGATGGAGGCCGACAGCCTGGTCGCGCTGGTCGACCGGTTCGAGACCGGTGCCTTCACCGCGCGCGACCTGGCCCGGCTTCTGCTGGCGGGTTTGCGCGGCGGGGGTTGGGCCGGCGATGCGGCGGCGCTGCTCTCGGCGGAGATCGAAGGGGGGCCGGTGGAGGCGACGCGGGTGGCCGCGACGCTGCTGCGCCGATCCTTCGCGCTGCCGGAATGAGCGAGCGGTTCGACTGGCCCGTGCTGATGCAGGCGGGGATGCGGGGTTTGGGCCTGCGGCCCGCCGATTTCTGGGCGCTGACCCCCGCCGAGCTGGCCTTCCTGCTGGGGCAGGGGAGCGGGCGGATGCCGATGGATCGCACGGGGCTGGAAGAACTGGCCGCGCGCTTCCCGGATCGAATGGAGGACGATGATGGATCGTGACGAGACGGATGCCGACGCGCTGGACGCGCTGGAAGCCCGGTTGGCCGGAGCGGGCACGGTGGTTGCGCGCTTCACCGCCGAGCTGGGCACGCTGGAGGGGCAGGTCCATCACACCAGCCGCGAAGTGCAGGGCCTGTCGCGCAGCTTCGGCGGCAGCCTGAAGCGCGCCTTCGATGGCGTGGTCTTCGACGGTCTGAAGCTCTCGGACGCCCTATCCGGCCTCGCGCGGCAGATGGTGAACGCGACGTACAACACCGCCATGAAGCCGATCAGCCAGGCCCTGGGCGGCGCTCTCGCGGGCGGACTGTCGAACCTGATGCCCTTCGCCGATGGCGCAAGTTTCGCGCAGGGCCGCGTCATGCCTTTCGCGACCGGCGGGATCGTGAGCGGCCCAACGACCTTCCCGATGCGGGGCGGCACGGGCCTGATGGGCGAGGCCGGCCCCGAGGCGATCATGCCACTGGCGCGCGGCCCCGACGGTCGCCTGGGCGTCGCGGCGCAGGGCGGGCGCGGATCGGTCACCGTCAACATGAACATCTCGACAACCGACGCGCAGAGCTTCCGCCGATCGCGGAGCCAGGTCGCGGCCGAGATGTCCCGCGCGCTGTCGCGCGGCAACCGCAACCGCTGAGGAGCGCTGCCCCATGTCCTTCCACGAGATCCGCTTTCCCGCGCGCCTGTCGCGCGGCTCGCTCGGCGGGCCGGAGCGGCGCACCGAGATCGTGACGCTGGCCAATGGCCACGAGGAACGAAACACGCCCTGGGCCCATTCGCGGCGTCGCTACGACGCGGGGGTCGGCATGCGCTCGCTCGACGATGTCGCGGAATTGCTGGCGTTTTTCGAGGCGCGCGGGGGGCGGCTGCACGGGTTTCGCTGGAAGGACTGGGCGGATTTCACGTCCGGCGTCCCGTCCGAGGGGGTGCGCTTCGACGACCAGGTCATCGGAACCGGGGACGGGATGCGAACGGTGTTTCCGCTCGCCAAGACCTATCGCTCGGGCGCCGAGACCTATGCGCGGCCCATCACCAAACCGGTCGAGGGCAGCGTGCGGGTCGGGTTGTCCGATGACGAGTTGCAGGAGACCGTCCACTACACCGTCGACCCGGCAACGGGCGCGGTCGTCTTCGCCGTCGCCCCGGAGCCGGGCGCGGTCGTGCAGGCGGGGTTCGCCTTCGATGTGCCGGTGCGTTTCGACACCGACTTCATCCAGGTTTCGGTCGAGACCTTCAACGCGGGCGAGGTGCCGGACGTGCCGGTCATCGAGGTGCGCGCATGAACGCGCTGCGGGCGGCGCTGGCGACCGGCGCCAGCACGGTCAGTCGGGCGTGGATCGTGCGGCGGGCGGATGGGTTGGTTCTGGGCTTCACCGATCACGATCGCGACCTTGAGGTCGACGCCGTCCTATGCGTCGCGGCGACGGGCCTGACTGGGGGCGAGATCAGCCGATCGACGGGCCTGGCGGTCGATAATGCCGAGGCGATGGGGGCGCTGAGTTCGGACGCGATCCGGGCCGAGGACATCCGCGCGGGCAAATGGGACGCGGCCGAGGTAACGGCCTATCTGGTCGATTGGACCGACAGCTCGGCCTTCGAGATCCTGTTTCGAGGGAACCTGGGGGAAATCAGCTGGGGCGACGGTGCCTTCTCGGCCGAGTTGCGCGGGCTTTCGGAGCGGCTGAACGAGGTGCAGGGCAGGGTGTTCCAGTCGCGCTGCGACGCCGTTCTGGGCGACGGCCGCTGCGGAGTCGTGCTCGGGCCGCTTTTCGCCGTCGAGGTCGCGCTGACGGAGACCGGGGAGGCCGGGGTGCTCGCGGTTCCGGAGCTTCGCGATTACGCGCCCAAGTGGTTCGAACGCGGTCTCGTGACGGTTCTAAATGGGCCGGCGGAAGGGCAGTCGGAGCGCATCAAGCTGGACCGCATTCGCGCGGGGCGGCGGGAGTTGACGCTGTGGTCCGCGCTGCGCGCGGTGCCGGTTGCGGGCGATCTCCTGCGCATCGAGGCCGGCTGCGACAAGCGGCGCGAGACCTGCCGCTTCAAGTTCGACAACCTGACGAATTTCCGCGGCTTCCCCCATGTGCCGGGCGAGGACTGGCTCATGGCCTATCCGAACGCGGACCGTGCGAATGATGGAGGCCGGCGATGAACGCCGTGGTCGCCGCAGCCCGCGGCTGGATCGGGACGCCCTATCTGCATCAGGCGTCGGCCCGCGGGGCGGGCGCGGATTGCCTGGGCCTGATCCGCGGCGTCTGGCGCGAGACGGTCGGGGCCGAGCCGGTCGTCCCGCCGCCCTACACGGCCGACTGGGCCGAGCCGCAGCGTGACGAGGTCCTGATGCGTGCCGGTCACGACTGGCTTCATCCGGTTCCCTTCGAGGATCCGTATGCGGCGGGTCAGGTCCTGCTCTTCCGGATGCGCGACGCCGGGGTGGCCAAGCATCTGGGCATCCTCACGGCCGCGCCGCCCGGCGACGCCGCGTTCGTCCACGCCTATTCGGGCCATGGCGTGGTCGAGAGTCCGCTCTCCGACCCGTGGCGCCGCCGGATCGTGGCGCGGTTCATCTTTCCGACTTCCTGACGCTGCGAGGCTGCGAGCATGGCGACATTGATATTGGGCGCCGTGGGCGCCGCTGTGGGCGGGTCGATCGGCGGCTCGATACTGGGCGTCAGCGCCGCCGTGATCGGGCGCGCGGTAGGGGCGACCGTGGGGCGGGTGCTGGATCAGTCGCTGATGGGCGGCGGGTCCGAGGCGGTCGAGCACGGGCGGGTCGACCGCTTCCGCCTCAACGGCGCCTCGGAAGGCGCGCCGATCCCGCGCCTGCTGGGGCGTGTGCGGGTCGGCGGGCAGGTGATCTGGGCGTCGAACTTCCTGGAGCATCGCAGCACGACGGGCGGCGGCGGCGGCAAGGGGGCCCCGTCGTCACCGACGAGCACGCAGATCAATTATACCGTCTCGCTGGCCCTCGCCCTGTGCGAGGGGCCGATCGAGACGGGTCGGCCGTGTCTGGGCGGACGGCCGCGAGATCCCGCGGGATTCGATCCAAATGCGGGTACATGACGGCTCGGAGGAGCAGCTTGCCGATGCGCTGATCGAGGCGATCGAGGGCGCGGGGAACGCGCCGGCCTATCGCGGGACGGCCTATGTCGTCATCGAGAACATGGACCTGACGCCCTTCGGAAGCCGCATCCCGGCTCTGTCCTTCGAGGTCGTGCGATCCGTCGATGCGGAGGGGGAGGTCCCTCCGGCGGCGGAGCTGATCGAGGGCGTGGCGCTGGTTCCAGGCACCGGGGAATACGCGCTTGCGACGACCCAGGTGCATTACCGGCATGGCGGCGGCGAGAAGGACTCGGCCAACGTCAACACCGACCAAGGCGCGGCGGATTTCGCGGTGACGCTGCGCGATCTGACGGAGGAGTTGCCGAACCTGCGATCGGTCTCCCTGGTCGTGTCGTGGTTTGGGAACGACCTGCGCTGCGGGGCCTGCGAGATCCGGCCACGGGTTGAGCAGGTGGAGTCGGAGGGCCACCCCATGCCTTGGCGGGTCGCGGGGCTGAACCGAAACCAGGCGGGTGCGGTGCCACGCCTCGAGGGGCGGCCCGTCTATGGCGGGACGCCCGCGGACGCATCGGTCATCGAGGCGATCCGCGCGTCGAAGGCGGCGGGCCTTGCGGTGACCTTCTACCCCTTCATCCTGATGGACCAGCTGGCCGGCAACGGGCTGCCGGATCCCTGGGGCGGAGACGAGCAGGCGGCGCTGCCCTGGCGGGGGCGGATCACGACCGACCTGGCCCCCGGCACGGCCGGGAGCGCCGACGGGGCCGTCGCGGCCGATGCCCAGGTCGCAGCGTTCTTCGGCGGCGCTTCGGCCGCCGATTTCGCGACATCCGGGGGACGGGTCAACGGGCCCGACGAGCCGCGCTATCGCCGCTTCATCCTACATTACGCGCATCTCTGCGCGCTGGCCGGAGGGGTCGAGGCCTTCTGCATAGGGTCGGAAATGCGTGCCCTGACGCAGATCCGCGGCGCGAATGGCGGCTTTCCTGCAGTAGCGGCGCTGGTCGAGCTGGCGGCCGAGGTGCGTGCGATCCTGCCCGATGCGAAGATCAGCTACGCGGCCGACTGGACGGAGTATTCCGGCTACCAGCCCGCCGATACCGGCGACCGGCATTTCCATCTCGACCCGCTCTGGGCCGACGAGAACATCGATTTCATTGGCATCGACAATTACATGCCGCTGTCGGACTGGCGCGATGGGACGGAGCACCTGGACGCCGATCGCGGGCCGAGCCATTCGCTGGATTACCTGCAGGCGGGGATCGAGGGTGGGGAGGGCTACGACTGGTATTACCCGACGCCCGAGGCGCGCGCCGCGCAGCGTCGTGTCCCGATCACCGATGGGGCACATGGCGAGCCATGGGTCTGGCGGTTCAAGGATCTGCGGAGCTTCTGGTCGAAGCCGCATTTCGAACGGCTGGACGGGCAGCGGCAGACCGAGCCGACGGCCTGGGTGCCGCAGTCGAAGCCGATCCGCTTTACGGAATACGGCTGCGCCGCGATCGACAAGGGCGCGAACCAGCCCAACAAGTTCCTCGATCCGAAATCGTCCGAGTCTGAGTTACCCTATGCCTCGGACGGCCGGCGGGACGATGCGATGCAGATGCAGTACCTGCGGGCCACGCTGGATTATTGGCGCAAGGCCGCGAACAATCCGACCTCGTCGTTCGACGGCCGGCCGATGATCGATCTTGCGGGCAGTTTGGCCTGGGCGTGGGACACGCGGCCTTGGCCGGCATTTCCAGAGCTTTCCGATTTCTGGACCGACGCGGAGAACTATCCGCGCGGGCACTGGATCTCGGGGCGATCGGCGGCCTTGCCGCTGGCCTCGGTCCTCAAGGCGCTTTGCGCGCAGGCAGGGGTAACGCGGGTCGACGTCTCGGGCGTTCACGGCGTCCTGCGCGGCTACACGATGAGCGACGTACAGAACGGTCGCGCCAATCTTCAGCCGCTGATGCTGGCGCATGGCGTCGAGGCGCGGGAGGCGGGGGGCTGCGTGGTCTTCTCGATGCGGGCGCTTGCGCCGGCGCGGGACATCGACAGCACGGGCCTCGTCCGGGAGGGCGAGGATGCGGTGCTGAGCCTGCAGCGCGCGCCGGAGGCGGAGACGGCCGGCCGCGTGCGGGTGACGCATATGGATGCGGCCGGGGATTTCGAGGTGCGCGTGGGCGACGCGACGCAGGCCGGCGCACGTCAGGTGCCCGTCACCGAGACGGAGCTGCCGCTGGCGCTGACGCGCGGCGAGGGGCATGCGCTCGCCGAACGCTTCCTGAGCGAGAGCCGCGTCGCGCGCGACAGCCTGACTTTGCGCCTGTCGCCCTCGCGCCGGGAGATCGAGGTCGGCGATCTGCTGCGGCTGGACGGGGGACCCGATCTGTGGCGCGTGGACCGCATCGAGGATCGCGGTGCGCGCAAGGTCGAGGCGATCCGCACCGAACGCGGCCTCTACGAGGCGAGCGATGCGGTGGAGGACGGATCGGGGCGGATCCGACCGCTCGCGCCTTTGCCGGTCGATCCGATATTCATGGATCTTCCACGCCTGACGGCCGAAAGCACCGTCCACGCGCCCTATGTCGCCGTCGCCGCGCGTCCCTGGCCGGGGAGCGTGGCGCTGCATTCCGGTGTCGAGGACGCGGATTACCGGCTTAACCGCGTGATCGACGCGCCGAGCCGCGTGGGGCGGACCGAGACCGTGCTCGAGCGGGCGCGGCCGGCCGTCTGGGACGAGGGGCCGGAGCTGCATCTGCGCCTCGCCGGTGCGGCGCTATCGACGGTCAGCGAGACGGCGGTTCTGGCGGGGGCGAATGCGACCGCCATCGGCGACGGGTCGGTCAATGGCTGGGAGCTGTTCCAGTTTCGCGAGGCGGTGTTGATCGGCCCGGACCTGTGGGCATTGCGGGGGCGGCTCCGGGGGCAGCGGGGGACGGAGCCGCTGATGCGCGATCCCTGGCCGATCGGAAGCCAGGTCGTGATCCTGGATGGTGGACCGCAGCAGATCGAGCTGCCCCGCGATGCGCTGGGGCTGGCGCGGCACTACCGCGCCGGGCCCGCGCGCTTCCCGGTGGATCATGAAAGCTATATTCATGAAGAGGTGACGGTCCTGGGTGAAGGGTTGAAACCCTATGCGCCCGTGCACCTTCGCCTGGAGGTAGATGCCGGGGCGCGATTGAGCTGGATCCGCCGGACGCGCGCGATCACGGAGGGTTGGGGCGCGGGCGACGTGCCGCTGGAGGAAGCGCGGGAGCGGTATCTCGTGCGCCTCTTCGACGGGGGCGGCGCGATCCTGCTGGAAGAGCAGGTCGTGGCGCCGGAATGGCGCGCCACGGCGGCCCGATGGGCCGGTCTTCGCGCGAATGAGGGGCTCCGGTTCACGGTGGCGCAGATCTCCGACGAGGTCGGTCCGGGGCGCGGCGCGGATCTGATCGTGACATGACCAAAGATTGAATCGATGGCATCATCGGACTAGGTCTGGCGGACTGGCACAGGAGGGCCTGCCATGGTCGCCACGCGTAACACGGTTCAGGCGGTCGATTTCGTCTGGGACCAGACCCTGACCGAGGCGCGCGACCTGCTGCGCGTCGAGCCGCTTCTGGGCGGGCTGGTGCATGACACGATCCTGCATCATTCCTCGCTCGAGTCCGCGTTGGCATACCGCTTCGCGCAGAAGCTGGCGTCGTCGGAGATGAGCGAGCAGCTTTTGCGCGAATTGGCGGACACGGCCCTGGCCGCCGATCCGGAGATCACGCAATCGGCGCGGGCCGATATCGTCGCCGTGTTCGAGCGCGATCCGGCCTGCCATCGGTTCATTCAGCCGCTTCTGTTCTTCAAGGGCTTCCAGGCGATCCAGGCCTATCGGATCGGGCACTGGCTCTGGACGCAGGGGCGCAAGGATCTGGCCTATTTCGTCCAGATGCGCGTGAGCGAGATCTTCGGCGTCGATATTCACCCCAATGCCCGCGTCGGGCGGGGGATCATGATCGATCACGCCCATTCCATCGTGATCGGTGAGACGGCGGTCGTGGGCGACAACGTCTCTATGCTGCATTCCGTGACGCTGGGCGGCACGGGCAAGGAGGATGACGACCGTCATCCGAAGATCGAGGACGGTGTCCTGATCGGGGCGGGCGCCAAGGTGCTCGGCAATATCCGCGTCGGGCATTGCAGCCGCATCGCCGCTGGGTCGGTCGTCCTGGAAGAGGTGCCGCCGATGAAGACCGTGGCGGGCGTGCCGGCGCGCGTCGTGGGAGAGGCGGGCTGCGCGCAGCCCTCGGTCATGATGGATCAGCTCATCGGCCTGCGGCCCGGGCCCGACCAGTAGCGCCGGTCAGGCGTTCGGATTGAACCCCGCGACGGGCGGACCGGGCGGCAGGGCTTGGCGCCGCTCGAACGCCGCGTCGTATTCCTCCTGCGAGGCTACGTCGCAATTCGATTGCCCGCCCTGCTGCGTCAGGATCGCGCTTTCGCCGCGCACCACCCAGACCCATCCATCGGCCGCGTAGGTCGTGCCCGCCCCGAAACCGGAGACGCGCGGAAGGGTCAGGGCATTGCCGTTATCGAGGGCGATGACGATGCTGCCGCCGCGACTCTGCGTGCGGATCGCCTCGCCCGTGTCGCAGACATAGGTCGTGCCGCCGACGAAGGCCGCACCCGGCGTCTCGGCGTCCTCGAACGCGATTTCGTCCGTGACGGGACTGCAGGCCAGCAGGGGCGTGATGACGGCAAGGGGGATCAGGTTGCGCATGTGCTCTGTCCTAACGCGCCGCGCAGGATCGGCAAGGGGGCAGCCCGCCTGTGCCGCCCCCAGTCGCCGTCAGGCCAGCATCGTGATCGGGTTCTCGAGGTTCTCGGCTAGTGCCTTGAGGAAGTCCGCTCCGAGCGCGCCGTCGATCACCCGGTGATCCACGCTGAGCGTCACCGACATCACCGTGGCGGCGGTCACTTCGCCATCGGCGCCGATCACGGGCTTCTTCACGCCTGCGCCGACCGCGAGGATCGAGCCATGGGGCGGGTTGATGACGGCGTCGAAATTGTCGATTCCAAACATCCCCAGATTGGAGATCGCGAAGCTGCCGCCCTGGTATTCATGCGGTGCGAGCTTGCGGTCGCGGGCGCGGGTCGCGAGGTCCTTCATCTCGGCCGAGAGCGCCGAGAGCGACTTCAGATGCGCGTCCTTCAGGACGGGCGTGAAGAGCCCGCCCTCGATGGCGACGGCGACGGCCACATCGGACGGCTTCAATTTCAGGATCCTGTCGCCCGCCCAGACGGCATTCGCGTCGGGCACCTGCTGGAGCGCGATGGCGCCCGCCTTGATGATGAAGTCGTTGACCGAGAGCTTCACGCCCCGGGCCTCGAGCTGCTTGTTGAGCTGGCTGCGGAACTTCAAGAGCGCATCCAGCCTGATCTCGCGGCGCAGGTAGAAATGCGGGATCGTCTGCTTGGCCTCGGTCAGGCGCGCGGCGATCGTCTTGCGCATCCCGTCGAGCTTCATCTCCTCGAATTCGCGGCCCTCGTACATCTTGGCCACGGCCTCGGCGGCCATGCCGGTGGGCATGGGCGGCTTCTGGCCCCCGGTCGCGGCGGCTTTCGGCGCCTCCTCGGCCTTCGCGGCGGGGGCTGCCTGGGCGCCGGGCTTCGCGGCCTCGACATCGGCCTTCACGATCCGACCGCGCGGGCCGGAGCCCTTGATCTGGCTCAGGTCCAGGCCCTTGTCCTTGGCGATCCGGCGCGCGACGGGCGTGGCGAAGATGCGCTGTCCGTCGCCGCCGCTCGGAGCAGGTGCCGGCGCGGGGGCCGCGCCGGATTTCTGCTCGCCCGTTTCGGTTTCGCGGCCATAGCCCTTCGCCGGCTCGGTGTCGGGCGTGGGCTGGGCGGGCGCGGCATGCGACGAGCCGTCCGACGCCACGGCCTCGGCGGCCGAGGCATCTTCGCCTTCTTCCAGCAGCACGGCGATGGGCGAGTTCACCTTCACGTTCTCGGTGCCCTCCGCGACGAGGATCTTGCCGATCGTGCCCTCGTCGACGGCCTCGAATTCCATCGTCGCCTTGTCGGTCTCGATCTCGGCCAGCAGGTCGCCGGAGGCGACGGTGTCGCCTTCCTTCACCAGCCATTTCGCCAGTGTGCCTTCCTCCATCGTGGGGGAGAGGGCGGGCATCAGGATCTCGGTTGCCATGGTGCTTGCCCCTTACTTGTAGGTCACGTTGCGGATGGCCTCGACCACCTCGTCGGTGGTCACCAGCGCCAGCTTCTCGAGATTGGCGGCATAGGGCATCGGCACGTCCTTGCCCGTGCAGGTCACGACCGGCGCGTCGAGATGGTCGAATGCGCGCTGCATGATGGTCGAGGCCATGTGGTCGCTGAAGCTGGCGACCGGGAAGCCTTCCTCGACCAGGACGCAGCGATTGGTCTTGTGGACCGAGGCGAGCACCGTGTCGTAATCCACGGGCCGCAGGGTCCGCAGGTCGATCACCTCGCAGTCGATGCCGTCGCCGGCCAGACGCTCCGCCGCTTCCAGCGCGTAGGTCATGCCGATGCCCCAGCTGACGATGGTGCAGTCCGACCCCTCCCGCCAGATCCGCGCTTTGCCGAAGGGGACGGTGAAATCGTCCAGCTTGGGCACGTCGAAGGTCTTGCCGTAGAGGATCTCGTTCTCGAGGAAGATCACCGGGTTTGGGTCGCGGATCGCCGATTTCAGCAGACCCTTCGCATCCGAGGCGGAATAGGGCTGCACGACCTTGAGGCCGGGGATCGAGGCGTACCACGCCGCGTAATCCTGGCTGTGCTGGGCGCCCACGCGGGCCGCGGCGCCATTGGGGCCGCGGAACACCATCGGCGCCCCCATCTGGCCGCCCGACATGTAGAGCGTCTTGGCCGCGGAGTTGATGATCTGGTCGATCGCCTGCATGGCGAAGTTGAAGGTCATGAACTCGACGATGGGCTTGAGCCCGCCGAAGGCCGCGCCGACGCCGATGCCGGTGAAGCCGTGTTCGGTGATGGGCGTGTCGATGACGCGCTTGGCGCCGAATTCGTCCAGAAGGCCCTGGCTGATCTTGTAGGCGCCCTGGTACTCGGCCACCTCCTCGCCCATCAGGAACACGCCCTCGTCGCGGCGCATCTCCTCGGCCATGGCGTCGCGAAGCGCCTCGCGGACGGTCTGCTGCACCAGCTCGGTGCCCTCGGGCCAGTCGGGCGAGGCGTTGGATTTCGGTGCCTCCACCTGCGCGGGCGCGGCCGTGGCGGCGGGCGCGGGATCGGCCCGGCCCTGCTCGTCGGCGAGCGGCTCGGGCATGGGCGTGCTGGACGACGAGGCGCTCTCGGCGGCCGAGGCATCCTCGCCTTCCTCGAGCAGCACGGCGATGGGCGAGTTGACCTTCACCCCCTCGGTGCCCTCTTCGATCAGGATCTTGCCGATCGTGCCTTCGTCGACGGCCTCGAATTCCATCGTCGCCTTGTCGGTCTCGATCTCGGCCAGGATGTCGCCCGAGGCGACGGTGTCACCTTCCTTGACGAGCCACTTGGCCAGCGTGCCCTCCTCCATGGTGGGCGAGAGGGCGGGCATCAGGATCTCGGTCGCCATTACACGGCCTCCTGCGGGATTTCCTTGGCATAGATATCGGTCCAGAGCTCCTCGAGTGCAGGCTCCGGGCTCTCCTTGGCGAATTCCGCGGCGTCGTTGACGATGTCCTTGATCTCCTTGTCGATGCCCTTGAGGTCGTCCTCGGTGGCGTGATCGCCGGTCAGCAGCATCTTGCGGACCATCTCGATGGCGTCGCGCTCCTCGCGCATCTTCTGGACCTCGTCGCGGGTGCGGTACTTGGCCGGGTCCGACATCGAGTGGCCGCGATAGCGGTAGGTTTTGATCTCGAGGATGTAGGGACCCTTGCCGGAGCGGCAGTATTCCACCGCGCGCATGCCCGCATCCTTCACCGCCAGCACGTCCATGCCGTCGACTTCCTCGCCTTCGATCCCGTAGGCCGCGCCGCGCTCCCAATAGCTGGGCGACTTGGTCGACCGCTTGGTCGAGGTGCCCATGGCATATTGGTTGTTCTCGATCACGAAGATGCAGGGCAGGTCCCACAGCTCGGCCATGTTGTAGGTCTCGTAGACCTGGCCCTGGTTGGCCGCGCCGTCGCCGAAATAGGTGAAGGTGACGTTGTCGTTGCCCTTGTACTTGTCGGCGAAGGCGAGGCCCGCGCCGATCGGCACCTGGGCCGCGACGATGCCGTGGCCGCCGTAGAAATGCTTCTCCTTGGAGAACATGTGCATCGAGCCGCCCTTGCCCTTGGAGTAGCCGCCCTCGCGGCCCGTCAGCTCGGCCATGACGCCCTTGGGGTCCATGCCGCAGGCCAGCATGTGGCCGTGATCGCGATACGAGGTGACGCGCTTGTCGCCCTCCTTGGCGGCGGCTTCCAGCCCGACGACCACCGCTTCCTGCCCGATATAGAGGTGGCAGAAGCCGCCGATCAGGCCCATCCCGTAGAGCTGGCCGGCCTTCTCCTCGAAGCGGCGGATCAGAAGCATGTCGCGGTAGTATTGAAGGAGGTCGTCCTTCGACACGTTGGGCTTTGCCTTCCTGGTGCGTGTGGCCATGGCAGATCGGTCCTCCGGTCCCGGATCGTTCAACGTTAAACCATCAGCTAGCCGAACCGCGCCGGAGGGTGAAGAGGGGAATCCGACGCCGCGTCGCGGCGTGCGGTCACTCGACGATGATCTCGTCCGGCCGCGCCATGCCCAGGACGAGACGCGCGCGCTCGTCCAGCAGATCGAGATCCAGATAGTCGTCGGAGAGCCGGTGCGTGCGGTCGCGCATCCGGTCGGCCTGCGCGTCCAGAAGCGCAAGCTCGGCCTGCAGAAGCTCGCGCTCGGCCTCCAGTTCGACCCGGCGGAACACGCCGTACTCGCCCTGCACGGCGGCGAAGACGAAATAGCCCGCGAAGCCCAGAAGCGCGATGGGGAGGATCAGGCCGTAGCCCGCCGAACGTCTGCGTGGTGCCGTCATCTGCCGTGCCTCTGCTGCCCTCTGGCGGGGCGATTGGCGGCACCATGGCACAGGGGCGCGGCCCTGTGAATCCCCCGTCTCAGCCGGCGATCGAGGCGTTGTAAATCGAGTCGATCGTCGCCGCGATGGTGGCGTTGAACTCGTCGTCGCTCTGCTGAGCCGACAGGCCCTCGGTCAGCGCGCGGCTGAAGCTCGCGACGACGCCGCGGTTCTGCGACAGGCGGGCATTGGCCTCCTCGCGGGAATAGCCGCCCGACAGGGCAACGACGCGCATCACCTTGGGATGATCGACCAGCGCCTGGTAGAAATTCGGCGTCTCCGGCAGCGTCAGCTTGAGCATGATCTCCTGGCCCGAGGGCACATGGTCGAGATGGCGCAAGATCGCCTCGCGCAGAATGCCCTCGGCCTCGGCCTTCTCTTGGATCGAGATCGTCACCTCCGGCTCGAGGATCGGGACCAGGTCGTGCGACAGCACCTGCTCGCCCAGTTCGAACTGCTGGGCGACGATCGCGTGGATCCCGTCGGGATTGGCCGCGTCGATGACCGAGCGTTCCTTGGTGCCGAAGATGCCCTTGGCCTTCGCGCGCTTCAGCGTGTCGTCCAGCCCCGGGATGTCCTTCATCATCTGGACGCCGCGGTCCTCCTTCTCCAGGCCCTTGTCGATCTTGAGGAACGGGACGACCCCGCGTTCCTTCCACAGGTACTCGGCGGCGGGCTTGCCCTCGAAGTCGCGGTCCATGGTCTGCTCGAACAGGATGGCGCCGATGATCTTCTCGC
The DNA here is from genome assembly GCF_029853695.1 of Jannaschia sp. GRR-S6-38. Classification (NCBI taxonomy): domain Bacteria; kingdom Pseudomonadati; phylum Pseudomonadota; class Alphaproteobacteria; order Rhodobacterales; family Roseobacteraceae; genus Jannaschia; species Jannaschia ovalis. The sequence goes on from NZ_CP122537.1 coordinate 2,963,398, forward strand.
CGGTGAAGGCGGGGGCGGTGACGATGCGGGTGCGCATCTCGTGGATGCGGTCGAACATTTCCTTCTCGGAGGAGTAGGCATCCTCCTCGACGCCGTAGAGCCGCAGCGCCTTGGGCGTCGATCCGCCCGACTGGTCGAGTGCGGCGATGAAGCCCTGTCCGGCCCGGATCTTGGCGGCTTGATCGGTCTGCGGCATGGGTCTTCCCTCCTGAGGTCTCGCGTGTGTCCCGTGATTACGGGCCCGGCGCGGGTCCGTCCATCCTGTTGGCGCTAGCGGCCCTCCAGCGCTGCGACGCCGGGCAGGGTCTTGCCTTCCATCCATTCCAGGAACGCACCGCCCGCGGTCGAGACATAGCTGAAATCATCGGCCACGCCCGCATGGTTCAGCGCGGCCACCGTGTCGCCGCCGCCCGCGACCGAGACCAGCTTGCCGGCCTTCGTCAATTGCGCGGCGTGGCGCGCGGCGGCGGTGGTGGCGGCATCGAAGGGCGTCATCTCGAACGCGCCCAGCGGGCCGTTCCAGACGAGCGTGGCGGAGCCGTCCAGCACCTCGTTCATATGCGCGACCGAATCCGGCCCGGCGTCGAGGATCATCCAGCCCGCGGGCACGTCCTCGACCTTCACCGTCTTCACCGGCGGGTCGGCGCGGAACTCCTCGGCCACCACCACGTCGCGGGGCAGCAGGATCGCGCAGCCGGCCTTCCCGGCCTTGGCGGCGATCGCGCGGGCCTCGTCCAGCAACTCGTGCTCGCAAAGCGATTTCGCCACGTCGTAGCCCTGCGCGGCCAGGAAGGTGTTCGCCATGCCCCCGCCGATGATCAGGTGCTGGACCCGCGTCACGAGGTTGCCCAGCAGCGCCAGCTTGGTCGAGACCTTGGCCCCACCGACCACGGCGGCGACGGGCGGCTTCGGGTCGCCCAGCGCCGCCTGCAGCGCCTTGAGTTCGGCCTCCATCAGCCGGCCCGCGAAGGCGGGCAGCAGGCGCGCCAGCGCGTGGGTCGTGGCATGCGCCCGATGCGCCGCGCTGAAGGCGTCGTTGCAATAGAGATCGCCGATCGCGGCCAGGCGCCCGGCGAAGCCCTCGTCATCCTTCTCCTCGCCCGGATTGAAGCGGACATTCTCGAACAGGATCACGCCGTCCTGCGGAAGCGCCGCGACCGCCGCACCATAGCCGCCATCGGCGAAGGCCACCTCGCGGCCCAGCGCCGCCGACAGCGCCGGCACGATCTGGCGCAGCGACATCTCGGGGACGACCTTGCCCTTCGGCCGGCCGAAATGCGCCAGAAGCACCACCTTGGCCCCGCCCGCGCTCAGGTCGCGGATCGTCGGGATCACCCGGTCGATCCGCGTGGTGTCGGTGATGCGCCCGTCCTCGACCGGCACGTTGATATCGACCCGGCAGAGCACGGTCTTGCCCGCCAGATCCATGTCGTCGATCGTCTTGAAGGCCATTCGGCAAGCTCCCCCGACAGGTAAAGAAAGGGGCCCCGCAGGGCCCCCGTCTCGTGAGACTCAAATCAGCTTGCCCATCGCCACGGCAGTGTCCGCCATGCGGTTCGAGAAGCCCCACTCGTTATCGTACCACGACAGGATCCGGCACATCTTTCCGCCATCCATCACCTTGGTCTGGTCGAGATGGAAGATCGAGGAATGCGGATCGTGGTTGAAATCCGACGAGACCAGCTTCTCGTCGGTATAGCCGAGGATGCCCTTCATCGGACCGTCCGCGGCCGCGCGGATCGCGTCGTTGATCTCGTCCACCGACGTGTCGCGCGCCGCGGTGAAGGTCAGGTCGACGACCGAGACATTGGGCGTCGGCACCCGGATCGCCACGCCGTCGAGCTTGCCGTTGAGCTCCGGCATCACCAGGCCCACGGCCTTGGCCGCGCCCGTCGAGGTCGGGATCATGCTGAGCGCCGCGGCGCGCGCGCGGTAGAGATCCTTGTGCATCGTGTCGAGCGTGGGCTGGTCGCCGGTATAGCTGTGGATCGTGGTCATGAACCCGCGCTCGATCCCGATGGCGTTGTGCAGCACATGCGCGACCGGCGTCAGGCAGTTCGTGGTGCAGGACGCGTTCGACACGATCAGGTCGTCGGAGGTCAGCGTGTCGTGGTTCACGCCGTAGACGATGGTCTTGTCGGCATCCGTGCCCGGCGCCGAGATCAGCACGCGCGAGGAGCCGTTCTCCAGATGCGCCTGGCACTTCTCCTTCGAGGTGAAGATGCCGGTGCATTCCATCACGATGTCGACGTCCGACCAGGGCAGGTCGGCGGGGTTGCGCTCGGCGGTGACGCGCATCCGCCCGCGGCCCACGTCGATCCAGTCGTCGCCGGTGGTGACGGGGGCGGGGAAGCGGCCGTGGACGCTGTCATATTGCAGCAGATGGGCATTGGTCTCGACCGGGCCCAGATCGTTGATCGCGACCACTTCGATATCGGTGCGGCCCGACTCGACGATGCTGCGCAGCACGTTGCGGCCGATGCGGCCGAAGCCATTGATTGCTACCTTGACCATGCGTTCCTCCGGGTTGGCTGTGCGTCGTCTCGTGTCGGCAACCGGGGGCCGCCGTCATCGGTTCCGGCGCTACCATGCCGCGCGGGGCGGCCACAACTGCCCGGCGCCGCGCCGTCAGCGCCAGAAGGCCACCCATTCGGTCACGCGGATCAGCTGCTGGCCCAGAAAGGTGAGCAGCATCGCGCCGTTGAAGGCCGCGTCGGCGGCGAAGACGGCCAGAACGATGAGTCCCAGGGCAAGCGCGATCGGGTTGGTCATGGCCCCCTTTTGGCGCGGCGGCCGCGCGCTGTCACCCGCCCGATGGCCCCCCTGCGCCCCCGATGTGCCGTTGACGCCGCCCGCCGAGGGCTAGATCGTGCCGGGACGCAGCGGCGAGGCATCCATGAGCGGACTTCTGGCACTACTCGACGACGTGGCGGCCATCGCCAAGGTCGCCTCCACCAGCCTCGACGACATCGTGGGGCAGGCGGCGAAGGCCGGGACGAAGGCGGCGGGCGCGGTGATCGACGACGCGGCGGTCACGCCGAAATATGTCGACGGCTTCGCCGCCGCGCGCGAGCTGCCCATCGTCTGGAAGATCGCGCGGGCCTCGGCCTTCAACAAGCTCATCATCCTGCTGCCGGTCGCGCTGCTGCTGTCGCAATTCGCTCCCTGGCTTATCCCGCCGCTCCTGATCCTGGGCGGGCTCTATCTCTGTTACGAGGGGGCCGAGAAGGTCTGGCACTGGCTCGTGCCGCACGACACCCTGGCCAAGATCAAGGACCCCGCGCACACGCCCCTCGACGCCGCCCATCTGGAGGAGCAGCGCGTCAAGGGTGCGATCAAGACCGATTTCATCCTCTCGGCCGAGATCATGACAATCGCGCTTTCCGCGATCGACCCTGCGGGCAGCGTAGTCTTCAAGGCCGCCGTCCTGGCGGTGATCGCGATCGTGATCACGGCCGCGGTCTACGGCGCGGTGGCGATCATCGTGAAGGCCGACGACGTGGGCCTGCACCTCGCCGATAGCGGCCGCACCGCCTTCGGGCGCAAGCTGGGTGCGGCCGTGGTGCGGGGTATGCCGGGCTTCATGACCGGCCTGACCGTGGTCGGCACGGCCGCGATGCTCTGGGTGGGCGGCAACATCGTCGTCCACGCCCTGCACGAGATGGGCTTCCATCCGCCTTACGATCTTATCAAGGGCGCGGCCGTCGCGTTGGGGCAGGGCAACGCGACGATCGAATGGGCGGTGACCGCGCTTCTCGACGGCATCCTCGGTGTCGCGCTGGGCCTGCTCCTGATGCCGGTGATCGCGCAGGGCCTGAAGCTCTTGGGCAAGACGGACGACGCCGCGGCGCATTGAACGCCGCCGGGAATCCGGCGGGAATGTCGCAGCCATGCCCCCGGGGCGGCCCTTGACGCCCGGTCGCTTCGACTGCCACGCTGAGGGGGCTGCGATTTGGGCCCCCGTTCGAAGGGCCCGGTGACCCGGAGTTCCCTCGCCGCATCCCTCCCGCCATTTTCCCGGTGACGTTTCGATGCCGACCGCATCCGCGTTGCCATGTCCGACCCGGAGATTTGATTGATGCCGAACTGCCATGACGACACGACCGCCATCCACCCCGCCGCCCGCGCCTATGCCGCCGAGGTCGACGCCGGCACCTTGTCGCGCCGCGAATTCCTGACCCGCGCCACCGCGCTGGGCGTCAGCGCGGCGGGCGCCTACGGCCTGATCGGCCTGCCCGCTCCCGCGCGCGCCGCCGGGCACATGCAGGACGGCGGCACGCTGCGCATCGAAAGCACCGTCAAGGCGATGCGCGATCCGCGCACCTATGACTGGCCGCAGATGTCGAACTTCTCGCGCGGCTGGCTGGAATACCTCGTGGAATACAATGCCGACGGCAGCATCCGCGGCATCCTGCTGGAGGACTGGACCGTCAACGAGGACGCGACGGGCTATATCCTGAACGTCCGCCCCGGCGTCACCTGGAGCGACGGCACGCCCTTCACGGCGCAGGACGTGGCCTTCAATATCGCGCGCTGGTGCGAGAAGGATGTCGAGGGCAACTCGATGGCCAGCCGCATGACCTCGCTGATCGACGAGGAGACGGGCGTGGCCCGCGACGGCGCGATCGAGGTCGTGGATGACATGACCGTCGCGCTGACCCTGAACAATCCCGACATCACGCTTATCGCCGGGTTCTCGGACTACCCGGCCGCGGTCGTCGCGCAGGATTTCGCGGGCGACCCGCTGACCGCCAAGGGCACCGGCCCCTACCTGCCCGAGCAGTTCGACGTGGGCGTGAAGGCCGTCCTGGTGCGCAACGAGGATCACCAGTGGTGGGGCGAGGCGGTGTTCGGGCGCCCGGCGCTCGACCGGATCGAATATATCGATTTCGGCACCGACAAGGCCGCAATCACCGCGGCCGCCGATGCCGACGAGGTCGACATGCTCTACGAGTCCCTGGGCGATTTCGTCGAGATCCTCGACGCGATCGGCTGGACCAAGTCGGAGGCGATCACCGCCAACACCGTCTGCGCGCGGCCGAACCAGACCGCCGAGGTGAATGGCGAGCTGCCCTATGCCGATGTCCGCGTCCGCCGGGCGCTGGCCATGGCCGTCGACAACGCGGTCTGCCTGTCGCTGGGCTATTCCGATCAGGGCACGGTGGCCGAGAACCACCATGTCTGCCCGATCCATCCGGAATACGCGCAGCTCGATCCGCCGGTCTTCGACCCCGAAGGCGCGATGGCGCTGATGACCGAGGCCGGGATGCAGGATTACGAGTTCGAGCTGACCTCGATCGACGACGACTGGCGGCGCAACACCTCCGACGCCATCGCGGGCCAGCTGCGCGACGCGGGCTTCAACGTCACGCGCACGGTGCTGCCGGGGTCGACCTTCTGGAACGACTGGACCAAGTACCCGTTCTCGACCACCGACTGGGCGCAGCGTCCGCTGGGCGTGCAGGTCCTGGCGCTGGCCTATCGCTCGGGCGAGCCCTGGAACGAGAGTGGCTTCTCGAACCCCGAGTTCGACGCCGCCCTGACCGAGGCGCTGGCCATCGCGGATGCGGATGCCCGGCGCGAGGTCATGGCCCGGATCCAGAAGATCATGCAGGACGAGGGCGTCATCATCCAGCCGTACTGGCGCTCGACCTACCGCCACGCCAAGCCCGAGGTGGTGGGCGCCGAGATGCACCCGACCTTCGAGATCCACGTCTACAAGCTGGGCTGGGCGGCCTGAACGCGAAACGGCCGCGCCCCTGACGGGCGCGGCCGCTCATTCATGACGGGCCCGGCCGCCCGCGGGCGGCTTCGCGTCTGATCTCAGATCAGGTCGCGGACTGCCTTGGCCACGGCTTCCGGCGTGATGCCGAAATGGGCGAACAGCTCCTCGGCGGGGGCCGAGGCGCCGTAGCCCTCCATCCCCACGAAGGCGCCCTTGTCGCGCTTGCCGCGCTCGCCGAAGAGCCAGCGATCCCAGCCCATGCGCGCGCCCGCCTCGACGGCCACCCGGACGGGGCCCGCGGGCAGGACCTTCTTGCGGTATTTCTCGTCCTGCGCCTCGAACAGCTCCCAGGAGGGCATCGAGACGACGCGCGTGCCGATCCCGTCCTGCTGCAGCAGGTCGCGGGCCTTCATCGCCACGTCGACCTCCGAGCCCGTGGCCATCAGGATCGCCATGCGCTTGCCGTCGGCATCGGCCAGGACATAGGCGCCCTGCGCGACGAGGTTCTTGTTCGAGAACTCCTTGCGCTGGGTCGGCATCGACTGCCGCGACAACACGAGGACCGACGGCGTCTCGGTCGCGGTCAGCGCCAGCTCCCAGGCCTCGGCGGTCTCGGCCGTGTCGCAGGGCCGGAAGACGTTGGTGTTGGGCGTCGCGCGACAGATCGCCAGATGCTCGACCGGCTGGTGCGTCGGCCCGTCCTCGCCCAGCCCGATCGAGTCGTGGGTCATCACGAAGGTCGACGGGATGCCCATCAGCGCCGCCAGCCGCATCGCGGGGCGGGCGTAATCGGTGAAGGCGAAGAAGGTGCCGCCATAGGGGCGCACGCCGCCATGCAGGGCCAGCCCGTTCAGCGCGGCGGCCATGCCGTGCTCGCGGATGCCGTAATAGATGTACCGGCCATCGCGGTTTTCGGGGCCGAAGACGCCCAGATCCTCGGTCAGCGTGTTGTTCGAGCCCGTCAGGTCGGCCGAGCCGCCCACCGTCTCGGGCATGATCGGGTTCACGACCTCGAGCACCATCTCGGAGGATTTGCGCGTGGCGACCTTGGGCTGGCTTTCGGCCAGCTGGCGCTTGAGCGCCTTGATCGTGGCCGACAGCTTCTTCGGCGCCTCGCGGCGCAGGGCACGCTCGAAATGGTCCTTCTTGCCGCGGCCCAGCTCGGCGAAGCGGACCTCCCATTCGGCGCGCGCCTCGGCGCCGCGGGCGCCGATCGCTTCCCATTCGGCCTTCAGGTCCTCGGGGATCTCGAAGGGCGCGTGCTCCCAGCCATAGGCCCGCTTGGTGGCCGAGATCAGCTCGGGATCGGTCAGCGCGCCATGCCCCTTCGAGGTATCCTGCGCCGAGGAGCCGATGGCGATATGCGTCTTGCAGGCGACCATCGTGGGCTTCTTGCCCTTCTTGGCGTCGGTCAGCGCGGCGTCGATCGCTTGCGGATCGTGGCCATCGACCTCGAGCACGTCCCAGCCCGCGGCCTTGAAGCGCTGCTTCTGGTCGGTGACGTCGGCGATCGAGACCTTGCCGTCGATGGTGATCCCGTTGTCGTCCCACAGGACGATCAGATGCGACAGCTCCAGCTTGCCGGCCAGCGCGATGGCCTCGTGGCTGACGCCCTCCATCAGGCAGCCATCGCCCGCGATGACCCAGGTGTGGTGATCGACGATCTTGCGGCCGAAGCGGGCGCGCTGGATCTCCTCCGCGATGGCCATGCCGACCGCGGTGGCGATGCCCTGGCCCAGCGGGCCGGTCGTGGTCTCGATCCCCGGCGCGTGGCCGTATTCGGGATGGCCCGCCGTGATCGCGCCCAGCTGGCGGAAGTTGCGGATCTGCTCGAGCGTCATCTCGGGATAGCCAGTGAGATAGAGCAGCGAATAGAGCAGCATCGAGCCGTGGCCCGCCGACAGCACGAAGCGGTCGCGATCGGGCCAGTCGGGGCGGCTCGCGTCGAATTTCAGGTGCTTCTCGAACAGGACGGTGGCGACATCCGCCATGCCCATCGGCATGCCTGAATGGCCGGAATTGGCGGCGGCCACGGCGTCCAGCGTCAGCGTCCGGATCGCGGCGGCGCGGCGCCAGTGTTCGGGGTTGGCGGCGCGCAGCGCGTCGAGATCGGGGCTGGTGGTGGCGTCGCTCATCGTGGTCTCCGTCGCTAGGGCCCTGCCGGCTGGCTTCGGCACTGCCTTTAGCAGGCTCGCGCGGGTTCGCAAGCACGGGCGGGCTTGGCTTTGACAAGGCGCGCGGATTGCGGTCCCCTGTGCGCGAACCCGGGCAGAGGGGCAGGAGAAATGGAAAAACAGGCGGAACTGGACAGCCAGATCGCGCGGATCGAGGCGGCGCTGGGCGCCACCGCGAAAGCGCTGGCGGCGGCGAAGGCGCGGGCGTCCGATGACGCGGCGCGGCAGAAAGCCCAGGAGGAGGCCGAGGCCGCCCGGGCAGAGGCCGAAAGCCTCAGGGCCCGCGTGGTCGAGCTGGAGGAAGCGCTGAAGGCGCAGGACGCCAAGGCGGCCGGGCCCGCCCCGGGCGAGGCCGACGGCGTGCGAATGCGCGCGGCCCTCGAGGCGATGCAGGCCGCGAGCGCCGATCTGCGTGCCCAGGCGCCGGGCGCGGCGGACGCCTCGCTCCAGGCCGAGAACGAGGCGCTGCGCGCCGCGCGCGCCATGGACCTGGCCGAGATGCAGGCCCTCCTGGCCGAGCTGGAACCGATGCTGGAGGCCTCCAATGCCTGACATGACCATCGAAATCGGAGGCCGCGCCTTCACCGTCGCCTGCCAGGATGGCGAGGAAGGCTACCTGAAGGCGGCGGCCGAGCTTCTGGACCGCGAGGCGCAGGCGCTGGGCCAGGCGGGCGGGCGGCTGACGCAGGACCGGATGCTCCTGATGGCCGGGCTGATGCTGGCCGACAAGACGATTTCCGCCGACGAGGAGCTGCGCGCGCTGGACCGGCGCCTGTCGCAGCAGACCCAGCTCATCGACGAGATGCAGAGCCGCGCGGCGCCCGAGCCGGTCGAGATCGTCCGCGAAGTCGAGAAGGAAGTCGTCCGCGAGACGGTGCCGCAATCGGCCATCGACCGGCTGGAGGCGCTGGCGGCACAGGCCGAGAAGATGGCCGCGGAGGCCGGTGAACTCGCCTGAGCGCGTGCGCTGGCGTCGCATCGCGGGCCCCGCGGCGACGCTGCTTCTGATCCTCCTGGTCCTGCCCTTCGTCCTTTATGCGGTGGGGCGGGGCCTCGATTTCGGCGATCCGGACGAGCGCGCCGCCTCGCGCTTCCTGTCGGGTGGGCCCGCCGCGGACTTGGCGATCTACGCGCATATGGCGCTGGGCGGCGCGCTGACGGGGCTCGCCCCGCTGCAGCTTCTGACCGCCGGGCGGGCGCGCTGGCGCCGGCTGCATCGCTGGAACGGGCGGGCGGTCGCCGTGCTGGCGGTCCTGACGGGGCTGGGCGGGCTAGTCTATATCGCCGCGCAGGGCACGATCGGCGGGCCCGACATGACGGCGGCCTTCTCGCTTTACGGGTTTCTGCTGCTGGGCGCGGCGGTGATGACCTGGCGCAGCGCCCGGGCGCGGGCGCCGGAGCATCCGGTCTGGGCCGGACGACTGGTGATCCTGGCCGTCGCCTCCTGGATCTACCGGTTGCATTACGGGATCTGGGTGACGGCGGTGGGCGAGGTCGGGATGGCGCCCGATTTCTCGGGGGCCTTCGACCGCGTCAACGTCTGGGCCTTCTTCCTGCCCTATCTGCTGGCTTACGAGCTGCTGCGCCCGCGGGCCGTTCAGGCCAGGACCTGATCCATCAGCCGCGCCGCCTCGGCCTTCGGATCGGCCAGGTTGGCGCGATCCTCGCCCGGGTGGAACCGCGCGCGCAGCGCGGTGGGCATGGGCCGGGGCGTCAGCAGGTGCAGCGTCGGCGCGTCGGGCGTGGTCGCCTCGGCTTGCCAGGCCCCGATCATCGCGCGCTGCGCCGCCTTGGTCGCGCCGTAGGCGGCGGCGAATTGAAGCGGGCGGTCGTCGTCGAAGAACACCGCCGTGCCGCCGCCCGCCGCCCGCAGCAACGGCGCGACATAGGGGATGAGCCGCGAGAGCGCGGTCACGTTCACGTCCAGCGCCTTCGCCATGTCCTTCTCGGCCACCATGCTCGCGGGGCTGAGCGGGGGGGCATGCACCGCCGTGTGCACCCAGAGCGGCAGCTTGCCCCAGCGGTCGTAGATCGAGCGGCAGAGATGCTGCATCGCGCCCGCATCGGTGATGTCCATCGGGGCCAGCGTCGCCTGACCGCCCGCGGCCTTGATGCGGTCGTCCAGTTCCTCCAGCCCGCCCTGCGTGCGGGCGACGGCGAGGACGTGGCAGCCTTGCGCGGCCAGATGCTCGGCGATGGCGGCGCCGAGGCCGCGCGATGCGCCGGTGACGAGGGCGAGTTCGGGTATGCTCATGCCCGCCCCGTGCCACGTCGCGCGCGTCGCATCAAGGCGGGCCACCTTGACGGCGCGCCCGGGCGCGCGGAAAAGGTCGGGACTGATTTTGATCAACAGGAGGTCGCAATGACCCTGACCGCCAAGGCCCTGGGGCCGATGAATGCCACCAAGCAGATCGGGCTGGTCCTGGCAGGGACGCTGCTGCTGACCGCGGCCAGCCAGATCTCCGTGCCGTTCTTCCCGGTGCCGATGACGCTGCAGACGCTGGCCGTGCTGTTCGTGGGCTTCGCGATGGGGTCGCGTCTGGGCGCGCTGACCGTGCTCGCCTGGCTGGGCCAGGCGGCGCTGGGCGCGCCGGTCCTGTCGAATTTCGGCAACGCCGCCGCCTTCGCGGGCCCGACCGCGGGCTTCCTCCTGGGCTTCGTCGGCATGGCCTGGCTCGCCGGGCTCGCCACCGATCGCGGGCTGACCGGCCCGGTCAAGCTGTCTGCGGTGGCGCTGGCGGCCTCGGCGCTGCTCTACCTGCCGGGTCTCGCCTGGCCGCTGGGCGTGGCGCAGCTTGCCGGGATCGAGGCCGGCTGGGCCGGGCTGACCTTCGACAAGGTCGTTGCGGGCTTCATGCTGCCCTTCCTTCTGGGCGACGCCGTCAAGGCCGTGCTGGCCGCGCTGATCGTCTCGGGCGGGATGCGCGTGCTGTCGAAGCGCGACGCCTGATCCGTCAGGACACGAGCAAGGGGGCCGTGCCGGGCTGGCGCGGCCCTTTCTGTTTGCGCGCCGCCGCCCGCGCCCAGATGCGCAGCGCGACGGCCTCCAGGTCCGACCCCTCGGCCTCCAGCATCCGGCTGATCACGCTGACGGGCGTGAAGGTCCAGAAGCTGCAGGCCTCCAGCAAGTAGGGCTGGCCGGTCTCGGCATGGATGCGGAAGTCGAAGAGCGAGTAATCCCGCGAGCCCAGCGCCGCATGCATCGTCAGCGCCGCCTCCGCCAGCGCGCCGTGCAGGCCGGGCGCCAGCTCGGCCGGGCAGGTCGTCGCGAGGCTCGGCCGCTCCCACGCGCCCATGGTGACGGCGCCGCCCTCGTCCAGGGCGACCTTGTCGGCGCGTTCGCGGATCGGGTGGGCGTCGCTGACATGGTATTCCAGCACCGGCAGCACGCGGGGCACGGGGTCCTCGATCACGCCGACGCGCACCTCGCGGCCCGGGATGAAAGCTTCGGCCAGCGCGACCTCGTCATGGGCCAGGGCGTGGGCGATGGCGGCCGGCAGGTCGGCCGCGTCGCGCACCAGCGTCAGGCCCAGCGAATTGTCCTCGCTGTCGGGCTTGACGACCACGGGCAGGTCCATCCGCGGGACCGGGGCGCCGGGGATCAGCCGCTCCGACGCGGCGGTGCGCAGCCCGGCCTCGCGGGCCAGCGCCTTGGTGGCGAGCTTCGAGGTCGCGGTGACCGTCGCGGCCAGCGGCGGACCCACCACCGGCACGTCCAGCACCGTCTCGAAAAGCGACCGCCACGCCGTCATCCCCGGCTTGCAGAACATGTGCGGCACCACGAGGTCGAACCCCGCCGCCAGCTCCAACGCGGCGGAGCGCGGCAGGTCGCGCCCATCCCATCCGATCCGGCCGTCCGGCTCGACGGTCATCAGCGCCGTGCGCACGCCTTTCGGTCGGACGACATTGCGCTGATAGGTGAGGGACAGGTCGCGGTAGAACCGCGTCGTGGTCGCGCCGGCGACATGCAGGACCCGCATCGGCAGCCCTCCGGAAAAGGTTTCGTGCCGGAGAGTTAGCCCGCGCGCCCGGCGGGTCGAGCGCGGGCAGTTCCGCCCCCGCCGCCCGCGGCCTCGGCATGCAGCCGGGCCAGCGCGCGTTCGCAGATGCCGAGCTCGAGCCATTGGCAGCCGTCGCAGATCCGCGACAGGTCGCCCGGCGCGACATGGTCGAGCACGCGCTCGAGGCACGCGCCCCAGGTCAGCCGGTCCCCCGGCGCAATCCGCAGCGCCGCCGCGTGCTGCCGGTCGAGCGCCGAGACGGTCGCCTGTTTCGTGCAGCCCAGGCCGTCGCGGTTGGGGCAGGGCGCGCAGAGGGCGTCGGCCTGTCCGGTGATCAGGATCTCGGTGCGGGGGCCGTCGGGCGCGCGCAATCCGCCCATCACGATCCGGGCCATGTTGGAGGTGAAGGCGTCATCGTATCCCCGGCCCTCGAAGCCGATCGCGCAAAGCACGTGATGGGGACGCAGCCGCAAGCTCATCGAGGCAGGGTGGCCGGGCGGGGCAGGTCTGGCAATCGAAGGCTTGTGGCGGCGCTTATTCGGCTGCCTTCAGCCGAAACCCCTTTTCCAGCTGGTCCGAGGGCTCGACCGGATACTCGCCCGAAAAACAGGCGTCGCAATATTGCGGCGCGTCCGGATCGCGGCCGCCCGCCTCGCCCACCGCGCGGTAGAGCCCGTCGAGCGAGATGAAGCGCAGGCTGTCCACGCCCAGATGCTCGCGCATCTCCTCCTCGGTCATGGTGGCGGCCAGCAGCTTCTCGCGCTCGGGCGTGTCGACGCCATAGAAACAGGGCCATGCCGTCGGCGGCGAGGCGATGCGGAAATGCACCTCGGCCGCGCCGGCATCGAGGATCATCTCCTTGATCTTGCGGCTGGTGGTGCCGCGCACGACGCTGTCGTCGACCAGGATGATCCGCTTGCCGCGCACCAGCGCCCGGTTCACATTCAGCTTCAGCCGCACGCCCATGTTCCGGATCGACTCGGTCGGCTCGATGAAGGTCCGGCCCATATACTGGTTGCGGATGATCCCCATCGCGTAGGGGATGCCCGACTCCAGCCCGTAGCCGATCGCGGCGGGGGTTCCGGAATCGGGGACCGGGCAGACGAGATCGGCATCGACCGGCGCTTCCTTGGCCAGTTCGCGGCCGATCGCCTCGCGGGTGGAATAGACCGACCGGCCGCCCAGGATCGAATCGGGGCGGCTGAAATAGACATGCTCGAAGATGCAGAAGCGCGGGCGCTTCTGCTCGAACGGGCGATGCGAGGTCAGGCCCTCGGGCGAGATCACGACCATCTCGCCCGGCTCCACCTCGCGCAGGAACTCGGCCCCGATGATGTCGAGCGCGCAGGTCTCCGACGCCAGGACCCAGCCATCGGCCACCTTGCCCAGCACCAGCGGCCGCACGCCCAGCGGATCGCGCACGCCGATCAGCTTGGTGCGCGTCATCGCGACGACGCTGAAGGCGCCCTCCACCCGGCGCAGCGCGTCCTTCATCCGCTCGGGGATGTTGCGCTGCAGGCTGCGGGCCATGAGGTGGATGATGCATTCGCTGTCCGACGAGGACTGGAAGATCGAGCCGCGCTCGATCAGCTCGCGGCGCAGCGCGTCAGCGTTGGTGATGTTGCCGTTATGCGCGATGGCCGCGCCGCCCATGGCGAATTCGCCGAAGAAGGGCTGCACGTCGCGGATTGCGGTCTGGCCCTTCGAGCCGGCGGTGGAATAGCGGACATGGCCGATGGCCAGCGTGCCGGGCAGGGCGTCCATCACCGTCTGGCTGGTGAAGCTGTCGCGCACATAGCCGAAGCGGCGGACCGAGTTGAAGCCGTGCTCGGCATCGTGGACGACGATGCCGCCGGCCTCCTGGCCGCGATGCTGCAGCGCGTGCAGGCCCAGCGCGGTGAAATTCGCCGCCTCGGAGACGCCGATCACGCCGAAGATGCCACATTCCTCCTTCAGCTTGTCGCCGTCCTCGGACGGCTCGAAGGGGTGGCTGCGCCAGAGGCTCATCGCGGGTCCCTTTCGCGGGGGCTGCAACTCAGGCCCAGATAGGCGAAGCGGGCGGCAGTGTCACGGGGCCCCGAACGGATCGGTCCGAGATTCAGGCCTCGGGTCCGAAGCACTCGCCGACCAGCGCCTCGTAGCGGGTCAGGATCCAGCCGGGCGCGTCCTCGGGGATCTGCTCCTCGATATTGCCCTTGGCGCGACCGAAGATCGTGGCCGACCGGCTGTCCTCGACCGCGGCGATGCCCTCGTTCACGATCACGCGGTCATAGACCACGAAGGCCACCGCGATCAGCAGCACGCCGCGCAGCACGCCGAAGAGGAAGCCCAGCCCCTGATCGAACGGCCCCAGCGCCGAATGGCGCACGGCCGAGGACAGAAGCGGGGTGAAGAAGGACACGATCAGAAGCGAGACGATGAAGACCAGCGCGAAGGCCCCGATCACCGACAGCTCGCAGCTATCGCCCAGGAAGTCGCCGACATAGGGGATCTCGCGCACCAGGGGCTCGGCCGCGCCGGCGAAGGTGAAGGCCAGCACCGCCGCGGCGACCCAGCCAAGGATCGCCATCGTCTCGCGCAGCAAGCCGCGGGAATAGGCCAAGATCGCGGAGATGACGATCACGGCCGCGACCGCGCCGTCCACCCAGGTGAAACCGTCCATAAGCGTCCCTCGTGTGGGGGTCAGCCCGCGCCGAACACCTCGCCCACGAGGGTCGCGAGGTCCGGCAGAAGCCGCAAGGCGATCCCGCCCGCATCCCCGGTCTTGCAGCCCCTGGGGGCCATCGCGGCGGTAAAACCAAGTTTGGCGGCCTCTTTCAACCGGTTTTCCGCCTGCGCGACGGGGCGCAGCGCGCCCGACAGCGACAACTCGCCAAAGACCACCGTCTCGGGCGGCACGCCGGCATCTTCGCGCGCCGACAGAAGCGCGCAGGCCACGGCGAGGTCGGCGGCCGGTTCGGAGATGCGGATCCCGCCGGCCACGTTGAGATAGACGTCGAGCCCCGCGAAGCTGATCCCGGTCCGCGCCTCGAGCACGGCAAGGATCATCGACAGGCGCGAGCCGTCCCATCCCACCACCGCCCGGCGCGGCTGCGCCAGTTGCGAGGGCGCGACCAGGGCCTGGATCTCGACCAGCACGGGGCGCGTCCCCTCGATCCCCGCGAAGACGACCGAGCCGGGCGCGGGCGCGTCGCGGTCCCCCAGGAACAGCGCCGAGGGGTTCGCCACCTCGGCCAGCCCGCCGCCCGTCATTTCGAAGACGCCGATCTCGTCGGCGGGGCCGAAGCGGTTCTTGACGGCGCGCAGGATGCGGAACTGGTGGCCGCGCTCGCCCTCGAAATAGAGCACGGTATCCACCATGTGCTCGACCACGCGGGGCCCCGCGATCTGGCCCTCCTTGGTGACATGGCCCACCAGGACGACGGCGGTGCCGAAGCGCTTGGCGAATTGCGTCAGCTCCTGCGCGCAGGCGCGGACTTGGGCGACCGAGCCGGGCGCGCTTTCGACGGTGTCCACCCACATGGTCTGGATCGAATCGACGATGGCGAGCGCCGGGCGCTCGGCCTCGAGCGTCGTCAGCACGTCGCGCAGGTTGGTTTCGGCCGCGAGCTTGACGGGGCTGTCGCCGAGGCCCAGCCGCTGGGCGCGCATCCGCACCTGCGCCGTGGCCTCCTCGCCCGAGACGTAGATGACGGGCTGCCCCTCACGCGCGAAGGCGGCGGCGGCCTGCAGCAGGAGCGTGGACTTGCCGATGCCCGGGTCGCCGCCCACCAGCGTGGCCGAGGCCGGCACCAGGCCGCCGCCCAGCACGCGGTCCAGCTCGCCCAGCCCCGACAGGGTGCGCGGCGGAGGTGCCTCCTCGGTCTGCAGATCGGTCAGGGCGACGCGGCGGCCCTTGGCGGTGCCCAGTGCCTTCCGCGAGGGGCCCTGGCTGAGCGGGACCTCCTCCTGGATCGTATTCCACGCGCCGCAATTGTCGCAGCGCCCGGTCCATTTCTTGTGGATCGCACCGCAATCGGTGCAGGCGAACTGGGTGACGGGCTTGGCCATGTTCGCTGTTTGGTCCATCCGGGCGGATGGCGCAAGGGCCGCGCGCCGTCAGGGCGCGCGGCCTGGGGCCGGGCGGATCACTCCGCCGGGTGGGCCAGCTTGTCGCCGCCGTCGCGGCGCTTCATGCCGACGACATTGGCCTTACGGTCGTGTCCGGTGAGCTTGAGCGCGTCGGTGAGTTCGGCGAGGTCCTTGCGCAGGCGGTCGAGCTGCTTCTCGGCCATGCCTTCCTCGACCGAGACGGCCTGCATCCAGCGCTTGATCTCCTTCACGGTGGCCTGCGCCATCGAGATGCGCTGACGGTAGTCCTCCACCTCGGCCTGACGCTGGCGCAGGAAGGAGCGCGCGCGCTCGACCTTCTCGTCGGAATAGATCTCGGCCAGCTCGTGGCTCTCCACGCTCATCTGCGCGGCGACCTGGAGCACGTCATGCTCCAGCTCCGCCAGGTCGGGATTGGCGCGCATCCATTCCAACCGCTCGCGCATGGCGTCGAATTCGCGGCTGAGCTGGAAGGTCCCCTCGCGGTCGGCGCGGTGGACGTATTCATAGGCGTGGGCGACATCCTCCATCGAGAGGTGGAAATCGCGATTCGTCAGCTCGAACCGGCGGACGCGGGCGTTGCTGGGCAGGAAGCCCATCAGGACCAGCAGAAGGCCGGTCAGGCCGATCTGGACGATCATGCCGCCATTGACGATGCGTTCGCCCCCGATGGCGATGGGCAGCTCGATCCAAGGCAGCAGGCCACCGAACGCGGCGCCGGTCGCGGCGGCGAGGCCCAGCGTCGCCACCACGAGAAGTAGGGTGCATAGCTGTTGCAGAACGTTGGTCGCAACGGCGACGGAATAATACTGTTTGTTCATAGCCGAACCCCCGTCTGGCAATCGATCATCGGGTTTCTTGGCTGCTCGAATGTTCAGCTTAGCAGAAATCCGCTCATCAAACGCAACGAATTATTAATTTGTTTCACCCCGAATTCGCGAATCCGGCGGATTCACCTGACAGGCTGGGCCGAAAAAGGCCCCGTCTTGTCAGGACGTTCCGTCCCGATAGCTGCGCCGGTAGCGCGCGCCGAGCGAGGTGAGCATCTCGTAGCCGATGGATCCGGCGGCTTCGGCCAGGTGGTCCACGCCGCGATGCGGGTCGAGCACGCGCAGCGTCTCGGGGTCGCGGTCGAGATGGCCGATATCGACGGTCAGCAGATCCATCGAGACGCGTCCCACGACGGGGCAGGGGACGGGGCCGGCCATGACCTCCACCCCCGGCGACAGCGCGCGGTGCAACCCGTCCGCATAGCCGCCCGCGACGGTGGCGATGCGGGTGTCGGACTTCGCGGTCCAGGTGGCGTTGTAGCCCACCGGCTCGCCCGCGGGGACGTCGAAGCAGGTGATCACCGGCAGGTCGAGCGACACGACCGGCTCGGCCGCGGCATAGGGCAGGCCGCCATAGAGGCCGATCCCGGGCCGGGTCATGTCGAAATGATAGGGCGAGCCTAGAAGCGTGCCGCCGGTGGCCGCCAGGCTGCGCGGCACCGAGACGCCGTCGGTCATCTCGTGGAAGCGCTTGAGCTGCGCGGCGCTCTGGTCGCTGTCGGGGTCGTCAGCCGAGGCCAGGTGCGACATGATCAGCACCGGCCGCGCGCGCAGCGCCAGCTCGGCCACGGCGGCCCAATCCGCCATCTTCAGCCCCAGCCGGTTCATGCCGGTGTCGAGCTGGAGGCCGAAGGGCTTCTTCGGCAGCGCCTCGAGCTGGCGGGCGATCTGCTCGATGGAGCAGAGCATCGGCACCAGATCCGCGCGTTCGATCGTGGCCGTGTCCCCGACCATGTGGCCGTAGAAGACGTAGATGCGCGGCTCGGGCCCCAGCACGCGGCGCAGCTCCAGCCCCTCCTGCGCGGTGGCGACGAAGAAGGCCCGACAGCCCGCCTTGAAGAGCCGCGGCGCGACCTGCGCCACGCCCAGCCCGTAGGCATCGGCCTTCACGCAGGCGCCGGTCTCGCAGCTGGCGGCGGAGCGGCCGTCGAGCGCGCGCCAATTGGCGGCGATGGCTTCGAGGTCGATATGGAGGGAACCGGTCGGCATTGCGGCCTGATGGGCGCGGGGGGAAGCGGCGTCAAGCGAGCGCGCGCGGCCTCAGCGCTCCCCCTGCCACGGCTTGACCAGGTTGCCGAACCGCGTGAAGCGCCCCTCGAAGCTCAGGTCGACCGTGCCGATGGGGCCGTGGCGCTGCTTGCCGATGATGACCTCGGCCTTGCCGTGGACGGCCTCCATCGCGGCCTGCCAGTCGGCCATCTTGTCGAGCTGGTGCTCGCCGGGCTTCTCGCGCTCTTTGTAATATTCCTCGCGATAGACGAACATCACCACGTCGGCATCCTGCTCGATCGAGCCCGACTCGCGCAGGTCCGACAGTTGCGGGCGCTTGTCCTCCCGGTTCTCGACCTGGCGCGACAGCTGGGACAGGGCCACGACGGGGATCTGCAGCTCCTTGGCGATGGCCTTCAGGCCCTGAGTGATCGCCGAGACCTCGTTGACGCGGTTCTCGCCGAAGCCCGGCGCCTTCACCAGCTGCAAATAATCGACGATCAGCAGGTCCAGCCCATGCGTCCGCTTCTGCCGCCGGGCGCGCGCGGCGAGCTGCGCGATCGGCAGCGCCGGCGTGTCGTCGATATAGAGCGGGCAGGCTTCAAGCGCCTTCGCCGCCTCGACGAAGCGGCGGAACTCGGCCTCGGTCATGTCGCCCTTGCGGATCTGCTCGCTGGGCACCTCGGCGGCCTCCGACAGGACGCGCGCGGCCAGCTGCTCGGCCGACATCTCCAGGCTGTAGAAGCCGACGACGCCGCCCTCGACCGCGCCTTCGCGCCCGTCATGGGTGATGCCGCGGCGATAGGCTTTGGCGATGTTGAAGGCGATGTTGGTTGCCAGCGAGGTCTTTCCCATCGACGGCCGCCCGGCCAGGATCAGCAGGTCCGAGCGGTGCAGCCCGCCCAGCTTCTTGTCCAGATCGACGAGTCCGGTCGAGATCCCGGCGAGCCCGCCATCGCGCTGATAGGCGGCGTTGGCGACGTCGACGGCTTCCTTGATGGCCTTCAGGAAGGGGATGAAGCCGCGCTCGGTCTTGCCCTGTTCGGCCAGCGAATAAAGCCGCGTCTCGGCTTCGACGATCTGGTCGGCCGGCTGGCGCTCCACCGTCACGTCGCAGGCTTGCGCCGCGATATCCCTTCCCAGCCCGATCAACTCGCGGCGGATTGCGAGGTCGTAGATCAGCTGCGCATAGTCCCGAACCGCGTAAGCCGCGATGGCCGAGGCGGCGAGTGTCACCAGATAGGCCGGCCCGCCCAGCGCCTTCAGGCCCTCGTCCTCCTCCAGATAGGCCTTCAGCGTCACCGGCGAGGCCAGCGCGTTGCGCTGGATCATCGCGGCGCAGAGATCGTAGAGCCGGGCATGGACGGGATCGAAGAAATGCTCCGACCGGATCAGATTCGAGGCCGTGTCGAACAGGTCGTTATTGGTCAGGATCGCGCCGAGAAGCTGCTGTTCGGCCTCGATATTGTGCGGCAGCGCGTCTTCCGCCGCCGCCGGTGAACCCTGATCGAGTCGCGCCACGCTGTTCATCTGTCTGCCCCGCTCTTGCCCGGCTTCCTCCTAACCCGCGCGGGCGCGTCGGGCAACGTGGAGGAAAGCTGTGGACAGATTGTGAGCGGATCGGATCCGGATGAAGAACGATGCGTAACCGTCGGAAATTATTTGGAATGCTTCTCTTGCCAGCCGCGCGGATCGTTCAGGAACGCCTCGACCCCGGCGAGCGTCTCCGCGTCGAAGTGACCCTGCGCCTTCGCCTCGGCCAGGACGTCCCACCAGGTGGCGAGGGCGTGCAGCGCGACGCCATGATCGCCCAGCGTCTTCGTGATTTCGGGGAAGATGCCGTAGCTGAAGATCACGCCCGTATGTGCGCAACTCGCGCCCGTCTCGCGGATCGCGTCGACGAAGCTCAGCTTCGAGCCGCCATCGGTGGTCATGTCCTCGATCAGCAGGACGCGCTGGCCCTCGGTCATCGCGCCCTCGATCCGCGCGTTGCGGCCGTAGCCCTTCGGCTTCTTGCGCACATAGGTCATCGGCAGGCCCAGCCGCTCGGCCACCAGAGCCGCGAAGGGAATGCCCGCCGTCTCGCCGCCCGCGACGTTGTCGAAGGCCTCGAATCCCGCCTCGCGCATCACCGTCACGGCGAGGAAATCCATCAGCGCGGATCGGATGCGCGGGAAGGAGATCAGGCGCCGGCAATCGATATAGGTCGGGCTGGGCAGGCCCGAGGCCAGGGTGAAGGGCTCGCGCGCGTTGAAATGCACCGCTTTCACCTCCAGAAGCGCGCGGGCGGTCAGGCGGGCGATTTCCTCGGGCGGGGGAAAGGCGGTGGGGATCATGGGCGTCTCTCGGGGATGGGGGCCGATCTTTCGGCCGAAAGATCGGGTCTAGCGGACATGCCAGCGAAGCGGGTGGCCCGGATCGAACAGCGTGACGGTCTGGCCATGGCCCTCGATCCGTGCGGGCAGGTCGAGGGGCGCGCCCTTCTCCAGCGTGATCCTGTCCTCGTTGACCGGAAGGCCGTAATGGGCGGGCCCGTGCAGCGAGGTGAAACCCTCAAGCCGGTCCAGCGCGGCCTCCTCCTCGAACACATGGGCGAGGCAGGGGAGCGCATGGGGCGCGGTGAAGCAGCCGGCGGCGCAGCAGGTCGCCTCCTTGGCGTGGGTCGGGTGCGGCGCGCTGTCGGTGCCCAGGAAGAACTTCGCCTCGCCGCTGGTGGCCGCGGCCCGCAGCGCCGCCTGGTGCGTGTCGCGCTTGAGGATCGGCAGGCAGTAGAAATGCGGCCGCATCCCGTGGGACAGCATGTCGGTTCGGTTCGCCATCAGGTGCTGGACGGTCATGGTCGCGGCGATGTTGTCGTGCTCGCGCACGAAGGCCACGGCCTCGGCGGTCGTGACATGCTCCAGCGTGATCTTCAGCGCGGGGTGGGCCGCGCGCAGCGGGGCGAGCGTGCGGTCGAGGAAGGCCGCCTCGCGGTCGAAGACGTCGCCATCCGTCGTCTCGCCATGGATGCAGAGCGGCACGCCCGCCGCCTCCATCGCGGCCAGCACCGGGCGCACCTTCTCGAAATCGCGCACGCCGGAGGCTGAGTTCGTCGTGGCCCCCGCGGGATAGAGCTTCACCGCCGTGACGATCCCGTCGCGATGCGCGGCGACCACGTCGGCGGGATCCGTCGTCTCGGTCAGGTAGAGCGTCATCAGCGGCCCGGCGAAGCCCGCCTCGCAGACGCGGTCGCGATAGGCGGCGGCCTGCGCGCCGGTCACCACCGGCGGCACGAGGTTGGGCATGATGATGGCGCGGGCGAAATGACGGCTTTCGGGCGCGACCAGCTTCAGCATCTCGCCGTCGCGCAGATGCAAGTGCCAGTCGTCGGGGCGTCGGATGGTCAGGCGGTCCATGCGCATCGCCTAGCGCGCCCCCGCGCCCTTGACCAGCGCCCGGGCCTTCGAACGCGCCCACCCATTGCGCGGGGCCCGGCGCTGGGCGATTGTCGGGGCGCTCGACCATAGCCCGCAGCAAGGAGGGTCCGCCCATGATCCTGATCAACCTCATCGTCGGCATCCTCGCCGGGCTGGCCGTCCCGCGCGCCGAGAAGGTGCTGAAGGACTGGGCCGAAAGCATTTGGCTTGGAGACATGCCGATCTCGGATCACGAGTTCGACCTGGCCGCGCTTCTGGTCATCCTGATGCTGGCTGCGGTGGTCTGCGCGATCCTGGGCGTCGATTCGTCGGCCTTCATGCTCGCCTTCGGCGCGCTGGTGGGCCTCTTCGGCAAGCGGCTCTGGACGCGCATCCAGCGGGGCGAGCCCTGAGCGGCGCGGCGATCCTGCGCGCGGCGGGTCTCGCGGCGGGCCTGTCCTGCCTGGCGCTCGCCGGTCGCGCCCAGGACGAGGGCGACCCGCAGGTCGATTGCCGCGCCCCCGACCTGACGCAGCCGGAACTCAACGCCTGCGCCGAAGAGGCGTGGCGGGTAGCGGATGCCGAACTGGACGAGGTCTTCCGGCTCGCCCTGACGCGCGCGCGGGTCATGGATGGCGAGAATGCCCGTGCGGGGATCGAGACGCCGCTCACAACGGTCGAAGCGCTCCAGGCCGCGCAGGACGCCTGGGAGCCCTATCGCGACGCCGCCTGCGCGGCCGAGGCGATGCTGGCGGCGGGCGATCCGGCCCAGCGAACGGTCGGGGCGATCTGCCTGCTGCGGCTGACGCAGGCCCGGATCGCGGATCTGCAGCGCTTCGGGATGGAATAGGCCCGGCGCCTAGGCGCCCGACGGGACCGTCTTCCAGAACAGCCGCTCGAAATTCCGCTCCGTCGCCGCGGCGAAATCGGCATAATCCATCCCGAAGATCTCGGCGCCCCTGCGGGCGGTATGCGCGACGAAGCCCGGCTCGTTGCGCTTGCCGCGATGAGGCGGGGGCGCGAGATAGGGCGCGTCGGTCTCGACCAGGATGCGGTCGAGCGGCGCGGCCGAGAAGATGTCGCGCAGGGCGCCGCTCTTCGGGAAGGCGGCGATCCCCGACATCGACAGGTAGAAGCCGAGGCCCAGCGCCGCCTCGGCCAGTGCGGGCCCCGAGCTGAAGCAATGCATCAAGCAGCCGAAGGCCCCGGCGCCGTGCTCCTCGGTGAGGATGCGCGCCATGTCGTCATCGGCGTCCCGCGCGTGGATGATCAGCGGCAGCTTCGTGCGGCGGGCGGCCTCAATATGGATGCGCAGGCTCTCCTGCTGCAGGTCCTTGCTGTCGGCGGTGTAGTGATAGTCGAGCCCGGTCTCGCCGATGCCGACCATTTTGGGATGCGCGGCCAGCGTCTCCAGCGCCTCGACGGAGGCCAGCGGCTCGTCGGCGGCGGACATGGGATGGGTGCCGGCGGCCCAGAAGACGGGGGCATGCGCCTCGGCCAGCGCGCGGACCTGGTCGGCCTGCCGCAGCTTGGTGCAGATGGTGACCATGCGGTGCACGCCGGCGGCGGCGGCGCGGTCCAGGAGGTCGGGAAGCTCGCCCTCGAATTGCGGGAAATCGAGATGGCAGTGGCTGTCGGTGATGCGCGGTTCCATGGCGGCGCAGCTAGGCCGCAGGACGGGCGCGTGCAAGTCGGACGCGCCGGGTCAGGTCTTGCGCGCCTGCGCGTCGATCCGGGCCAGGGCGTCCCAGACGATGGCGACCGGGTCCACGTTGACGGCGCGGGCGTGGCCGGCGCGGTCGCCGATCTCCTGCGCGAGCCGCGCCCAGTCGCGCGCGGCGGCATCGTGGGGCGACAGGCGCGCCAGCACCTCGGCCTCGGCGCCGTCGCCCGGCCCCAGCAAGCCCGCGCGCGCCGCGCGGTAGAGCAGGCGGTCTACGGCATCGAGGACCATCTGCAACCGGTCCGTCCCGGCGCGGCCGGCGCAGCTTTCCGCCAGCTTGCGGGCCCGGGCCCGGTCCATCGGAGCGCGGGCGAAGAGGGCGGTCAGTTCCGCGTAGATCTCGGCCCCGCCTTCGGCCAGCGCGAGCGCCGCGCCGACAGACCCCTCGGCCAGCTCCGCCCCGGCCGGGTCGCCGCCGGCCTGCGCGATCGCCGCCACCAGCGCGTCATGGGGCAGGGGGGCCAGCCGCAGCACCCGGCAGCGCGACCGGATCGTCGGCAGAAGCCGCGCCGGCTGGTGGCTGACCAGCAGGAGCGTCGCCTGCGCCGGCGGCTCCTCCAGAAGCTTCAGGATGGCGTTCGCGGCGTTGGGGTTCAGCTCGTCGGCGGCATCGACGATCACGACGCGCCGACCGCCCGACGACATGGCGAAGAAGCCACCCAGCTTGCGCGCCTCCTCGACGGTGATTTGGGCCTGAAGGCGTTTCTTCTTCTCGTCCCAAGCCCGGCGCAGCAGCATCAGCCCCGGCTCGGACAGGGCGCGGATGCGGGGCAGGGCCGGGTGGTCGGGCGGCGGATCGAGGCTGTCGGTCTGTGCCGGCGGGTCGCAGAGCAGGAAGCGCGCGATCCGCCAGGCCAGCGTCGCCTTGCCCACCCCGCGCGGGCCCGTCAGCAGCCAGCCGTGATGCATGCGCCCGCCGTTCCACGCCTCGAGAAAGGCCGCCTCCGCCGCCTCCTGACCGAAGAGCCGCTCCGTCTCGCGCGGATGCGGCGCGTCGCCCGCGCGGTCGGGCTCGGGCAGGGCGTCGGCCGCGCTCACAGCGCCTCCGCGACCCGCGCGGCGACGATCTCGGCATCGGCCATGCCGTCGACGACGCGGACCCGCTCGGGAAAGTCGCGCGCCAGCGCCAGGAACCCGGCGCGCAGCTTCTCCTGGAAGCCCAGCCCGAATTCCTCGAACCGGTCCTCGCCCGAGCCGCGTGCCAGCCCGCGCTTGAGCGCGGCGGCGGGATCCATGTCGATGACAATGGTGCGGTCGGGCTCGCGGCCGATGACCAGCTCGTGCAGCCGGTCCACGAGGCCGCGCAGCTCGCCGCGCGTGGCGCCCTGGTAGACGCGGGTCGAATCGGCGAAGCGGTCGGTGACGACCCAGGCGCCGCGTTCCAGCGCGGGCCGGATCGTGCGTTCCAGGTGGTCGCGGCGGGCCGCGTTGAAAAGCAGGATCTCGGTTTCCGCCGACCAGCGGTCAGGGTCGCCCTCGACCAGCAGGCGGCGGATCGCCTCGGCCCCGTCGCTGCCGCCCGGCTCGCGGGTCAGGACGACCTCGTGGCCCCGATCGCGCAGGCGTTCGGCCAGCAGGCGTGCCTGCGTGCTCTTGCCGGAGCCGTCGATGCCTTCGAGCGAGATGAACATGCCCGCCCGCTTAGCAGGGGCCGCAGCCGGGGGGAACGGGGCGTCGCCTCGCGCGGCCGCCGATCACTCGAACCGCGACATGGCCGAGCCCAGCACGTCGCCCGCCACGCGCGAGCCCGCGATCTGGATGCGGCGAAGCGGGCCCGCACGGGCCACGTCGGCGGCGGCGACGAGCTGCACCTCGCGCGGCGGCAGGCCCGGATGGCTCAGCGTCAGCGTGGCGACCGGGTCGCCGGCCGCGATGGGGGCGGCGATCGGGCCGTCATAGGTGATCTCGCCCTGCACGGGCTGGCGTCCGGTCACCGGCAGGAGCCAGGTCACCGGCTCGGCCGGCACCAGCGGCACGGTCGCGGCCTGTCCCATGAAGACCTCGGCCTCCATCACCGGGCCGGGCCCGTTGGAAAACAGCTCGTGCTCGGCATATTGCCGGAACGCCCAATTGACGATGCGCTCGCTCTCCTCGGCGCGGGCGCGCTCGCTCTCCATCCCGGAGATGACGAAGGTCACGCGGCGGTCGCCCTGCACGGCCGACCCGACCAGCCCGTAGCCCGCCTCCTGCGTGTGTCCCGTCTTCAGCCCGTCGGCCCCGATATTGAGGCGCAGAAGCGGGTTGCGGTTGAAGCGGTTCGAGGGCGAGCGGCCGTCGAAGGCGAACTCGGTCTCGGCGAAATAAGGGTAGTATTGCGGGAACTCGGTGATCAGCCGCTCGGCCAGGATCGCCAGGTCTTCCATCGACATCACGTGACCCGGCGCGGGCCAGCCGTTCGAGTTGCGGAAGACGGAATTCTCCATCCCCAGCTCGCGCGCCCGCTCGGTCATCATCTGCGAGAAGCCGTCCTCGGTCCCGTCGGGGCTGAGCGCCTCGGCCAGAACGGCGGTCGCGTCGTTGCCCGACAGCACGACCACGCCGCGGATCAGGTCCTCGACGCTGACCCGGTCGCGCGGGTCGAGGAACATGGTCGAGCCGCCATAGCTCGCCGCGCTCTGCGAGACCGGAAGCTCGGTCTCGAGCGACAGCCGGCCGTCCTCGAGCGCTTCGAACACCATGTTGAGCGTCATCAGTTTGGACATGGAGGCGGGCGGCAGCGGCACCTCGGCGTTCTTCTCCAGAAGCACCGTGCCGGTGTTGTGGTCGATCACGAAGGCCGAGCCCGCGGTCGTGGAGAACTCCTGTGCCGCTGCCGGCGCGGCGAGGATCAGGGCGGCGATCAAGGGGCGGAGCATTTCAGCTTCTCCGATAGGTCGTTTCGGTCCGGGTTGCGGACGATATGGGACTTAGCTTCGGACGGCGAAAGCGTCGGTGAAGCCCAGATCCTTCGCCTTGCGGATAACCGCCGCCCGGTCGCCCGCGCTGGTCGCGGGGCCGACGATGACGCGCCAGAAGGTGCGCCCGCTGCTCTGCTCCTCGACCACGGTGGGCAGCACGCCCGCACCCGACAGGGCGGTGGCGGTGTTGCGGGCATTCTCCTCGACCGAGAAGATGCCGATCTGGACATAGGCCTGGTCCAGCCCCGCGACGGGGGCGGGGGCGCGCGTGGGCGTGCCCGAGGCGGTGGTGGCCAGCGGCGTGGTCGCGACGCTGGGCGCGGCGGCGGTGGCCACCGGCGTCTCCGTCCCGTCCGGGATCAACCCGGATGGCACCGGGTCGACCGCGGGCGCGGTGTCGCGCGCGGCGCGGCGCTGGTTGCCGCCGAAAAGGCGGCCGAAGAAATTGCCGCGCGGCCGTTCGGGCATCGCGGCGGGCTCGATCATCGGCGGCTCCGCGGCGACGTCAGCGTCGGCATCGGAGGCGTCGAGCGCGGCCATCGCGGTCGAAACGATCGCCTCGGCCTCGTCGAGTTCCGGCTGCGGTTCGGGGGCGGCGGCGGTCTGCACGATCTCTTCCTGCGGGGCGGGCGCGGCCTCGGCCAGCTCGGGCGCGGAGACGGCGGGCGCGGCCACGGGGTCCGGCACCTCCTCGCGGCGCAGCGCCACGATATCCAGCGTCGTCGGCGCACCGGCCAGAACGCCCAGCGCGGCGGCCGCGTCCGAGGAGAGCTGCAGCACCGGGCCGGGATTGGCGCGTTCGCGCTTGAACAGCGCGCCGATGACGAAGCGGCCGTTCTCCTCGTTGCGGATGATGACCCGTTCGGGATCGGTCACGTCGGGTGCGGCGACCCAAACGCCGCCCAGGCTGGGCCGGCCATCCCAGAGCGCGCGGTCGGTGGTCTGGAAGACCTCCGGCGCCTCGACGTCGCGTTCGATCAGCTGGACCGAACTGCCGACGGGCGCGGCCCGCGTGGCGTCGCTGCCCGCATTGGCCAAGGGCCCCGCCTGGCAGCCTGCCAGAAGCGCGATCAACGCCGCGCCGGAGAGATAACGGTAGGTGGAAACGGGCGCGCGCGCCCCGATGGTTGCCTGTCGCACTGTCCTGCGCCCCGTGCTCTGCTCATGCCCCGGCGGTCCGTTGATCGAACCTGCCGTGGCATGACCCTAGCGCAGCTTGGCGAATCTGTGAAGCCCGTGGTTTCAGGCCCCGGTATCGGCGGCGATCGCCTCGAAGATGTCGGGCATCTTGGTCTTCACCTTGAAGTAGCCGGCATGGGCGTGCGGCCAGGCCGCCGCGTCCCAGTCGCGCAGCGGCTGAAGCGGGGCGAGCTCGGTGCCCGCCAGCGCGTCGCGCACAGGGCCGGTAGGCAGGTGGGGCGCGACGAGATGGTCGAAGCCCTTCGCCCAGGCCGCGATCTCGGCCGGGTCGTCGGTGACCGGGCCGGTGCCGTCCAGCCGCGTGGCGGCATCCTCGGCCAGCGCGCGGGTGAAGTCGCGCACCTGCGTGGCGACGGTCAGCGGCGAGCGGCCCTGCGGCTGGATCAGCACGGCCACGTCGGCAGGCTCCAGCCCGCGGGCCAGCAGGAAATCGGGATGCAGGTCGTCTTCGTGCAGCAGGAGCCCGATCCGGCCCGATGCGGGCAGGCTGTCGCCTTCGGGCGTCGGGCCCGGCTCGGGCGCGGGCGGGGCGTCGGGGATCGGGGCCTCGGTCGCGAGCTGGTGGCCCAGTGTGCGGGCGTCGTAGCGGTCGTCGGTGTATTTCGCGATGTTTGAGGCGCGGGCGCGGTAGGGCTTGCCGTTGGTGTGCAGCCCCGCGACCCAGCGCCAGGACAGCGTGTTCGACGCCGGGTCGCCGTCCAGAAGGTGGCGGATGAAGAAATCCGCGCCCAGCGCCCAGGGCAGGCCCAACGTGTGGATCCAGATCGAAGCGAACCACATCCGCGCGTGGTTGTGCAGATAGCCCGTGCGCGCCAGCTCCGCCGCCCAGTCGTCAAAGGGCGCGATCCCGGTGCGGCCCTCGCAGGCGGCTTCCCAGCCCTTGCGCATCCCGCTCTCGGTCGCGAGCCGGTCCTGGCCCGCGCGGACGGCGCGGCGATACTGGTCCCAGAGGCCCGGGCGGCGTTCCAGATGGCCCTTGAAATAGGTCCGCCAGACCACCTCGGAGAGGAACTTCTCGGCCGTCGCGGGGGCGAAGCGTTCGAGCACCGCGCCCGCGACCTCCGCCTCGGTCAGGGCCCGGTGGCGCAGCCAGGGCGACAGGGTCGAAACGTTGTCATGGCCCGGCCGATCGTGGTTGCGCTCGGCGGCATAGGTCCTGCCCGCGCGCGGCAGGAAGGCCTCCAGCCGGTCCAGGCCGGCCTCGCGCGTCGGGGTGAATGTCGGGTCGGCGGGGAGAGTGTCCTTCATCGCCCGCGACCTAGCGCGGGCCCGAGCGGGGGCCAGAGACGAGAACGGCCCGCCGGGTGGGGCGGGCCGTCGCAGGTCTCGGGCGGGAAGGTCAGCCGGCGGAGGCCGGCTCCTTGGTCTTTTCCTCGGAATGGATGAGCAGCGGCTTCACCTCGCGGCGCACCGCCTCCTCGTTCACGACGACCTCCTCGACGGTCTCCATGCCCGGCAGTTCGAACATGGTGTCGAGCAGGATGTCCTCCATGATCGACCGCAAGCCGCGCGCACCGGTCTTGCGCTCGATCGCGCGCTTGGCGATCGCCTGCAGCGCGTCGTCGGTGAAGGTCAGCGCCACGTTCTCGAGTTCGAAGAGCCGTTGATACTGCTTGACCAGCGCGTTCTTGGGCTGGGTCAGGATGATCACCAGCGCCTCCTGATCCAGATCGGTCAGGGTGGCGATGACGGGCAGGCGGCCGACGAATTCCGGGATCAGGCCGAACTTCAGCAGATCCTCGGGTTCCAGATCCTTGAAGAATTCGCCCACCGTCTTCTCGTCAGGGGCGCGGACCTCGGCGCCGAAGCCCATGGAGGAGCCTTTGCCGCGCTGCGCGATGATCTTGTCGAGCCCCGCGAAGGCGCCGCCGCAGACGAAGAGGATGTTCGTGGTGTCGACCTGCAGGAATTCCTGCTGCGGATGCTTGCGCCCGCCCTGCGGCGGCACGGAGGCCACGGTGCCCTCCATGATCTTCAGAAGCGCCTGCTGCACGCCCTCGCCCGACACGTCGCGGGTGATCGAGGGGTTGTCGGACTTGCGGGTGATCTTATCGACCTCGTCGATATAGACGATGCCGCGCTGCGCGCGCTCGACATTGTATTCCGACGCCTGCAGCAGCTTCAGGATGATGTTCTCGACATCCTCGCCCACATAGCCAGCCTCGGTCAGCGTGGTCGCGTCGGCCATGGTGAAGGGCACGTCGAGGATGCGCGCCAGCGTCTGCGCCAGCAGCGTCTTGCCGCAGCCCGTGGGCCCGATCAGCAGGATGTTCGACTTGGCCAACTCGATGTCCGATTTCCCGGAATGGTCGAGCCGCTTGTAATGGTTGTGCACCGCGACCGAGAGGACGCGCTTGGCGTGTTCCTGCCCGATCACGTAGTCGTCCAGAACCTGGCAGATCTCGCGCGGGGTGGGCGTGCCGTCGGTCGACTTCAGGCCCGCGGCCTTCGTCTCCTCGCGGATGATGTCCATGCACAGCTCGACGCATTCGTCGCAGATGAACACCGTGGGTCCGGCGATCAGCTTGCGGACCTCGTGCTGAGACTTCCCGCAGAAGCTGCAATACAGCGTGTTCTTGCTGTCGCCTGAGGTGGAATTGGCCATCGTCGTGCCTCCTTGGCCCTGACCGTGCTGCCCGAAACGGTCGTCGGCGGAGCGGTCCCCGCGCGTGTCGTCCAGTCGCTTGACCCGAGCCTAGGGATCATCCCGGCGGGCCACAATGCCAAAATCCGCGGGTTCCGCAGGGGCGCGTCGCCCATCGGCATCAGGGGTTTGGCCCGCCCGGCAAGGGTGCCGGGCGCGGCCTGCGCCCCCGGGCCGATCAGCTGTCCTTGACGGCTTCGGCGGCCTCGGCGCGGCTCTCGACGATCTCGTCGATATGGCCCCAGTCCTTGGCTTCCTGCGGCGACATGAAGCGGTCGCGCTCGAGCGTCTTCTCGACCTCTTCGTAATCGTTGCCGGTGTGCTTGACGTAGATGTCGTAGAGCTGCTTGCGGATCTTCTCGGTCTCGCGGGCGTGGATCAGGATATCCGTGGCCTGGCCCTGGTAGCCGCCCGAGGGCTGGTGGACCATGATCCGGCTGTTGGGCAGCGAGAAGCGCATGCCCTTCTCGCCGGCCACCGACAGGACCGAGCCCATCGAGGCGGCCTGGCCCACGACCAGCGTCGAGACGGCGGGGCGGATGTATTGCATCGTGTCGTAGATGCTCAGCCCGCTCGTCACCACGCCGCCGGGCGAGTTGATATACATGCTGATTTCCTTCGACGGGTTCTCCGCCTCCAGGTGCAGCAGCTGCGCCACGACGAGCTGGCTCATCCCGTCATGGACGGGGCCGTTCACGAAGACGATCCGCTCCTTCAGCAGGCGCGAGAAGATGTCGTAGGCGCGCTCGCCCCGGCTGGTCTGCTCGACCACCATCGGGACGAGGTTGTTCTGAAAATGGTCGACTGGATCGTGCATCTGCTGTCCCTTGCCTCGGCTGCCGCGCCTTGCGCGCGGCCTCAGGGCCGGAACCTATGCCCGGGGGCGGGGGGCTTCAAGCGCGCGTTCGGGCGCGGCCCGGCCCGGCGCGTCTGGGCGGGGGAACGCCCGTTGCCGCGCTGCCCCGCAGCCATGATTGACCGCGATTCTGCGCCGTGGCTAGCGTCGGGCATGACCGACCTGACGCGCGCCGGCGCCATCCTGACAGCCCTGGCCGACCCGACCCGCCGCGCGGTGCTCGACCGGTTGCGCGGCGGCGCGCTGCCCGTCGCGCTGATCGCCGAGCCGCTGCCGGTCACGCGGCCGGCCGTGTCCCAGCATCTCAAAGTGTTGCTCGATGCGGGGCTCGTGACGATGGAGGCGCAGGGCACGCGGCATCTCTACGCGCTGGCGCCCGGCGGCGCGCAGCCCCTGACCGAGTGGCTGGGCGCGCTGGCGCCCGAGGGCCTCGACGACGAGATCCACGCGCTGACCGTACGGCTTACGCCCGAGGAGGCGTGGCGGCTCTTTCTCGACGACATCGCGATCTGGTGGCCGGTGGCCGAGCTCAGCTATTCGGCGCTGCGCGCGGGCGCTTTGCCGCAGGCGGTGATCCGCGTGGGCGACCGGCTGCGCGAGACGGCTTTCGACGGCGCGCAGCTCGATTGGGCCGCGATCGACACGGCGCAGCCGCCCGAGCGGCTGGTACTCGACTGGCGCCTCGGCCTGCGGACCCGCCTGACCGTCCGCTTCACGCCCGATCCGGAGGGCTGTCGCGTGGTCTTCGACTGGGGCGGGGCGGATGCGGGCACGGTGCCCGAGCTGGTGCTGGAGCGCTACGGCGCCGCCGCGCGGGCCAGCCTGTCGAATTTCTGACCGCTTGAAGATTGCCCTGTAAGGCCCTGATCTAACGAACCCAGAGGCCTTCGCGCTTGAGCCTATTGCGGATCGCCTGTTCCTTGCGGGGCAGGTCGTCGCGGTCGAACAGCGCTCGCGCCTTCGCGCCCTTGGGCTGGTAGAGGAAGCGCTTGAAGGGCTCGTGGTCCTTCAGCACCTTCTTGATCCGGTTGGGCGCGGTCGCCGCTGTCACGGCCGCGATCACGTGGTCGGGCGCCGTGGCGTACATCAGCGGCATGAAGCGGTAGTGGTAGCTGTGGCTGCCGTCGAACACGCCGTCGGCGATGCCGCCCGCGCCGCCGGGCCGTCCGCCGCCGAGTTCGTGGATGGCCAGCGGCAGCGCCACCTGGTCGAGCCAGGGGTCGAGCGTCTGGCAGAGGATCTCCTCGGGCGGATCGTCGCGGACCATCAGCGCGGCGTCGCGGAAGGCGCGGTGGAAGGCGGCCGGGTCGGCGCCAAAGAACCAGCCCGCGTTGAAATAGAGATAGCGCCGCCAGTGCTCGTCGGGCCAGGACAGGTCCAGCGTGTCCTCCAGCCGCCCGCCGCGCCGCGCGTGTAGCGCGCCCCAGATCGCGTTGTAGCCGGGGCCGTAGATCTCGATTTCGGGCCAGGTCCCCTCGCGCTTCATCGAGGCGGCGGGCCGGGTGAAGTCGATCTCCAGATCGGCCAGCTCGCTGGTGATGACGGTGTCGGTGTCGAAGAACACGAATGGCCCCTCGGGCATCGCGGCCAGCGCCTCGATCTTGTTGCCCTGCGGGTAGCTGCTGCCGAAATGGCAGGTCTCGAAGGGCGTAATCTCGGCACCGAGTTCCTCCAGCAGGTCGCGCTGCGGCCCGGCGGGGATGCGCGGATCGTCGGGCCAGCGCGGGCCGGGCTGCGGCTCCGCCACGATCAGGCGGCCGGCCCAAGAGGGCGCGCTATGGCGCAGCGTCGCGGCGAAGAGGGCCGCCTCATGCGTGAGGCGGCCCTTCTGTGCGACGATCAGGATGTTGCAGCGCATGGGGCGAAGCGTCACCCGAGTTCGGCGAGGCTGTCCAGCGCGCGTTGCAGGGCGGCCCGTTCCGAGCGGCGGGCGTCGAGATTGGCGCGCGTCTCCTCGACCACCTCGGGCGGGGCGGAGGCGGCGAAGTTCGGGTTCTCGGCCCGGCCCTGCAGCCCCTTGATCTCCTTGTCGAGCTTGGCGGCCTGCTTCTCGAGCCGCGCGCGCTCGGCGGCCACGTCTATGACGTCGCCCAGCGGCAGGGCGAAGCGGTCGGCACCGGCGGTGACGGCGATCGCCCCTTTCGGCGCCGCGCCCTCGGTGATGCCGTCGATCCGGGCGAGGCGCTGGATCAGCGCCATGTTCGCCTCGGCCGCCTGCCGCGCCGTGTCGGACCATTCGACGGCGACGACCGGGATCGTCGCGCCCGCGGGCACGTTCATCTGCGCGCGCGCCGAGCGCACCGCCTCGATGAAGGCGATGAGCCAGCGGATCTCGGATTCCGCCTCCGCATCGACGGCCTCCGCGGGCTCCAGCGCCTCGGGCCAGTCGCCATGGACCAGCATCCCGTCATGGCCGGTGACCTGCCACAGCTCCTCGGTGACGAATGGCATGAACGGGTGCAGCAGCGTCATGCATTGCTCCAGGACCCAGGCCATGGTGGCGCGGGTTTCGGCCGTCGCGGGGCCCTCGGTCTGCAGGAGCGGCTTGGAGAACTCGACATACCAGTCGCAAACCACGTTCCAGACGAAGCGGTAGAGCGCGCCCGCGGCCTCGTCGAAACGGTAAGCGGCGAGTGCGGCATCGACCTCGGCGCGGGTCCGCGCGGTCTCGCCCACGATCCAGCGATTGAGGGTCTCGGTCATGTTCCCGGGCGCGGCGGGGGCGGACGTCGCCCCGAAGGTCACGCCGTTCATCTCGGCGAAGCGCACCGCGTTCCAGAGCTTGGTGCCGAAATTGCGGTAACCCGCGATCCGGTCGGTCGAGAGCTTCAGGTCGCGCCCCATCGCCGCCATGGCGGCCAGCGTGAAGCGGACCGCATCGGCGCCAAACTCGTCGATCAGGTCCAAGGGGTCCAGCACGTTGCCCAGCGATTTCGACATCTTCTTGCCTTTCTCGTCGCGGACGAGCGCATGGACATAGACATCGCGGAAGGGGACGCGCCGTTCGACGGGCAGGCTGTCATCGGTGACGGCGAGCTGCATCATCATCATCCGGGCGACCCAGAAGAACAGGATGTCGAAGCCGGTGACGAGGACGGATGTGGGGTAGTATTTCTCCAGCGCCTCGGTCTGCTCGGGCCAGCCCAGCGTGCCGAGCGGCCAGAGCCCTGACGAGAACCAGGTGTCGAGGACGTCCGGGTCGCGGAAGGCGGGGATGATCTGCGGCCCCTGTTTCTGGCGGATCTTGCCCTCGGTGCGGGTGTTCAGCCCCTCGAGATCGTGGCCCAGAACCTCCAGCGCCGCGTCCTCGTCATCGACGAAGCGGATATCGGCATCCTCGCCGTGGATCAGCCGCAGGTGGCGCAGCGCCTCCGCCTCCGAGGGCGCGCAGATCGGCAGCCAGTCGGAATCGCCGTCCGGATCCAGCGTGTACCAGACCGGAACCTGGTGGCCCCACCAGAGCTGGCGCGAGATGCACCAGGGCTCGATATTCTCGAGCCAGTGGAAATAGACCTTGCGGTCGGCCTCCGGCATGATCCTCACGGTGCCGTCACCAACGGCGTCGATGGCGGGCTGGACGATCTTGTCGGTGGCGACGAACCACTGGTCGGTCAGCATCGGCTCGATCACGACCTTCGAGCGATCGCCATAGGGCTGCATGATGGGCTTGGCCTCGACCAGCGGGACCAACTCGGACGTGCGCGTCTCGCCGCCTTCCTCGGGCGCGAGCGGCGTGCGCTTGGCCGCGCCCAGCCGCGGATCGGTCTCGGGGACCATGACGGCCAGGCCTTCGACAGTGATCTCCGCAACGACGCGCATGCGCGCCTCGAAGCGGTCGAGCCCGCGCAGGTGATCGGGGACGAGGTTGATCGCGTCGATCTCACCCTCGCTCATGCCGATGGAATGGTCGCGCAGCTGTGCCGCCGTCTTCGCGGCCTGCGCATAAGGCGCGCCGTCGTCGCGCATCGCGCCGGTCGTGTCCATCAGCCGGTAGCAGGGGATCTCGTTGCGCTTGGCAACCGCGTAGTCGTTGAAGTCGTGCGCGCCGGTGATCTTGACCGCACCCGAGCCGAAATCGGGATCCGGATACTCGTCGGTGATGATCGGGATCTGCCGGCGATGGGCCTTGGGCCCGACCGGGATCTCGCAGAGCTTGCCGACGATGGGCGCGTAGCGCTCGTCCGACGGATGGACCGCGACCGCGCCGTCGCCCAGCATCGTCTCGGGCCGCGTCGTGGCGATGGAGATCCAGTCGCGGGTCTCGGTGAAGAGGACGTTCCCGTCTTCGTCGCGCTCGACATATTCATAGGTCTCGCCGCCGGCGAGCGGGTATTTGAAGTGCCACATGTGGCCCGGGGTCTCGACATTCTCGACCTCGAGATCCGAGATCGCGGTCTCGAAATGCGGGTCCCAATTGACCAGCCGCTTGCCGCGATAGATCAGCCCCTTCTCGTACATCTCGACGAAGACCTTGATGACCGCGTCGTGGAAGTTCTGTCCGCCCGGGGTGCCGTCGATATCGCCGGGTGCGCCGGCCATGGTGAAGGCCTCGCGGTCCCAATCCGCGGACGCGCCCAGCCGTTCGAGCTGTTCGCGGATGTTGCCGCGGGATTTGCGCTTCTGCTGCCAGACGCGGTCGAGGAAGACGTCGCGGCCCATCTCGGTGCGCGACGGCTCCTGGTTGGCGGCCATTTCGCGTTCGGTGACCATCTGCGTGGCGATGCCTGCGTGATCGGTGCCCGGCTGCCAGAGCGTGTCGAAGCCGCGCATCCGGTGCCAGCGCGTCAGGATGTCCTGCAGCGTGTTGTTGAAGGCGTGGCCCATATGCAGGCTGCCGGTGACGTTGGGCGGCGGGATCAGGATCGAGAAGGTTGGCTTGCCGGGCTTAGCGTTCGCGCCGGCGGCGAAGCAGCGGGCCTCGCTCCAGGCGGCGCGGATGCGGGCCTCGGCCTCGGCCGCGTTGAAGGTCTTGTTCATGGTCATCGGGCGGCTCCGTCCGGGGCGCGCGCCGGGGCGGGCGCGCGGCATGTGTCGCGCGCCCGGATAGCCTTATGGTGGGCCAAGGGAAACCCTTCAGAGCAGCGGGGGCAGCCCGGTCCAGCCCATCCCGTAGGCCGCGAGGGCCAGCGTGGCCGCCGACCAGAGGGCCGTCATCGCGGCGCCGGTGCCGTAGGGCAGCCGGCCCAGCGCCGAGAGCGCCAGCGCGGCGAGCGGCACGATCTGCATCGCGTGGAAGGCGGCGAGATGCGCGGGGCGCAGGTCGCCCGGCATCAGCGTCCAGCCGAAGGGCGGCAGGCCCGGGCCCTCGACCGGGGCGGCGGAGAGCGCCATCGCGATGGGCACAGTCAGGACGAAAGTGGCGACGAAGGCCCAGCCGGCGGCGCGCTCGATCTCGCCCCAGCCATGGCGCAGCAGTAGCGCGCCCCGGATCAACGCGCCGGAGGTCAGGACGAGGGCGAGAAGGCCCATGGCCGGCGCGATCGCGGCGACGATCGGAGCGGCGGCGTCGGCCTGCGCGCGGAGGCCCAGCGCCGCGACGGATGCGACCCAGGCGAATTCGGCGGCCGCGGCGGCGACCACGATCCGGTCGAGCCGCCGCATCCAGCCCGCGTGCCGCAGGCGCGGCGGCAGGAAGCGCGCCGACCAGGCCAGCGTCAACAGGTAGAGCCCAAGCGCGGCGGCCGTCTCGAGCGGATTGCGCCCGGCGATCGTGCCGTCGGCGAGGCGGGTGTCGGTCAGCGACACGAGCATGAGGGGCAGGCAGAGAAGCAGGAGAAACGCGCCGGCGCGGGCCAGCAGTGGCGCATCCTCGGTCAGGCGCTGGGTCGGCGGGTGGGGGGTGAAGGTGGCGACGGTCATGCGGGGGTCTCCTTTCGATCAGGGCGGCGGGCCGAGGACGGGGATTCTCGTGGCCGATCTTGACGATGACTAGGAGAGGGTGGGTGCGAGATCTTTGCAGCGTCAAGAAATAATTTTGACGCTGTCAGGTTTCGGCGGTAAGAGGGGCCCATGACCGCACCGACGACCCCCGATCAAACCACCGCGCCGCCGCGCGCCTATCACCACGGCGACCTGCGCGCCGCGCTTCTGGACGCCGCCGAGGCAGAGCTGTCGGAGCGGGGGGTCGAAGGCTTCTCGCTTCGCAAGGTCGCCGCGCGCGCCGGGGTCAGCCACGCCGCCCCCGCGCATCACTTCAAGGACGCGGGCGGGCTCCTGACGGCGCTCGCGGCGCGCGGCTTCGACCGGCTGGTGGCGATGCAGGACGCCCGGGCGGTGGGCGTGCCTGAGGGCGACCTTCGTGGGGAGCTACTGGCCTACGGGCTGGCCTATGTCGATTTCGCGCGCGAGCACACGGCGCTGTTCCGGCTGTGCTTCTCCTCCGACCGGCCCGATCACGCCGCGCCGGAGCTGGAGCGCGCGGGCGGGGCGGCCTATGGCTCGATGACCGCGCGGGTCGCCGCGCTGGCCCGGCGCGAGGTCGAGGCGGTGCAGCCCGATATCTGGGCCTGCTGGGGAATGATCCACGGGATCGCGGATCTTCTGGCCTCGGGGCGGATGCACAGCCTGGGCGATCTGGAGCGGCCGGCGCGCGAACGGGCGATCATCGCGCTGATGACGCGTGTCCTGCCGCCCGCCTCCGAGGACGAGGCGGCCGGCCCGTCCTGAGCCGCGACACCCGGCTCCGGACAATTCGCCACTCTGGACAGCAGAGCCCGCCTCGCTAAGGTCCGGCGCGACTGCAAACCCTCCCGGAGACTGTCATGGAAAAGTTCGGCCTGAGCCAATCGAACCGCCGCGCCGAGGATCCGCGCCTGCTGACGGGGGGCGGCTCCTATGTCGACGACCGCGCGCCGGCGGGGGCCTTGCGGGCCTATGTGCTGCGCTCGCAGGTCGCGCATGGCGAGATCGCGACGCTGGACGTGTCCGAGGCCGAGGCCGCGCCGGGCGTCCACCTGGTGCTCACCGCCGCGCGGATCGAGGCCGATGGCGTGAAGAACCACATCTCGACCACGCCGGCGGAAAATCGCGACGGCACCAAGGGCGCCACGCCGACACGGCCGCTTCTGGCCAATGGGCGCGTGCGCTTCGTGGGCGAGCCGGTCGCCTTCGTGGTGGCCGACACGCTGGAGGCGGCGCGCGACGCCGCCGAGCTGATCGAGCTCGATATCGACGAGCTGCCCGTGAAGGTCGACGTGGCCGAGGGCGGGCCCGAGATCCATCCCGAGGCGCCGGGCAACCTGGCCTATGATTGGGAGAAGGGCGATGCCGACGCGACCGAGGCCGCGCTGAACACCGCCCACAAGGTCGTGCGCCTGACCGCGCAGGACAACCGCATCATCTGCGCCTCACTGGAGCCGCGCGGCGCCTGGGCGGAGATCGAAGACGGCCGTCTGCATGTCTGCGTGAACGGGCAGGGCGTCTGGGGGCCGAAGCGCCAGCTCGCCACCACGCTGGGTCTGAAGGAAGCCGACGTGCGGGTCACCAACCCGGATGTGGGGGGCGGCTTCGGCATGAAGGCGATGGGCTATCCGGAGATGTTCCTGGTCGCCCATGCGGCGCGCAAGCTGGACCGCCCGGTGCGCTGGATGAGCGACCGCTCCGAGGCGATGCTGTCGGACAATGCCGGCCGCGATCTGGTGCAGACGGCCGAGCTGGGTTTCGACGAGAACCTCAAGCTGGTGGCCTACCGCTCGACCAACGTGGCCAATATGGGCGCCTACAATTCCGGCTATGCGCAGAACATCCAGTCAGAGCTGTTCTCGAAGGTGATGCCCGGCGTCTATGACGTGCAGGCCTGCTATATGCGCTCGAAGGGGGTCTTCACCAATACCACCCAGGTCGACGCCTATCGCGGCGCGGGCCGCCCCGAGGCGATCTTCATCCTGGAACGCGCGATGGATTTCGCCGCCAAAGAGCTGGGCGTGGACCGGTTCGAGCTGCGCCGGAAATCCTTCATCCGGCCCGATCAGTTTCCCTACGCGACCGCGATGGGCGAGACCTATGACGTGGGCGATTTCGACCGCGTGCTGAGCCGCGCGATGGCCGAGGCCGATGTCGACGGGTTCGCGGCGCGCCGCGATGCCGGCGCGGCGGCAGGCAAGCTGCGCGGGCTGG
Source organism: Jannaschia sp. GRR-S6-38 (assembly GCF_029853695.1). Lineage (NCBI taxonomy): Bacteria > Pseudomonadati > Pseudomonadota > Alphaproteobacteria > Rhodobacterales > Roseobacteraceae > Jannaschia > Jannaschia ovalis. Next base: position 3,002,256 of record NZ_CP122537.1, read on the forward strand.
GGCTCTGCTACTACATCGAGTCGATCCTGGGCGACCCGTCCGAGACCGCCGAGATCGAGTTCACCGAGGACGGGCGCGTGTCGCTCTATGTCGGCACGCAGTCGAACGGGCAGGGGCACGAGACGGTCTATCGCCAGTTCCTCGCCACCGATCTGGGCGTCGACGCCGACATGATCGACATCGTGCAGGGCGACAGCGACCGGATCGCCAAGGGCGGCGGCACCGGTGGCTCGCGCTCGGTGACGACGCAAGGCACCGCGAACCGCGCCACCGCCGAGAAGGTGGTCGAGAAATTCACCCCCTTCGTCGCCGAGACGCTGCAGGTGGCGGAGGTCGCCTTCGAGGACGGGCAGTTCCGCTCGCCCGGTTCAAACGTGGTGATGACCGTGCTGGAGGCGGCCGCGAAGGCGCGCGCTGCGGGGCGGACCGACCTTCTGAAGACGCGCGAGACGACGACGCTGCCCGGGCGCTCCTATCCCAACGGCGCGCATCTCTGCGAGGTCGAGATCGACCGCGCGACCGGCAACCTGGAGGTCGTGAAATACACCGTCGTCGATGATTTCGGGAACCTGATGAACCCGATGCTGGCCGAGGGTCAGGTCCATGGCGGCGTGGCGCAGGGCATCGGCCAGGCCGTGTCCGAGCACGTGGTCTACGACGAGGACGGCCAGCTTCTGACGGCGAGCTTCATGGATTACGGCATGCCGCGCGCCGTGGGCCTGCCGATGATCGCCTTCTATTCGGAACCGGTGCCCTCGACGCAGAACGTGCTGGGCATGAAGGGCTGCGGCGAAGCGGGAACCGTGGGCGCGATGGCGGCGGTGGCCAATGCCGCGCTCGACGCGCTCTGGCCCGTGGGCATCCGCGAGGTGGACATGCCGTTCACCCCCGCGCGCGTCTGGTCGATGCTGCAGCAGGCCGAAAGCGCCATCGCGGCGGAGTGAGCGCGTGCTGAACTGGCTGCGCGGACTGGGGCGGAAGGCGGCGGTCGACCGCCCCGTCCCGTCCGCGCGGACTCATGTGATCCTCTTGGACGGCACGCTCAGTTCGGTCGAGCCGGGGCGCGAGACGTCGATCGGGCTGATCTTCAAGATGCTGGAGGCGCAGGGCGCGCATTGCCTGCATTACGAGCCGGGGATCGGCTGGCGCGGCTGGCGCGCGCTGCCCGAGCTGATGGCCGGCGTCGGCATCAACGCGCAGATCCGCCGCGCCTATGCCTGGCTCGCCACCAGCTACCTGCCCGGCGACCGGGTCTTCCTGTTGGGCTATTCGCGCGGGGCCTACGCGGCGCGGGCGCTGTCGGGGATGATCGACCGGGTGGGGCTTTTGCAGCCCGAGCATGTCAATGACGACACCGTCTGGGAGGCCTATCACCACTACCGCGAGGACCCGACCCGCGCCGCGTCGCGCAGCTTCGCCGCGCGGCTCTGCCACCCGCGGGCGCGGATCACCGCGGTGGGGGTGTTCGACACGGTGCAGGCGGTGGGCATCCGCTGGCCGATCCTGTGGCGGCTCTTTCCACAGGTCCACGCCTTCCGCTCGCACCGGCTGGGCCAGAGCGTCGGCTGGGGATTCCACGCCATGGCGCTGGACGAGACCCGGCGCGCCTACAAGCTCGACCGCTGGCGCACGCATGGCACCCGCACCGCGACGGTCGAGCAACTATGGTTCCGCGGCACGCATGGCGATCTGGGCGGGCAGCTCTACGGCTACGACGCGGCGCGGCCGCTGGCCAACGTGCCGCTGGTCTGGATGCTGGAGCGGCTGGAATCGGTTGGGCTGGAGCTGCCGGCGAATTGGCGCGGCCGCTTTCCGCATCGCCGGGACGCGCCTTCGGCGGGGAACTGGCGCGGGCTGGGCTGGATCTTCGTGACGCGCGGGCGGCGCACGACCGGCATCGACGACAGCGAGGCGCTGCATCCCACCGCCTTCGGGCACCCCAAGGCGAACGGGCTGCGGCTGTGGAACCCGCCCCATGCGGTCGCCGCCGTCCCCGCCGAGACAGGGTGATCCGCGCCTAGTTCAGCACGCGCACCGGGTAGACGTGCACCAGGTAGAGATAGAAGAACACCAGCGACATCGCGAGGATGATGACGCCGAGCACGGGCGAGGACAGCTTCAGCCCGCTCTGCGACGCCTCGAAGCTCGTGGTCTCGGGCGCCGCCCCGTCCTCGGCGCCGCGCTTGAATTGCAGCCAGGAGAAGCCCAGCCCGGCGGCGACGACGACCAGCACCATCACGAAGATGATCTGCGACGAGGCGCGGTGCCAGGTAAAGACGGCGTTGCGGTGACGCTGTTCGAGGATCGCGCCGCGATACTGCTCGAGGATGTAGCGGTCGATTGCAGCGCGAGTCTCGGCCGAGGGCGCGAACTCCGCGCCCATGTCGGGCAACAGGCCGAACGGGTCGCCCGTGCGGGTCTCGGTGACGAAGACGGGGGCGTCGCCGGGGCCGTTGCCGGGCGTGGTGGCGTCGGGCCCGCCGGATGCCGCATCGGGCTCGGGCGGATCGGACACGGGATCCGCGGTTGCGATTTCGGGCGCGTCCCCGGTCGCGGGCTGGGCGGCCGCGGCCCCGTCATTCGGGCCCGGGGGGACGTATTCCTGCGCGAGCGCGGGGGCGGCGAGGCCGAGCGTCAGGGCGAGCGCGGCGAGACGGCGGAGCGATGGGGGCATGGGCGGCCTGCGGTCGGGAGGAGATGACGCAGCGTAACACGCGCCACCCCGACCGTCAGCCCAGCGGACGGATCCTGAGCTGGGTGATCCGGTTCGCCTCGCGCCCCGCGACTTCGAAGCGGAAGCCGTGGAAGCTGAAGACCTGGCCCTGCGTGGGGATGGTCTGCGCCTCGTGGATGACGAGCCCCGCCACGGTGTTCGCCTCCTCGTCGGGCAGGCTCCAGTCGGTCGCGCGGTTGAGGTCGCGGATCGTCATGGCCCCGTCGATCAGGTAGGTGCCGTCGGCATCGGGCGTCAGAAGCGGCTCCTCCGGTTGGTCGTACTCGTCGGTAATCTCGCCCACGATCTCCTCGAGGATGTCCTCGAGTGTTATCAAGCCCTGCAGCGCGCCGTATTCGTCCACCACGAGCGCGAAATGCGTGTGCCGCTTGAGGAATTCGCGCATCTGGTCGTCGAGCGTCGTCGTCTCGGGGACGAAATAGGGCTCCATCATCACGTCCTGCAGGCGGAAATCCTTCAGCGCCTCGATGCCGCCGCCATCGCCGCGCACCAGCCGGTCGATGGCGCGCAGCAGGTCCTTGGCGTGGACGACGCCGATGATGTTCTCCGGCTCCTCGCGGTAGACGGGCAGGCGGGTGTGGCGCGAGTTCAGGCACTGGTCGAGGATCTCGGCCGGGGGGCTGTCGACATCGACCATCTCGATGCCCGAGCGGTGGAGCATGATCTCCTCCACGAAGCGCTCGCCCAGATCGAGCGCGCCCAGCAGGCGGTCGCGGTCCTCCTTCTCGACGCCGCCCTCGGTATGGCCCAGCGTGATTGCGCCGACGATTTCCTCATGCGCGGACATGATGTCGGCATCGGGGTCGATATCGACGCCGAAGACGCGCAGGATCGCGCGGACCAGCGCGCGCACGGCGCCGACCACGGGGCTGAAGACGCGGATCACCACGGCGATCACGGGCGCCACGCGCGAGGCGGCCATCTCGGGGTTCGAGATGGCGTAGGTCTTGGGCAGAACCTCGGCGAAGATCAGGACCAGCGCGGTCATCACCAGTGTCGCCACAGCGACGCCGCCTTCGCCGAAGATCGCGGTGAAGAGCGCGGTCGCGAGCGAGGCCGCGAGGATGTTGACGATGTTGTTGCCCAGAAGCACCGAGCCGATCAGCCGCTCGTTATCCTCGGTCACCATGAGCGCGCGGGCGGCGCCGGCCTGACCCTTGTCGGCCTGGCTGCGCAGCTTGGCGCGGGACGCGGCGGTGAGCGCCGTCTCGGAGCCCGAAAAGAAGGCGGACATGGCCAGAAGGAACAGGATCGCGCCGGCGATCCCCAGCGCGGTGCCCCAGCCCATCGTCATCAGTGTGTTTTCCATCCGCGCGTTATGGGGGCGCGGCGGGACGCGTTCAAGCGGCGGCTGCGGCGGCGATCAGCGCTCGGCCAAGGGGTGATGCGTCAGCACCAGATCGCGCAGCCGCGACTCGAGCACATGGGTGTAGATCTCGGTGGTCGAGATGTCGGCATGGCCCAGCATCGCCTGGATCGCGCGCAGGTCGGCGCCGCCGGACAGAAGATGCGTGGCGAAGGCGTGGCGCAGCACGTGAGGGCTGACGCGCGCCGGGTCGATCCCGGCATGGGCCGCCAGCGCCTTGATGCGGCTGTGGAACCAGACCCGCGTCAGGTGGCCGGCCTTGCCGCGCGACGGGAAGAGATGCGGCGAGGGCGGGGCCCCCGTCTCGACGCGCGCGGCCTCGGCCTCGGCGTCGCGCTGCGCGAGCCAGGCGCGCAGCGCGTTGCGGGCGGGCGGCGAGAGCGGGACCAGCCGTTCCTTGCCGCCCTTGCCGCGCACCAGCAGCATCCGGGGATCGCCGCGCGCGGCGGTGACGGGCAGGCCGACCAGTTCGGTCACGCGCATGCCCGTCGCGTATAGAAGCTGCATCAGGCAGGTGTCGCGGAGCCGCTCGGCCTCGGATTTGCCCATCGCCTCGGCGGCATCGAGCAGCGCGTTCACCTGCTCGGGCGACAGCGTCTTGGGCAGCGCCTTGGGCTTGGCGGGCCCGCTGATGCGGATCGCGGGATCGTCGGCGCGCAGCCCCTCCTCATGGGCGAAGCGATAGAGGCCACGAATGGCCGAGAGCCGCCGGGCGCGCGTGGCGGCGGCCAGGCCCTCGGCCTCGCAGGCGACGAGATAGCCCTCGATATCGCCGCGGCCGGCCCCGGCCAGGTCGAGGCCGCGCGCGCCCAGATGGGCGGCGAAATCCTCGAGGTCGCGGCGATAGGCCAGGAGCGAATTCAGCGCCGCGCCCCGTTCGGCGGCCTGCGCCTCGAGAAAGCGGTCGATCCAGCTCATGCCAGCAAGAGCAGTTGCAGCGCCGCGCGGCGGGCCGTGTCGATCAGCCCGATGGAGCGCAGGAAGGCCAGCGCGTCGGCGATGTCCTGCGGGTCGGAGCCGGGGCCG